>PLHP01000310.1 GCA_003138955.1 Acidobacteriaceae bacterium | reverse complement strand
CCCGTCATTTCCTTTGGCTCAGTGATCCCCAGCATCCCGAGCATCGTCGGCGAAATATCACGCAGCGAACCGTTCGGCTTCAGGGTGTACTGTTTCGCGTCCTCTGCCATCAGAATAAACGGCACCGGATTCGTCGTATGCGCCGTGTGCGGACCGCCGGTTACGGGGTCGATCATCATTTCAGCATTACCGTGGTCGGCCGTAATCAGCATGGCTCCGCCTTTGGCGCGCACCGCTTTCTCAATCTCGCCCAGGCAGGCATCGACCGTCTCGACCGCCTTGATGGTCGGCTCAATCTTGCCCGAGTGTCCGACCATATCGGCATTCGCAAAGTTAA
Source organism: Acidobacteriaceae bacterium (assembly GCA_003138955.1). Classification (GTDB taxonomy): domain Bacteria; phylum Acidobacteriota; class Terriglobia; order Terriglobales; family Acidobacteriaceae; genus Acidiflorens. The sequence goes on along the minus strand of PLHP01000310.1, from coordinate 2,383 downwards.
CGATGATCACGTCGAAGGTACCATCGTTGGTCGCCTTGACAACCGCTTCGGCGACGCCGGCGGCGCTCATCTCCGGCTTCAGGTCGTACGTGGCAACCTTCGGCGACTGCACCATCACCCGTTCTTCTCCCGGAAAAGGCTGTTCCACGCCGCCGTTAAAAAAGTACGTCACGTGCGCATACTTCTCTGTCTCCGCCACGCGCAGGTTGCGCATGTTCAGCCCGCCCATGACATTGGCCAGGATGTTCGCCATCGACTCCGGCGGAATCACCACCGGCAGGTCGAAGTTCTTGTCGTACCTCGTCATGCAAACGTACTTCAGATTCTTAGGCGCGCGCTCGCGTGGGATAGTTGCATCGAGTTCGGCCGCGCCCGGCAAGTCGCTCCCGCCCTTCGCGTTCAGTCCGCTGTTGCGGCACAGCGCGCGCGTGATCTCGCGCACACGATCCGCGCGAAAATTGAAGCAGATGCACGAATCGCCGTCGCCGATCTTTGCCAACGCTTCGCCGCGCCCATCCGTGCAAACGAAGGGCACCACAAACTCGTCGGTCACACCCTTGTTGTAGGACTCTTTCATACCCTGCACCGGGTCGACGTAGCTACCGCCCTCGGCTTTGCCCTCGACCATCGCGCTGTAGGCCTTGGCGATGCGCTCCCAGCGCCGGTCGCGATCCATGGCGTAATAACGGCCATTGACGGTCGCGATTTTGCCGGAGTTATATTCGCGTATCTTCTGCTGCAGTTGATCGAGATAGCCGGCGCCGTTGGTCGGCAGCGTGTCGCGGCCATCCATGAAGGCATGCACGAAGACGCAATCGACTCCCTGCTGCTTGGCCATTTTCAGGAGCGCATACAGATGCTCCTGCCGCGAGTGCACGCCGCCGTCCGACACCAGCCCGAACAGATGCAACTTGCGCCCGCCGCCGCGAGCATTCTTCATCGCCTCGACGAGCACGGGATGCGAGAAAAATTCGCCGTTCAGGATCATCAGGTCGATGCGTGTGATGTCCATATGCACGATGCGCCCAGCGCCCATATTCAGATGGCCGACTTCGCTGTTTCCCATCTGCCCTTCCGGCAGCCCGACAAACGGCCCGCTGGTATGGATCAGCGTGTTCGGATACTCGCGCAGCAACCGGTCGTAGGTCGGCTTGCGCGCGAGGGCGATAGCATTGGCCTTGGTTTCAGCGCGGTATCCCCAGCCGTCGAGGATGACGAGAACGAGAGGTTTAGGGCGGGACATAAGATCGCTTCAGGCTCCTGGCTTTTGGTTCCTGGCTTCCGCAGATAGGGTGAATCGCTCCCAGCGGCCGCACATCTCATACTATTGCAGATAACCATTGCGAAAACTATCGTCGAGGATAAACATGCCCATTAATGAACTTCTCGTGACCGAGTTCGATGAAGAAATCAAGAAGACCCGCACCATGCTGGAACGAGTTCCGGAAGACAAGAAGGACTTCACGCCGCATCCCAAATCAATGCCCCTGAACAAGCTCGCGCCTCACGTGGTGCAGTTGGCTGGTTTTGGCCTTACGATCCTTACCACTCCTGAACTTGATTTCGCAAAAAGCACCATCAAGCCTCTGCCCTTTGAGTCGGCGGCGCAACTGGTCAAAGCTTTCGACGAGGGCGCAGCCCAAGTTCGCACCGCACTCAAGAAAACTCCCGATGAAGCCTGGACCGAGAACTGGAAGCTCAGCTTTCAGGGCAAGCCCATCTTCGATGGCTCGCGCTTCCTGGCCTACCGCCAAATGTTCCTGAATCACCTGGTGCACCACCGCGCCCAGCTCGGCGTGTATCTGCGTTTGAATGGGAAGCCGGTACCCGCGACCTACGGGCCTTCCGCGGACGACACGATGGGGTTCTAGTGCGCTGTCCCGTAAGTTCGTACATTAAACTAAGTTGTCATCCTGAGCGAAGCGAAGGACCTATGTATTTTGTTTGCACCACGAAACTCTTCGCTTAGCCTCGGACCAAGTCCCCGACTTTGTTCGCGTATTTCCGGGACACGACACTAGCTCTTAGCCGTCAAATTACCAGATCACATCGACCGGATAACGCGAAAACCATGGATCGGCCGTAACAATTGGCCATCCCTCTTCGATGCTCTGCGCAATGAGCAAGCGGTCGAACGGGTCGCGATGATGAAGTGGCAACTCTTCAACTCGCAAGACGTGGCTTAGGCTAACGGGCAACAATCGAACATGGTTAGAGCTGAGTGCGCCAGCCAAGAAAGGCCCGGCCGGCAGCGGCAGCGAGAGCTTTCCCACGTGCGCCTTTTGAATCGCCTCCCACAGGCTCACTACGCTCCACCATAACTCGGACGAGGCCATCAGACTCCGCACTCTCGGAGAAAGTTTTTTCTCGTCTATGACCGCCC
>PLHP01000159.1 GCA_003138955.1 Acidobacteriaceae bacterium | reverse complement strand
TCGATGGTGCACTGTCGAGGTATCTTCGCACCGAGTTGGGGAGCAAGTCTGTGATGAGCGTACGAGAAAAATGTGATGAAAAAGGCTGGGAGGAACGCAGTGTGGTTATTCCTCCACGTCGGCGGCGGTGATGGCACCGCGGGAGGCGTGCCAGATGCGCAAGACACGCACATGCCGCTCGTCTTCCCGGACATGAAAAACGATCCGGTAAACACCGTTCCCTTTGCCGTACAGCAAATGGCGGGCGGGATAGCCAAGTTCTTTTGCCTCGGGAGCGACGGGACACCGGGAGGGAAGCTTGTCCAAGCTGAAAATGGCCTCGAATAACCGCGTGAGCCACTTCTCCGCATGCCATGGGAGCCGCCGCGCGTATGCGGTCAAACGCCGCATAGGCATCGGCTTCAGCGGGTGCGGCGAGACTAACGCGATAGGCCATACTTGATCCGCATCTCGTTCAGCACCTGAGCGGCGGGCTTGAGTTCGCCGCGTCCCGCGCTCGCCATTCCCTCCTGAATTGCGGCAAGGGTTTCCATGTGGTGCAAGCGGTCTTGCATTAATTGGTAGCTGGCCGCGTCCTGCACAACGACCTCGGCCTTGCCGTTCACCGTCAGGACTTCCGGGGCTTGCGTCTTTTTGAGGCGCGCGACATGCTTTTTATGGTTACGCAGGAAATCGGTCAGGGAGTGGATTTCACGGGTATCGAGCATGAGGGGTCTCGCTGATTATTATCTGACAATTATATGTTGCCAATGGCGGTGGCGAAAGTCAATGAAGTATTTGGTGGTGCCTCAGCTAAAAATGGGGAGCCTCTTTGGAGGGGGTACGGAGCGGGCCATCGCCGGTCACCGTTCCACAGCGCCCGGAATGGTTAGAACTCTCTGACGCGTCTTTGGTATTGATAGGGCGTAGGTGGCCTTCGACTCCGCATGGACTTCACTTCGTGAAGTCCATGCTACGCTCAGGTTTGACAGCTTTTTAGTGATCCTCTGCGGGCTGGGTTATTATTGAAGAGATGCTGAACGCGCACGCATTCCAGACCCACGCATTTCAGACCGACGACCCGCGCCTGCTCCCGATCAAAGATAAAGTCCTCGCGGGTGAACGCTTGAACGAGGCCGATGCGCTTGTCCTTTATGGGACGGGCGACATTCTGGCCGTGGGGTGGCTGGCCAACTGGGTTCGTGAGCGGATGCATGGGGACAAGGCTTACTTCAACGTCAATCGGCATATCAATCCTACGAATGTTTGCGTGGCGGCTTGCCGGTTGTGCGCTTTTGGGCGCAAGAAGGATACTCCTGGCGCATACACCATGGCGCTTGAAGAAGCCTTCGCGACGGCCGCTTCCGGCTACACCGAGGCGGTCACTGAGTTTCACATTGTTGGGGGGCTGCATCCCGATTTGCCGTTTCAATATTTTCTTGACCTGGTTTCCGGATTGAAAGAGCGCTTTCCGCTGGTCCACATGAAGGCTTTTACCATGGTGGAAGTTGCTTACCTGGCTAAGCGGGCTAAGTTGACGATCCGCCAGACGCTGGAAAACATGAAAGAGGCGGGCGTGGATTCACTGCCGGGCGGTGGCGCTGAAATTTTTGCCGATCGCGTACGGCACATTATTTGCGATCACAAGATTGACGGCGATCAATGGCTCGATACCGCGCGGCTGGCGCATCAGATCGGGCTGAAATCGAACGCCACCATGCTCTACGGCCATATCGAAGACGACGAGGACCGCGTCGACCACCTCCTCAAACTGCGTGCCTTGCAGGATGAGACCGGCGGGTTCCAGACGTTTATTCCACTTGCTTTTCATCCGGCGAACACGCCGCTGCAGCATCTTTTCACTACCACCGGCATGACCGACATCAAGCAGATTGCGGTCAGCCGGCTGGTGCTGGATAACTTTCCGCATATTAAGTCTTACTGGCAGATGATGACTCCTAAGATTGCGCAGATATCGCTGCGCTTCGGCGCCGACGATATTGACGGGACCGTGGTCGAGGAGAAGATCTACCACGACGCGGGAGCGACCACTCCGCAAGGCCTGCGGCGGCACGATCTGGTGCGCCTGATCACGGAGGCCGGGCGCGAACCGATCGAGCGCGACACGCTTTACCGGCCGGTTACACGTACGGAGACGTCTTTCACGGTATCCGTTTAAGTCGTCTTGCCGGTGCTACCAGACTGCCCGCCAAGAGAGACGGTCCCATCAGTTTCCCTGCAAAAATAATTGTTTGCTTCGGTCGCATTGTGCGGTACTATCCCTGGTTCTCGGGGGGCAGCCAGCCATGCGCTTCCTCAAACTTTTCATTGCGCTGACCTGCGTCGTCCTGTGGTCGCGCCAGAGTTTTGCGGGCGACCCGCAGTGGGTGGAAATACGCTCGCCGAATTTCTCCGTGATCACCGATGCCGGGGACAAGCGCGGCCGCGATGTCGCATTTCACTTCGAGCAGATGCGTTCCGTCTTCGGAGCCCTGATGACCAAGGCGGAGGTGAATCTGCCGGTACCGCTACAAATCGTAGCGTTCCGAAGCAGCAGTGAGATAAGGCAAATGGCGCCGCTCTTTAACGGGAAGCCGGTCGAAGTCGCCGGAAGATTCCAGGGCGGGGAGGATCGCACTTTCATTATGCTCGATGTGTCGGTGGATAATCCCTGGACGGTGGTCTTTCACGAGTATGCCCACCAGTTGATGAGCGGCAATTTTTCGGGGAGTGCCGATGCCTGGTTCTGGGAAGGCTTTGCCGAGTATTTCTCGAGTATCGAAGTCGACGACAAAGAAGCCCGCGTGGGCCAGATACCCGCGGATACCTGCCGGATGCTGAAACGGACGGGAATGATGCAGGTCGCCGATCTGTTTCGTGTGCAGCAGAATTCGAAGACCTACAACGAGAGCGGGAAGCCTCGCAACATGTTTTACGCGGAGTCTAGCCTGGTGGTGCACTATCTTTATGACAACAAACTGACGGCCAAGCTGGTGGACTATTTTGACGCGACGGGCCAGCAGAAAAAAACCATTGAACAGGCGATACAGCTAGCATTTGGGATGACACCGAAGCAGTTCGATACAGTGCTCCGAAACTATTTGAGCGGCGGGCGATTCAAGAACTATACGATCGCTACGCCTTCGGACATTGTCGCCGCGCAGTTTACCGAGACGTCCGTGAGTTTGGCGGACGCGCGCGCCCTCCTGGCAGATATCGATGCGCACTCTTCCGACCACCAAGATCGCGCGCTCGACGAATTTCAGGAGGTGCTGAAGATGGATCCCGACAATGCTTCGGCGCTGCGTGGTGCAGGGTACGTCTATCTGCAGCGGCAGGACTATGAACATGCGGGCGAATATTTCCGGCGGGCCTCGGAGCGCGACAGCAAGGACTCTCGCGTGCATTACTACAACGCCCTGCTGATGAACCGGGCCGGGGGCCTGAGGAATGGCGTTAAGTCGAATGAGATGAAAAAGGAACTGGAAACCGCCATTGCGCTCGATCCGAAGCTGGCCGATGCGTATTTGCTGCTGGCCTACGCGCAGGCGGTTTCGGGTGAGCCCGAAAAAGGTCTGGCGACCATGAAGAACGCGGTGAAATTGTCACCGAGGGATGAATCGTATCAATTGAATCTCGCCAATATTTACCTGGCAAATCGCAAGGTGGATGAGGCTATAGCACTGTTACAGAGTCTTGCCAGCAGTGGCGATCCCGAGGTGGCAAGCCACGCCAGCGCAGCGTTGGCGCAGGCTGAGGACTTCAGAGAGAAGACAAGGTCATTGCGGCCGCAAAGCGAAAGCCGAGCGTCAGAAGGTGTCGCGGCCGAAAACAAGAGGGTATCCCTCAATTATCATGAACGTCAGGATGGCGAAGGTGAGGTGGTGTCGCTCGAAATCCAGTAAGGGTTGGTAAGAGCGGTGCTGAAAAGCGGCGAAGCAAAACCGTAACTTCGCGAGTCCGCACGCATCTAATCACCATGGCCAAAGAGCAAAGAGCAGTTTTCGGCGGCGGATGCTTCTGGTGTATGGAAGCCGTTTTTCAGCGTCTGACCGGGGTCACACACGTGGAGTCCGGCTACATGGGGGGAGGCGCCGACCAGGCTACTTATCGCCAGGTGTGCGGCGGCGACACGGGGCATGTGGAAGTCGTACGCGTCACCTTCGATCCCGACCAGATCAATTATCGCGAACTGCTGGATGTATTCTTCACGATGCACGATCCGACCACGGTGAATCGGCAGGGGAATGATGCGGGGGAGCAATATCGCTCCGTCATCTTCTACAGCGATGAAGAGCAGCAGCGGATTGCGGAGGATGTGATTGCGGAGATGACGGCGGCGAAAGTGTTTCCGGANNCAGCCTTATTGCATGTTCACGATCTCGCCGAAGCTGGCGAAGTTGGAAAAGAAGTTTGCCGAAAAATTGAGAGCGTGAACCGGAACGTGTAGCCCTGCTCGAATACCGGGCGCGATCTATTCCTCAGAATTCCGGACAATTCCGTCGGGGCTGGCGGCGGTGGGTTCGGGGCGTTCGTCCAACAGAAGGCGTCGCAGGGTGCGCAGGTCGTTGAGCAGGCGACTGCTGCTCTGGAGATGCCGCTCCAGTTTGTCCAACTTGAATTGCACGATTTGCAGCGCCTGCACCCGGCGCTCCGACTTGGCCTGGGCGGCCGCACCGAGGTCGGCTGCGATCTCGGTCTTGGCTTCGGTGATGGCCTCGATCAACAGGCGCACGTATTGATGAGCATTCTCGACACTATCGAACGGGGTTTGGAGGGGACTGTTCAAGATGAAGAGTTCCTTAGCAAATGCTGGGAGCCTGTGGCGAAAGACCGGCGCCTAAAGGCGCATTCAGAACACGGCTCCTACGGTATGCCTAAAGGCATACCCTGATACGAATCGTACCATCTCGGCGATGGGATCGACGAGAACACTACGCCTTTGGAGTGGTAGCCATTAGGTGAAAGATTCAGGGTAGACTTCTCGGTGAGGTCCTGACGGGAACTTCAGCTTCTCTGAAATGGATGCTTGTTTTTCCTGTAGATCAAGTCTAGCAGGCTGCGGAAACAGTACTTTCCGCGTCGCCGTCTCACCGCAGCGGCTAAAGCCGGCCCTGAAAACAAGCCGGTTACCGCAGCGGTGAACCGCTGCGCCACCCAAAATCAAGTGCGAGATCGACTTTTTCCGCAGCCTGCTGGATCAAGTCGCTGCTCTTACTGCTTGTATGGGCTGACGCCCAGCTTCTTCACTTGCTCCGTGAAATCCCGCACCACCTGCCCAAATCTTGGGCCTTCGGCTGCGGAAACCCACTCCAACTTAAAGCGCTCTTCCTCGATACCGAAATCGGCGAGCATGAGCTTGATGGCGTCCGCGCGTTTTTCGGTTTTGTAATTGCCTTCCTGGTAGTGACAATCTCCGAGATGGCAGCCGCAGATGAGGACGCCGTCTGCGCCCTTGGTGAACGCGTCAATCACGAGGTTGGGATGCACCATTCCCGAGCACATCACGCGGACGATGCGGATGCTGGGCGGGTATTGGGTCCGGGAAACGCCCGCCAGGTCTGCACCGGCGTAGGAGCACCAGTTGCAGCACAGGGCGATGATCAGGGGCTCAAAGTTATCTTCCATTACGATGCTCCATTACGACACTCCCAAGGCAGCGTGGATCTGGGCCTCGATTTCGGCGAGGGTAAATCCGTAGACGAATATGCCGTTCTTTGGACAGGTCGCCTGGCAGCAGCCACAGCCCTTGCAACCGGAGTCGTTGGTCTCGACGACTTTCTTGACCCCACCCTGCCACATGTACTCCACCATGGAGATCGCTTTGTAGGGGCAGGTGTCCACGCAGTAGGCGCAACCGTCGCAGCTCGCGTCGACGACATGCGATATGTTGCCTTCCAGTTCGATGCGGTCGCGGCTGAGGATGGTGGATGCTCTGGCGGCGGCGGCCTGAGCCTGGAGAATGGTTTCCTCGATGTTCTTGGGAGAATGCGCCAGCCCGCACAGGAAAGCGCCGTCGGTCATGAAGTCGACCGGGCGCAGCTTCATGTGAGCCTCGAGGAAAAAGCCTTCGCTATTCAATGGAACCTTGATCAGCTGCGCGAGCTGTTTATTGTCCTCGTGCGGCTGAATGCCCGCCGACAAGACTACCGCATCGGCGGCGATGGTAAAGGGCATGCCGAGCGTCTGGTCGAACACCGTCACCTGGAGTCCCTGCCCATTCGGCGCTACTTCAGGTTTGCGATCTTCTTCGTAGCGGACGAATGCGACGCCCAACTGCCGCGCCCGGGTGTAGTACTCTTCCTTGAAACCATAGGTGCGGATGTCGCGGTAGAGGACGTAGACATGGGTTCCCGGCGAGAGTTCCTTGATCTTCAGCGCATTCTTGATGGCCTCGGCGCAGCACACGCGCGAACAGTACGGGCGCTCTTTGTCGCGTGAACCGACGCATTGGATCATCACAACTGTCTTTTGCTTGCCGTTCGGTTTCAGGAAGGCGTCGTCAGTCACCAGACGTTCTTCGAGTTCTCGCTGGGTGATTACGCGTTTGTGCTGCCCATAGAGGTACTCGGTGGGGTGGTGCTCGCGCGCTCCGGTAGCAACGATGATCGTGCCATGCTTAACCGTGGCGGTCTGGCCGTCGAGGGCAATGGTAGTGGTAAAGTCGCCGATTGAGCCGTCGATCTTCTCGAGCTTGGCTCCGGTATAGACACAGATTCGGTCGTTGCGGCTGATCTCCAGCCGCAGGCGATTCAGCTCGGCTTGCGGTTGGTCCCCGCCCAGCAGGTAATGGAGGTGCTTCAGGTTCCCGCCGAGTTCGTTCTGCTTCTCGACCAGGTGAACGTTGAATCCCTGATGGGCGAGCGAAAGCGCGGCCGTCATGCCAGCGAGGCCGCCACCAATGACCAAGCCCGACTTGTTGACCGGGATCGACCTCTGGGCGAGCGGCTCCAGCAGCCGTGCCTTGGCCACCGCCATCCTCACCAAGTCCTTGGATTTTTCGGTTGCCCGTTCCGGCTCCTGCATGTGGACCCAGGAACACTGGTCACGGATGTTTGCCATCTCAAAGAGATAAGCATTGAGTCCGGCCTCGCGCATGGTGTTGCGGAAGAGGGGCTCGTGGGTACGGGGTGTGCAGGAGGCAACGATCACGCGGTTCAGATGGTGTTCGTTGATGGTTGCCTTGATCGCCTCCTGGGTGTCATTGGAGCAGGTGTAGAGATTGGCCCCGGCATAGACCACGTTGGGCAGCGTCTTCGCATACTCCATCACCGAGGGGACATTGACCACGCCGGCGATGTTGGTTCCGCAGTGACAGACAAAGACGCCGATGCGCGGCTCCTCTCCGGTCACATCTCTCTCCGGGGGGTACACCTTGGGTGTCATCTGCGTTCCCCGGGCGTCCTTTAGCAGCGAAAGTACCTGCCCGGCTGCTGCCGATGCCTGCATGACGGTTTCCGGGATGTCCTTGGGCTCGGCAAACGGGCCTGCCACAAAGATCGCTTCCCGGGAAGTTTCCGCGGGTTTGAACACCGAGGTGTGGCAGAAATCGTGAGGATTGAGGGCGATGCCGAATTTTTCCGAGAACGCCTTCACCTCTTTCGGAGGCTGCATGCCCACAGAGAGGACGACCAAGTCGTACTCCCGCGAGATTTTCTTGTCGTTCTCGGCCAGATAGTTGATGATGAGGTTTTTAGTCTCGGGTACTTCCTCGATTTTGGGGATGCGGCAACGGATATATTCGACGCCCTGTTCCCGGGCGCGGTTGTAATACTGCTCAAATCCTTTGCTGAAGGCGCGCAGGTCCATGAAGAAGATGTCGCACTGGAGATTCTCCCCAAGGTGCTCCTTGGCCATGAGCGCTTCTTTGGTGGCGTACATACAGCAGACGGAGGAGCAGTAATCCCTCTCCGAGTCGCGCGACCCGACGCATTGGATGAAGCCGATCCGCTTCGGGGTTTGCCCATCGCTCGGCCGCAGCACATGGCCGGAGAACGGTCCCGACGCCGACAGAATGCGCTCGAACTCCATGGCGTTGACCACATTCGGCAGGCGGCCATATCCCAGATCCTTGCTGCCCTTGGCATCATAGGTCCGGTAGCCGGGAGCGAGGATGACGGCTCCCACGTTCAGCTCAACGGTGGTCGCTTTCTGGTTAAAATCGATGGCGTCGGCCTCGCACACTTCCTCGCAGATTCCGCAGTCGTCGTAATTCAAATGGACGCAGGTGTCGCGATCGATTATGGCCTTGTTGGGAACGGCCTGCGGGTACGGGATGTAAGTGGCGGACCTGGAGTCCAGATCCATGTTGAAGATGTTGCGAATGGGGTCGAAGGTGCCCGCCGTGGCCAGGGATGAAACCTGTTTGCCGGTGGGGCAAATGAAATTGCATGCCCCGCAAGTCCAACAGACCGAATTGTGTTTGCCGAAGGGCGCCTGTAGTTTTTTCTTTGGTCCCCTGCCGGTGAAGCCGATGGCGGCCCTTCCCATGCGCTCCTCGCACATGCGGACGCACAGACCGCAGTAGATGCAGTCGTCGTTCTTCTTCGTGATCCGGGTTTCCTTGACGCCCAGCTCGGCGGCGATGCGTTTGACAACTTCAGATTCGGGACAGCGCGCCAGCAGAAGCTCGGCCACAATGCGCCGTGCCCGCAGGACCCGCTCGCTATGGGTTGTGACACTGATCCCGTCCAGGGCGGGGTAGGAGCAGGCAGCCTGAACCGAGGCCGGCCTGCCGGGAGTGGCTACCTCAACGACGCAGAGGCGGCACGCGCCATAGGGAGTCAGCGCCTTATGGTGGCAGAGGGTGGGGAGCTTGACGCCGGCTTTTTCTACGGCGTGGAGGAGTTTTGTCCCCTCCTCAACTTCTATCTGCGCGTTATTGATGGTGAGCGTCGGCATGTTTTCTTCTCACGCTTACTGGTTCTGGACTCCCGTTCTCTTCTCTTCGGTCCGGCGCGCCTTCCACTCCTTGACTGGCACCGGAGCGGACAGCGACTGCAAGTACAGGGCTTCTTTCCCGGAGAGCTTGACGATCGCCCCAACTTTGGGCGGGCAGACCTCGAGGCACTCGCCGCACTTGGTACAGACGTCTTGATCGATGACGTGGACGTGCTTATTCGATCCTTTCACCGCGCCGCCGGGACAAGCCTTGAGACACAACGTGCAACCCGGGCACTTGTCGGGATCGATGTAGTACTTGATGAGCGGCTTGCAAACTTTCGCCGGACAGTTCTTATCGGCGATATGCGCAACGTACTCGTCCTTGAAGTACTTGATGGTAGACAGCACCGGGTTGGGCAGAGTCTGGCCGAGCCCGCACATCGAGGCGTCTTTGATTGCCTCTCCGAGTTCTTCGAGGAACTCCACATCCCCTTCGCGGCCTTCCCCGTCCGAGATTCTGGTCAGGACCTCGAGCAGAGCCTCGCTGCCCTCGCGGCACGCGCTGCATTTGCCGCAGGACTCGTCGTTGGTGAACTGGATGAAGAACTTGGAGACATCGACCATGCAGGTGTCTTCATCCATAACAATCATGCCGCCCGAACCCATCATCGAGCCCACTTCCTTGAGGCTCTCGTAATCAATGGGGAGATCGATGAACTTGCTGGGAATGCAACCGCCGGAAGGACCGCCGGTCTGCACCGCCTTGAATTGCTTCTTGTCGGGAATGCCGCCGCCGATCTCGTAGATGACGTCGCGCAGGGTGATGCCCATCGGGATCTCGATGAGGCCGGTGTTGTTGATCTTTCCGACCAGGGAGAAGATCTTGGTGCCCTTGCTGGAGGCGGTTCCGATGCCGGCAAACCACTCCGCGCCCTGGGTGATGATCTGAGGGACGTTGGCCAGAGTCTCAACGTTGTTGATGATAGTGGGGCAACCCCAGAGGCCGGACTGCGCCGGGAAGGGAGGCCGCTGCGTGGGTTCGGGGCTGGCGCCTTCGATGGAATGGATGAGGGATGTTTCTTCCCCGCAGACGAAGGCGCCCGAGCCTTCGCGAATCTCCAGATCGAAAGCAAAGCCGGTGGAGAGGATGTTTTCGCCCAGCAGGCCGCAGGCGCGTGCGTCGTCTATTGCTTTTTGCAGGCGCTGACGGGCCAGAGGATACTCGGTGCGAACATAGACATACCCTTGCGTCGCACCGATGGCATAGGCGGCGATGGTCATGCCTTCGACCAGCGAATGAGGATCGGATTCGAGCAAGCTGCGGTCCATATAGGCGCCGGGGTCGCCTTCGTCGCAATTGCCAATGAGGTACTTCGGCGTTTTTTTCTCGGCGCGGCATATCTTCCACTTGATGCCGGTTGGGAATCCCGCGCCGCCGCGGCCGCGCAGCCCGGAGCGCGTGATGCTATCGATCACCTGCTCGGGAGTGAGCGAGGTGAGCGCCAGCCCCATACCCTGGTAGCCGTCGCGGGCGAAATAGTCGTCGATCTTCTCCGGGTCGATGAGCCCTTTGTTGCGCAAAACCACGGGCATCTGTTTATGGAAAAACGGAATGTCGGACAACAGGGGGATGGGCTGTTTCGTCTCGGGCGAGACAAACATGAACTTCTTGACGGGAGTGCCCTTGACGATATGATCCTCGATCAGAGTGGAGGCATTTTCGGGCTTGAGCCATCCATAGAAAGTCTCGTCCGGCAGGACGACGGCCAGAGGGCCCTGGCCGCAGAAGCCGTTGCATCCGGTCGCGACCACGCGCACTTGATCGCCGAGGCCCTTTTCGGCAACTTCTTTGTCGAGGGCATCCTTGAGTTTGAAGGCGCCGCCGGCGACACAGCCCGTGCCGCAGCACACCATGAGGTCTTTTGTCTTGCCGCGGAGCTGAACCTGCTTGATCGCCTCGTCCTTTTTCTGGTGCAGCTCCTGGAGAGTGAGTGACATGGCTAGGCCACCTCCTGGCACTTGTGCACGATGTCGGGTATGTCTTGGCGAGTCAGCTTGCCATAAGTCTCGGTGCCTATGGTGAGGGCGGGGGCAAGGCCGCAGCATCCAATGCAACGGACGCTCTTGAGCGTGAACTTCATGTCGGGCGTGGTTTCGTCCTCTTTGATGGCGAGCATTTCGCTGACCTTGTCCATGAGCCGTTGGCTTCCCCGCACATAGCAGGTCGTGCCCATGCAGACATTGATCACGTACTTGCCGCGCGGCACCACGCTGAAGGAGCTGTAAAAAGTCGCAATGCGATAAACGTCAGCGACAGAGTAGCCGGTCTCCTGCGCGACGTAGCGCAGAGCGCTCTCGGGAAAATAGTTGAGGGCGATGTTGACCTCCTGGAGAATGGGCATCAGGGGTCCGGGCCGGTTCTTGTGGCGAGCGACGATGGCGGCGAGGGTTTCGCGGGTCGCCGGCTCCAGTTCCACGGGCGGAGTGGGCATGGGTTGTACATGGTTGTGAGTGGGACAATTCGAGACGCAGGTCCCGCAACCAGTGCACTTCTTTTCATCGACGTAGCGCGGTTGCCGGTTCAGAGTGACGTTGAAATTCCCGGGAGTTCCGCGGACGCTTTGCACCTCGCTCAGGGTGAGAACCTCAATGTCGCGATGGCGGCCAACCTCGACCAGGCGCGGGGCCATGGTGCACATGGCGCAGTCGTTGGTGGGAAAGGTCTTGTCCAGTTGAGACATGACCCCACCGATCGCCGGTCCGTTGTCGGTCAGGTAAACCTTAATGCCCGCACCAGTGAGATCCAGCGCGGCCTGCATGCCGCCGATGCCGCCACCGACTACCAGTGCGGCACCGACGGGATGGGGCTGGATCAGGTTAGACGACATGGCCGATAGCCTCCCCAGCGGGCGCTAGCTGCGCGGCCCGCTCTTTGACCGCCTGGAAATACAGCGCCAGCGGCCGATAGATCATGTGTGCCCAGCTGCCGAAGGGCATTTCTACCACCAGCATCGGGGTGGCGATAATTACGTGCACGGCGTACGCGATAAGAGCGGCGTACGCCAACCCTGAATACCGCAAGATGTGTGCGCCCATTCCGCTGAGCGCCGTCAGCAGGAGCAGGACGGGGAAGATCACGTCCTCGAGGTGCGTTTCCTTATAGATTTCTTTGTTCGCTTTCACCCGTTTAACGAGGATGTCGCCGACGCCGTAGAAGATGAAGCCGGCGGCGAGGTATCCCAGCCACCGCTGCGGGTTATAAAAGGCATAAATATTATCGGTTTGAAACCAGCGCAGAGCGAAGACCTTGATGGTGAGCATCATGACCACGCCCAGGGCCATCAGCCAATGCCCCAGCCAGCGGCCTTTTTCCGGACATTTCTTCATCATCGAGTGGGTCACCGACTGGTACGCGTACGTCCACGCCTCTTCGACATAGACAGAGAACGGGATCGATGGCCGGTCCTCGCCGCCCATGGTGAACCGCCAGACGCGGAAGACGCGGGTCAGCAGGAGAAGGAAGGGAAAGAGCATCACGGTGAGCGTGAAATACGTCATGATGGGGAACATGTGCTCCAGGCCCATCGCAGTGGTCAGGCCGGAAACGGGCAGTCCCACATACCAAAGGTGGTAACAGAGGATCAGCGCCACGACGAACACGGCAGCGAAGGCCAGCGAGCCGAGGTGCCAGGCCCGCGACCTGAGCAGCCTGCCGCCCATGCCCGTCCACTCATACTGGGCGCTCAGGAAGCGTCGCAGCGTGTGCATGGAAATCCTGGGCTCGGCGTGGCGCGGGCAGGCGATGGAGCAATCGCCGCAGTCGTGGCAAATCCAGGGCTCGAGGCTTCCTTGGAGGGGTGCCCTCAGCCCGAGAAGTGCGTAGCGCATGCTTCTGCGAGGAAAGTTTGCGAAGTCCGTGCACAGGTCACAGGAGAGGGTGCAAGTGCCGCACTGATAACAGCCCTCCGTGTCGAACTTCCCATACCGCCGAATGTCTTCCAGCAGCGTCGGATCGCTTTGAACCGGCAATATGCCTACCGCCATTTGCCACCTCTGCGCAGGGTGCCCGCTACTGGGTAGCGGCTACCCATTCCTTGATGATTCTCCTGGTGTACACCAGGAACTTCCCGTCTTCCTCTACCGTCTGGACCTGAAAGTTGTCGTTCTGATATGACTGCGCCGCGCTTGATGCCGCTTCTTTGCTGTCGTAGGGCTGCCCATCCCAGAGGAACTTCTTTCCATCGCTGATCATTGCCAGATTCGGGCTCATACGATGCCACCAGCCTGTCTACAGGGGTCCTGCCAAAAGTCCTCTGATAATGCGGGTATTGTGGCGGCTGCGCAGTGACCGCTCTCACGCTTCCGCGTGACCTTCGACACACAACCAATGGGTTTTTCAACAGGGGGCAGCGCACGAAGCGAATGGCCAGCACGTGGCCGGCTGGAATTACGCGCTTGCTTGGCTGGGGTCTCGTCGCGACGCGGTGCCGCCAGGGAAATACTCGCGGATCAGCCACTCTGCCGCTTGCGGCACGGCGCGGCTGACTGCTTTCGACAAACCCTGGGAGATCTCTTCCGGCAGTGGGCCGGTTTGGCAGGCCAGGACCCGCACCTCGACCCCGCAGGTTTCTTGTAACTCGCGCAACAGGTTGGACGTGGGTAACTGGTGCATCGAGAAATCGTCGAGTTTGACCGGCGGAATGTCGGCGGGATTGATCTCGAAGATCTCCCCGATCTTGCGTCCGGCATCGATCGCGTCCAGGATAAGCAAGCGCCGCGGACGCGCGGAGCTCAAGCAGAGAGTGAATAACAGGCTGCGCACGCCGGTGCCAGCATCCAGCACGCAGACCGATTCGGGCACCTGGTGGTGGGCCTCGAGGTAGCCAACGACCGCGCAGCCGAAGCCGTCGTCTCCAAACAGAATATTCCCAACGCCGAGCACCAGGGTTGGCGTGCGACAGTAAACGGGGAGATCGGATGGATCGCTCTCCCCGAGACTTTCTGCTTTCCGCTGTGGTTCAGTTGGCAAGCGTTCCAACCAACTTGCCGTCCGCGTCGAAAATATCCAGCTTGACCGACAGCTTCCCATCCAAGCGGTGGGTCGCGCAGGAGAAGCATGGATCGTAGGCACGGATCGCCATTTCTACTGTGTTCAGCACTCCCTGGTCGTACTTGCCGTCATGGATCAAGCTCTTGGCGGCTTGGGTGACCGACATATTGATGGGAGCGTTGTTGTGGGTGGTGCCCACAATCATGTTGACGTTGGTGACCAGACCGTTAGCATCGGTGGTGTAGTCGTGGATGAGCGTGCCGCGCGGCGCTTCGGTGCAGCTTACGCCTCGCGCTGCCCGCGGCGTAACCTTCACCCGGGTTTCGGTGCTGGTGATTTCGGGATCGTCGAGCAAGCGGATGGCGTTTTCAGCGTTGTAGAGCAGTTCGATCAGCCGCGCCCAGTGATAGAGCAGCGTGAGCTGAGCGGGCCGCCCGAACTTCGCGCGGAACTCCTCCAGTTCGGCCTGTGCCAGGGGCGTGTCGATAAAGTCGCAGACGTTGATGCGCGCCAGCGTATTGGTGCGATACACGCCCTTGGGATTATCGGCATCCATGGAGAAACCTTCGCCCCACTGTTTGGCGTAGGGGAACTTCAGGTAGCTCCACGATTCAATGTGCTCGGAGAGGAAGTCCGTATAGCTGGCGTACGGAAAATCCTGGTGGGTGCCATTGGGCGTCATCAGGCGAAGCTTTCCGTCGTAGAGGTTGAGCGCGCCGTTTTCCTTGACGGTGCCGAGGAAGCCGGTCTTAATCACTCCCAGCGACTTCACCACCTCGAGGTACTTGGGGAAGACGTTCTCCTTGGCGAAAGCAATGGAGAACTTGGCGAGTTCCAGCGCCTCATCGGCGTTCTTGCGCAGTTGGTCGCGCTCGGCAGGAGCCAGTGGTTTGCTGAAGCCTCCGGGAATGGCGGCCTGGGGATGGATGGCCTTGCCCGCCAGGATTTCCAGCATATGGGCGCACATCTGGCGTACCTTCACCACTTTTCTGGCAATGTCCGGCGCCGCCTGCAGTATGCCGATTACATTGCGAACGGAATAATCGGCATCGGGACCGAGCAGGAAATCGGCTCCGGCGAGGAAATAGAAGTGCAGAATGTGCTCTTCCATGAAGGCGATGCTATTGCACAGCTCGCGGAGCTTCTTTCCTGCCGGGGGCGGCTCGACTCCAAAGACCGCGTCGCAAGCCTTGGCCGAGGCCAGGTGATGCGACCACGGGCACACACCGCAAATGCGCGGTGTGATGCGGGGAAGGTCTTCCACGGGGCGTCCGAGGCAGAACTTCTCGAACCCGCGCAGTTCAATGACGTTGACCCGGGCGGTGTCCACATTGCCCGCGTCGTTGAGTTGAATGGTCACCTTGGCGTGGCCCTCGACGCGCGTGACAGGTTGAATGACTAGTGTCTTTGCCATGGATCACCTCTTGGGCATCGGCCGCAGACGGCCCGAGCCAGCAAAACGGTTGAAGGTTGCGGCCCGATCCGGAATCTGCTTGGGATCGAGTCCGATGGAAGAAAGCGCTCCCATCATGTCCACCATGGGGTTGGCTTTATCCGACAGCGGGCCAAAGCAGCCCTCGCATGGCATGTAGGCGCGGATGCAGCGCGGGTTGCCGTCGCTTCCGCCGCAGCCGGCACGGGTCGCCGGCCCCAGGCACAGGATGCCCTGCTCCATGAGGCAACGCATTTCGGTCAGTGGCGCCCCGAACTTGAATTCCGGCGGATCGAGGTGGCCCCTCACGCCCCCCCCGGCCGCCTTCTTTTCACGCCGGGTGGGACACTCGTCGCAAACGCTCTTCGCCGCCAACGCGGGCAGCGGCTTGCCTTCGATGACAGCCAAAAGCGCTGCGGTCACCATCTCGGGCGTGGTTGGACATCCGGGCAGAAAGGCATCCACCTTCACCACTTCGTGGAGGGCATAGACGCGGTCGGTCAGAGCGGGAATCTGCTCGTGGGGTAAGCCGTTTTTCTCGGTGGTCACGCTGTCACGGTAGACCTTCTCCAACATCTCTTCTTTGCTGTACTGATTGGCCAGCGCCGGTATGCCGCCAAAGCAGGCGCAAGAACCTAGAGAGATCAGGATCTTGCACTTCTTGCGCATCTCCAGCGCCAGTTCCTTATTTTCTTCGTTGCGGATTCCGCCAGCAATCAGCCCGACATCCGCCTCGGGGACCTCCATCTTTGTACCTTCGCCAGTCTGCCCAAAAAGCTTGTGGTCCATCAGGACTGGCATGTGCACGATTTGTATTTGTTTGAGTACGTCGATGAGCGGTTCACCGATGTCGAGGATGGTGACTTCACAACCTCCGCATATGGCAAACCATTCTTCGGCAAGTCGAGCTGCCATGTTGTGCCTCCTACCGGACTTGAATTAGTAGTGCGTCGTTCTCATCCCCACAATCTGTTATTACCGCTTTCGATACGGGCTGGGACCAAGCTTCCTTACCGCTTCACACCTGCTCCACGATCTGCGGCCACTTGAGCAAATGTATCCATACTTATCGTTCAACCGGTGATTCCGCGTCAGTGACTCAAATCACCCACCAGTGTGACTGGAACGCGACGTGCGGGTGGAAAGCGAGGCCCGGCGCGAACCTCGAAAGGGTCTAACCTGGGAACGGTCTAACCTGGAACGGTCGAACCCGGCGTGACGATCATCACCGTGGGGAGCGCGCCGCTTCCGAAAAAAGTGGCGGGTGAATCAGGGAGGAAGAGTTAAGGATTGCAGGAACTGCGTTCGATAGATGAAAATCTGCCGAGCCGAAAGAGGGTTTCTGCCGCTCGCTCATACTGATCCACCAAGGTCGGAAGCGATCGGCCATGCAGGTCAGGCAATAGGATTTCTGTCAGCAGGTGGGGGCAAGCCCTGAGGGTTTGCAAACGAAGCCGAAAAGCATTCTCAGCAACCTGAGCACCGGACGCTGCGATTTTTGGGTCGGAACTCCGTTGCGCGGCTTGACCAATCTTTGCCAGCGCCGTCGCGGCCCTTCCTGCTTCCCATACATAGATGAGTGCTGCCCACGCACGCTGCCGCTTGATCTCGCGGAACTTCTTTGGCGATAGATTCTCGCGAAGAAACGCTTCCTCGGCGGAGTCGAGCAGGTTTCTGAAGGCCACAATGTCGAGACACCGAAACGCCTGGACCGCTTTTTCCAAATCAACCCGGCGCGTGCGGTTGCGGATGGCAACATACACCAGGATCGCCAGCGCGAAGAACGCAACCGCGACAAGAGTCCAAGCGGCGATCAATCCTTGAGCAAATGTCCAAGTTCCGTGTTCCAAGTATCCACCTCATCAGGGGGAACACCCGTGTCATGGGGAACCCCCGTATCATCGGGACCAGCCGTAATCGGCGCAGGTTCCCACAAATACTCGATCCAGATCAATACACAAACGAGGTAAGTGCCGGTTGTCAGCAAAGTCAAGAATCCCGCTGCTACCTCGCCGGTGAATTCCGCGCGAAGAGCATAGTTGGCAAGATAAACGCTTGTCAGGACCCCGAGACCCACCGCGATGCCGAATGCAGGGCGATGCCAGGTCACACCCAAGAAGCGGGAAAAGAGCAACAAGGAAAGGAGCAAGCCAGATTGAACCATAGCCGCTCCCCGGTTGACGGCGAGCACACCGGCAAACCATCTGGCACTATTGTCCCCGGGCGCATAGACAGCAAGCAGAACACCCACTCCAAGCAGCAAACCTGTCACGCATTGCAGCGATCGCCTCGCTGCCGCCTTCAGAAACTGGGATTCACGAAACAAATCTTTAGAAACCTCATTAATCACCCCGAAGCGCAGAGCGATGTTAAACGTCAGCGTGACGGAATAAGCATACGCATATTGGTTCGCAGTCACGCCCGCGATGGAATACAGAGCAAACAAATACAAAGTGAACAGCAGAATGAACTCGGCGATCTCGTAAAATACATAGGCCAGAAAGCACGGGAATTCGCGGTACAAGCGGCGCTTGCAAAGACCGACCACTAGTACACCGAGAAGCACATGCGGCGAGATCCAGAGGAAAAGAAACAGCACCCTGTGCCAATTCATGAGGAGCATTGCAGTGCATTATGCTCCTGACATTGCTCCTTTTCAACTGAGAAACCCGCCGCAATCCCTTTGTTATCCCGGCAGTTTGCAGCCGGCAGGGGTACAGACGGGGGCGGGGCCATCGGCCAAACTTGGAAGCGCTGCGGTTGCGATAAACAGGGTAATTGCAGCCAAAGCCAGCAGGAATCGTTTCACGGTCGATCTCCTTTGCGAAAGAATTCGCACCGTGATACATTGCTGGCTTTAGAGGGGTTTTCTGCATTTAGTTAACTTCCGATGTGTTTTCGGAATTTGTAAATTACGTGATGAGACTGAAATCCGCTATCGAGGACTTTGAAGCGAATACCCTAGGCGCTGTCCCGGGGTTGTTGGGCAGACTTTCCTACATGAGCAGATTGCTTGACGGCAATGCAACGGGCAATGGAAGGTACGATCACTGGGGTTTGGCGAAGGTGTATGGCGAGGATGCCGCACAATGCGCAATCCGCGCGTCGCATCGGGCACTGCTCTCCGCGGTCTTGAAGAAACCCTTGGCTGTGCTGCTCAAAGACGTACCCGCGTCATGCTGCAACGAGCATGTGACGGAAAAGGAGTTCCTGGCTTCGCTGACGCACTGTCCGCCTAAGCCCCTCTCCCCAGCTGCCCTGGCGCATCTGAGGTCGGTGCTGAGCGCGCTTTCGGCGTTAGTTGAGAGTCGGGATGATGCCAATCTCCGACGCGCATCGCAACTCCGACAACCTGCCCCAGAACCTCGGCCTCCTGCGGGTATCTAAGAACTCGCACTGAAACGGGAGACAGGGGATGCGGTTGCAAGACGATGGAGTCACGCTTCATCGCGCACCAGCAACAGGTATATCCGTCGCGCATTTCGACAAAGTAAACAGGGCGCTCGAACTCGGAACGCCATGTTCCTTCGCTTACCTTGTTCTTGGTTTCGTCCACTTGCACGAAACTGCCCGGCGGAAGAATGGGATACATGGTGAAATCTTCCGATCCAATATACCCATAGGTGTAGCGGCCATCCGCAAACTGCGCAAGATAAGACAGGGGCACAATACCCCATTGCTCGATGGCGCGGCCCAAGTCCGTCGTTTTATGGAGAGAGAATCCTGGATCGAGCCGGGTCGGCATCCGCACTTGTCTGATGTTGCTCAAAGGCTCGGACACGTGCGACTTCTGCGGACGCCCAAAGCTAATGTCCGCTGAGATGTCATCAAGTTCGAGGCTATAGAAGGACAGCAACTCCCGATATTCCCGCCGATAAATGGCGGCAAACGAATAGAGGCGAAAAATGCTCGGGATTATGCCTTTGGTCTCAATGTCGGACAAGCGGCTGGGCGGAATTGCGAATTCCTCATTCTCAAATCTCTGCGCGATCTGATTGCTGGCCAGTTCCACGTCCCTCATCCGATATCCGAGGGTTTCTCTCAGCGTCCGCAGCCTCTGCCCACCATTAAGTTGCACAACCGCTTACCTCGCTGAGGACATTCTACACCGGTTCCGATGGCGCAATGAACACGAACCTCCATCTGGATTTCCTGATTTCGGAACAGAAACGTCCGCATGGTTACTGGGCAGGTTCCTCAGAATGAATCCAGACAGACATCGGCGGTCGCACCCGGGGGGTAGGTCTAACAAGCGTCTGTTCGGTTTTCGTAACAAGAATAGCTCGTGCCTTGCGTATGACCCGGAGATAGCGTAAGAATTGCTTTCGGAAGGCACCAGTCCAGGAAAACGGTGGCGCAGAACCTGAAGGCCTCCCCGACCGGGGAGAATGAGATTGGTTCCCAAGTAAGGAACCGACGCCTGCGCCTAACCGCGATGTTGAATTGTAGTCCGGCAGCTTGGCAAGTAGAGGAAATGACCGCATCCTGATGCAGTTGTTTGCTCGAACGGCCCGCCCAGCCTACGTTCTAGGGCAACACCTGACGATACCTGAAACGAAATACACTCGTAGAGTTGACCGCAGAGTTGACCAGATTGGGCACAAAAAATCCGCCCGCCGTAGCGGGTGTAATGTCGGTCACTTCGGGTCGTGCTTCGTCTCTCGGGCCCGTAACGCGTCTTCCAGCAACAGCCGGATCGTGTTCCCCCGTGTCCGTCGTTCGTAGCTCAAGTGGATTGCCGTGACCGATAATTGGGCACAGACGGGATATTGAAACGGACGCTAAACGGACGGTGAACGGATGAAGCGGACAGATTTCCTCACCGGAGTAGGACCGTGATCCTCCCGGTCTGAGATTGGAAAGACACCTAGATTCGTGGCATGATTCTCGTGCTATGGCAGATGAGATTGACTATCGCGACTTCTACGATGACGAAAAGTATTTGCTGGGAGTCGGGGACCGCTTTCGACAAAATGGAAAAATAGATGCCGCCGATTTCTACATGATTTTGGTCTGGAAAGCGAACAGGGCTAAGAACTACCATAGAAATCGGCTGAAGGACAAAGCTGGCACTTTTCAGGCAGCAGTCTCAACCATCGCGTCCCAGTTGTTTTCCAGCACCAACGAAAAACAGCAACTAGAAATCCTACTGGAAAAGTGGGGATTTGCACTTCCAACGGCGAGTGCCATTTTGACCATTCTGTATCCAACCCACTTCACAATTTACGACTACCGCGTCTGCAAGGAAGTCGGACGAACCTACAAAAACTGGCTTGGTTGGGATGAATACGAGCAGTTCAAGGAGGCCGTAATTAACAACGCGCCCAAAAATTACAGCCTGCGCGACAAGGACAGATTCTTGATTGGCCGCTCAACTCGCAGGGACATAGAGCGAGATTGCGCTGCGTGAGGATTCGGTAGTAGAGAGAAAAACCGTACAATAGGCCCCAAGTGACGTTGGGGCTTTGTTCTTGAGGTTCACAATGCCCACTCCGTCTCCCACGCCAAGCGATCTGATCGCTGTAGCGGCAATGATTTTCGGTTTTGGGATTGTTGTAATCATGTTCAGGGTGCAGCGGGAACTTTGGGTACAAGAACACCACCCAGAGTGGCGAAATTGGATACCGTGGGCAGATTGGCTAATCTTCGCATCCGTACTATTGGCGGGCTGTCTGACAATTTTCCCACTGTTAGCCTTTCCTGTAACGCGATCCAGCAAAGCCATCGCAGCGGCATCCTGCGGAAGTGCTATCCTTCTACAAATTGGCTACGTTCCCGCGATACTGGCACACTATCGCATATTCTTTGGCAGGAAAAGAGCCACTGATCATGTTCCTCGCGAACCGGGAGAACCAGCCGAAAAAGTCTCCGTCATCTTGACGGCTGTGATTGCTGTGCTCGCCTTCGCCTTTGTTTTCTGCCAGCAACATTAAGACACCACCACTGTGTTCCCGAGCCGGCCGATCAACGCACATTTCAGACACTACCGACGCCAGTTTTTAATCTCCCTGTCACGTTCGCCTGCTACCATTTGGAGCCGCTGCGTCTGAAGTCCTGCTGCTGATCTGAAGGTCAGCCGCCTCATGGGTGCCAAGCTCACGGGCGGAACTCAACGCAGCATATCGAAAAATTTCGTTAGAGGTGCACGATGACCACCCCAGCCAGTGCCATCAAGGATGAAGTCCGCCTGCTGATTGACGTTCAAATCGAGACATTCGGACAACCAGCACAGTTAACATCCTCTCAACTCCACGAGTTCCACTACCGCTGTGAGAGGATCGGTACGCTTTGCCAAGAACTGGATCGGATTGGCACAAGGAGCGTTATAGAACGGCGGTTGGAGAGGGCGGCTTAGCTGGTGCAACGCCTCTTCACAGCAGGCGGATCGCATTCCCGTGCCATATTATTTCAGGTACGGGAAATCGGCTTCTGTTGCGAAGTAAGAAAAGCCTCCGATATCTTCACACTCATGTACGGCAATATCTTCGACAGTGATTTCAAGCGTAGGATTCTCTTGCCTTCCCCACTGGGCGTACTGTTCCGCCGGTTCACGATTTAAGAAAACGGTGAGTACCTTGCCTGCACGTACGATAAAGACTATGCCTATGTTTTCCATTGTTTCTTTAGTGATCTTCGTGTGCTCTTGTTGTTGAGGCGTCATGTGTTCTCCTGTGGCTGATTTTAGGAGAACATTGCGAGGATCACAAAGTTACGGCGGTCACGGCGGGCGTTTTCTAGTGCCATCTGATCTTCTGTTTGATGGCTGTCCGGGCGCTGATTACGTTTGCTCCTGTGGCTGCTCCTTCGCCCGCTTCAACAGGGTTTCAATGAGGTTTGCTCGGCTTCGGTTCTCCTGTTCGGCTCGCTGATCCAGCCAAGCGACCAAATCATTCGCCAGCCGAACGGTCACGCTTGTGGTGCCCCGACATCACCGTATGGAGGTCGCGGATGAAGCGGACGCCGGGTTGGCTTGGGAATCGGGGACAGGTCACAAGAGCGGCGCTGCATGGCTGCAAGAGCGTCTCGGACGTTGATAATTCTCAGTGCATCGTAGAGCCTCTTGTATTCGACGTAGCATGAATACATCCTCGCGGTTGTATTCCAGCAGCTCCTCCAGAAAGTTGTAATACCCCGTTGTTTCGTATTTCTTCCAGGTGACATCCGCCCAGGCTCCATCCCTCCCAGGTAGCTTTCGCTTCAATCCCAGCGACCGTTCGATTGTCTTTTGGCCTCCCCAGAGGCCGCGCTGCCAGCAGACTGGACAAAGGTCAACATGTTTGAATTCCTCGTCCAGCACAACCCCAAGCTGCGCGGCGATCACTGGAAAATCGAAGCCAGTGTAGCCTTTCATTTTGTCAGGAATCGACCGCCCGTTATACGTCACGATCAGGTCCGTTCCCCTAAGCGCACTCAGCAGTGCGCCCTTTGAAACGTCCTTCCTTACGAGCTGTAGGAATGAGTCTTTATCCTCCTGAAAAAGTCGCATACCGAGAACAGTGATGAGGTGATTCTCGTGATCGCTAAATAGCCGCTGGTCGGTGAACTTCCCGGTGTAGTTGGTTTCGATGTCGAGGTAGGCGATTTTCATGCAGCTTCCTGTAAATGGTCGGTATGGGGGGTTACAGGGAGAACTCCCTGCCGGACCATCCCCACGCACGTGGGGAGAACAACTGATCGCCATCAATGGCGACCGTGAGGTACGGACCATCCCCACGCACGTGGGGAGAACGGCAACGCGAACACTTGGACGGCTACGCAGACCGGACCATCCCCACGCACGTGGGGAGAACTGTATGACTCGCGGCGCTGGTCTGGGTACTCACGGACCATCCCCACGCACGTG
>PLHP01000295.1 GCA_003138955.1 Acidobacteriaceae bacterium | reverse complement strand
CCTGTGCCGATCAGATAAAGCGTCACCGTCAACCCGGTCTTTCCCAGGGTGCTGAGTTTGGGATAGAGCGGGCCGAATAAGGGGAGATACGTGGCGGCGACGGCGGCCAATAAGAAAAACAGGATGAACCAGGGCCACTTGATCCGGGTCTTGCTCTTTTTGAAGATGGCCACCGCGAATGCCAGGGGAACGATCCAGAGCGCTCTGGCGAGCTTGATCGTCGTCCCGATCGTTAACGCCTGGGCACCGTATTTTGCGGTTGCGCCTACCACCGAACTGGTGTCGTGGATGGCGAGGGCGCACCACAATCCGAATTGAGATTGGGTGAGGTGAAGAGCGTAGCCGACGAGTGGGAAGAGAAACAGGGCGACCGAATTGAGCACGAAGACGGTCCCGAGCGAGACGGCCATCTCCTCTTCTCCGGCGTTCAGGACGGGCCCGACGGCGGCAATCGCACTCCCGCCGCAGATGGCGGTGCCGGTGCTGATCAGGAGCGACGGGATGGGTTGCACCTCGAACAGGCGTCCAATGCCGAGACCGAGGAGCATGGCAAAGCTGATGCTGAGCGCGGTGTAGAGGAATCCGCTGCGGCCCGCGCGCACGACCTCGTGCAGGTTCATGCCAAAGCCTAGCCCGACGATGGATGCCTTCAAGAGGAAGGCGGAGAGTTTCTGGGCGTCGATGCGATAGGGGTGCGGGAACGACAGGCCGTAGATCAGCCCGGCCAGCAGCGCCAGCGGAGTCGAAATGAGGCCACTGGCGGCTACGACCAGGCCGATGAAGAAGATGTTCTTGGTGTTCAAAGAATTTATTGTCGCCGCAGCGATGCCTGTCTGTCCAATCGTACGCAAATTGAAGGGGCGCCCGCATCTTCCTCAACAACTGCGCGGGCATGTCGTCACCGCCGATACCCGCTCGCTTGCGCTACAATCCGCTCATACTCTGAATTACGAGTTGCCTGGAGGCATTTATGGATCTCGGGTTTCCGGTGATCACCGTTGCCATCGTCATCGTCATCATTTACCTGCTTAGTTCCATCAAGATCCTGGCCGAATATGAGCGCGGCGTCATCTTCCGGCTTGGACGCCTGCTGGGCACGGCCAAGGGTCCGGGCGTAATTCTGGTCTTCGCGCCGATCGACCGCATGGTGCGGATCTCGCTGCGGCAGGAAGCGCTTGAAGTGCCGCCGCAGGACATCATCACTCGCGACAACGTCACCCTGAAAGTGAACGCGGTCATTTTCCTGCGCGTGATCGAGCCCAATAAGGCGGTGGTCGAAGTCTCCAATTACGTCTACCAGACTTCGCAGTTTGCGCAGACTACTTTGCGCTCGGTGCTGGGCGAACAGGAACTCGACGAATTGCTGGCGCACCGCGACAAGATTAACCTGCGGTTGCAGAGCATCCTGGATACGCACACTTCGCCTTGGGGCGTGAAGGTCACTAACGTCGAAGTCAAACAGGTGGATATGCCCGAGTCCATGTTGCGGGCGATGGCCAAGCAGGCTGAGGCGGAGCGCGAGAAGCGGTCGAAGATCATCCACGCCGAAGGCGAGTTCTCGGCCGCGCAGCGCCTGGTGGATGCGGCACACTTGCTGTCTTCCGAGCCGGCCAGCATCCAGTTGCGGTATCTGCAAACGCTGACTGAAATCGGCGTTGAGAAAAACACGACCGTCGTGTTTCCCGTGCCGATCGATTTCTATTCCGGATTGCAGAACTTGCTGGCCAGCGCGAAAGCACCGGCCGCGCCTGCTAAAGGCTAGAGGTCAACACTACTTCCCATGACCACGGCGCAGCAGGATACGGAGATCACGCTTGGCACCGGCCGCATGCTGGGCCTTTTTTTCGCCTTTGTGCTGGTCTGCGCGGTCTTCTTTGCCATCGGCTTTTCGCTCGGCAGAAGAACCGCCAGCGCAGGCGCGGGCCGCTTGCCGGGAGCTGCCGCTGGAACTTCGGCGGCTGTCGTTCGGCCCTCGGCCGCAAAGAACGACGCTCCCCAGAAGACGCCCCAGTCTGGCGACTTTAGCTTTTACAAGGCGGTAGGCGAGAAGAATGCTAACTCCGCGCTTGCTCCTCAGGATGCGACGGCGGCGCCGGCGAACCCCGCCGCAGCGACCGCGGTGGCGCCTCCAAAGGCCGCCACAGATACGGCAAGCGGTGCGCCCGCATCGTCAACAACAGCATCATCAACGAGCAGTTACTACGTGCAGGTCGCGGCGGTTACCCGGCAGGAAGATGCCGACGCGCTGGTCGAGGCTCTGAAGAAGAAAGAGTATCCCGCCTTCGCTAACAATGCTTCCGTCGACAAGTACTATCGCGTTCAGGTCGGACCCTACGCCGACTTCAAGGATGCCGAGGCCATGCGCGCCCGCCTCGTCAGCGATGGCTATAATCCGATTGTGAAAAAATAGAGGAGATTTAGTAATTTCGTAATCTGATAATTTGGCAATTTGAAATCATGATCACTGGGTTTCAAATTACCAAATTACAAATTACACAATTACCAAATGTCTTCCGCCGCTCCCACTCTTGATCGCTTCCTGCACGCCATTGCCGACCCCACCCGCCGCCGGATTCTGCTGGCGCTCAAGGAAAAGGGCGGATGCTCCCTCGACAAGGAAACCGGGCTATGCGCGGGCGATATCGAGCAGCGGGTGAAGCTGGCGCAGCCTACCGTTTCGCATCACATGCGCATCCTGGAAAAGGCCGGCCTGGTGGAAGCCAAGCGCGAGGGTCACTGGCGATGGTACCGGCGCAATGAAAAATTGATTGCGGAAATGACGCGGGGCTTGAAGGGAAAACTTTAGAGAAGCAGGTCTCAGGTCTCACAGCAGATAGCTGAGAGCTATCTGCGGCTAGGTTCCAGCGGTTGCCGCGGAGGCTTTTTCTTCGTTGTTCTCTTTTGTCTCTGTCGCTTGTTTCCCTTCTCTCTGGCTTAGCCCGCGCACCTGCGAGATCAGGTCCGCCACCTCGAAGGGCTTGGCCAGCGACGGCACGCCTTTTCCCTGAAGGAAACTTCGGGTCTGCTGGTCGGTCACCGTGGAAAACGTTAGCAGCAGTCCTTTCTCCAGACCGGGGCAGTTCCTAGCGATCCACTCGTACATTTCCTGTGCGCTGCATCCGCCGGGCATGCGACCATTCAGCACGATGACGTCAAAGGAGCCATTGTGGAGTTGCTTCTGCGTGTCCTCCACGCTCATGGATGTAGTGACTTCGGCTCCTGCGCCGACCAACACGTCTCGTTCAAATTCCAGCACCGCTTCTTCGTCTTCAACCAGAAGCACGCGGCCTGCCAGCGGGGACTCTCGCCGCGCGGGCGCCTGCGCTTCCGGCAACGCCGGTTTTTCGCTTGCCAGCAAGCGGACTTCAATGGTTGCCCCAATGGTCGCTCCGCCCTCTTCACGGTTGCGCGCCGCGATTTCTCCGCCATGCTCCTTGACGATGCCGTCGCAGATGCTCAAGCCAAGGCCGGTTCCCTTGCCCACCGACTTGGTGGTGTAGAAGGGATCGAAAATCCGGCTTGGGTCCTTGATTCCTGGACCGCTGTCGTCGAACTCCACGCACACGAAGGCATCTTTCTTGAAAGCGCGCACTTTCAACACGCCGCCGGGGCTGCCCTCGCCGCAGTTCTCCACCATGGCATCGAGCGCGTTGTTGATAATGTTCAGGAAGACCTGCTCCAACTGATGCAAATCGGCGACCACGGAGGGCAAGTCCTGGGGAATCTCCCGTTCCAGCGAGACGTTGTTGACCTTCAGATCGTATTCGCGCAGCGTGAATGACTCTTCCAGCACCCTGCGCAAGTCCACTTGCTCCTTCTGCGGCTTGCGCTGGCGCGCAAAAGAAAGCAGATTCTGCACCACCCGGTGCGTGCGCTGCGCCTGCTTGAACAGCTTACGGACATAGTCTGCGGAAGTGTGATCAAGGCCCGCACCTTCGAGCAGTTGCGCGTAACCGAGGATTGCGGTCAGCGGATTATTCAACTCGTGCGCCACACCGGCAATCAGTTGGCCGACGGCCGACATCTTTTCGCTTTGCAGCAGTTGCTCCTGGGTGCGCCGCAAGTCTTCGTAGGCGCGGCAAGTCTCCTCGTAGAGCTGGACCTTTTCTATCGTGGTTGCCAGTTGCCGGCTGATGGCGACCAGTAGATTCTCATCGTTCGTCGAATAGTGCCGGTCTTCCTTGCTGGCAATGCCCATGATGCCGAGGGGCTTCTCCTTGCTCCAGAGCACAACCCATATCCAGAAGGGCAGACGGTCTGCGCAAACAAACTCCACCACCGCCGCCGGCAGGTGGGGCAGAAAATCCTGGGTCACCACTTCCGCTCGCGAGCGCATCACCAGATCGCCCAGACCTTCGGAAAAGACGACTTCGGCCATACGCACGCGCGCCTCGCTGCGCGGGCCCCAACCGGCGCGCCGCCGGTAGGCGCCATCCGCTTCCACGGCCAGATAAACCGAGCCCGTCTCCGCCCCAAACAGCGAGATCACCTGACGCAGCGTCAGGTTCAGGATTTCATCGAGATCGAACGACTGGGTCGCGATGACGGCCATGGCGTTGAGCGCGTTTAACTCGCGATTGCGGCGCCGCATCTCGTCTTCCGAGCGTTTCCTCTCCGTGATGTCGAGGACGAAGCCCTGATAGCGCTCAATCTGTCCGTCCGCATCGCGCGTGGCAAAGCAGCTCTGCGCCACCGTCAGCAGCGTGCCATCTTTGCGCCGCACCGTAATTTCAAAGTTGCGCACGTAGTTGTGCGCCTCGATTTCCTCGAGAAAAGCCTCTCGCTCCTCCGCCACCGGTTGCAGCACGCTGCCCATGTCGAGCGCCATCAACTCGTCCCGGCTGCCGTAACCGAGCATGGTGACAAAGGCATCGTTGCAGTCGAGCAAATCGCCGTCCGGCGTCGCTACGAACACGCCTTCCTGCGCCTGCTCGAACAGCATGCGGTATTTTTCTTCCGCCACCTGGCGCGCGGTCGTATCGTGCACCACATGGATGGTGCCCTTCTGCTGGCCTCCCTGCTCGGCATACGATGAGGTCGAAATCACCGACTGCCCGCCAAAACACGGATCCATGCCTTCCGTCAGTCCCGAGCCGCGTTCGCAATACGGACATCCGCTCCAGGCGCGTTTTTGCGGAAGAACCTCTGCGCACAGGTTGCCCAATATATCGGCGGGCGCCTTTTCCAGTCGCTGCAGCAGGGCCTGATTGGTTTTGAGGATGCGGAAGTCCGCGTCGTGCGCCAGAATCAGATCCTGGATGGAATCGAAGGTATTCATCCACTGGTGTTGCGAGCGCAGCACCTGCTCCAGTAACCGCAGATTCTCCACCGCAATCCCCAGCTTCTGGGCCGCCGTTTCCAGAAACTCCAGTTCTTCCCCGGTGTGGCGCCGGCTGCCGGGGTAGCCGAACGACAGCATCCCGATCACAGACTTCTTGCCCAGCACCGGCAGCAGTACCACATGATGAATGGAGTACTTCCCCAGTTGTTCGCGCTCCGGCTCCGACATATCCGAGAGTTGCATTACCGCCGCCCGGTTTTCCTGGAGTACGCGGGCCTGCGTCTCGTCCGTCCCAGTTTGCCCCGTCCCAGTTTGCCCCGTCCCAGTTTGCGCCATGGCTCGCAGAAATTCCGGCGACAGGCCGACGTGCTGGGTTGGCACCAGATGGTCGCTTTCCATCAACTGGAACCACGCTGCCTTCGCCCCCACTACGGCTTTCAGTTTCTCGAGCGCAGTCTGCATCATCGGAGCGTGATTCTGGGAGCGCGCGATGGCGACGGTCAATTCGTTCAGGGTCGCCAGCCGGCGCGTGCGCAGCCGCGAGTCATCCAGCACCACGAACAAGATGCTCGAACCGAACAGCACTTCCGCCAGCAGGTAACCTTCACTCGGAATGTGACTGGTGAACGGAGGCCAGTGCAGATTCAACGTCAGCAGCCCGGCTCCGAACAGGAAAGGGCCCAGCCCAATACGCCCGGAGCGGTAACGCACCAGTTCCACGACGGCCCCGACCGCAACCAGCCGGCACGCCACATCCAGCCCGAATGTTTTCGAATCCACGAAATACAGCGAATCTGGAAAATACAGCGACCGCATTGCCGCAAAAACCATCAGCACCCAAGAAAACGCCGCCAACGCCGTGAGCGCTCGCCGCGCCTGCGCCGATAACAGAGCCGCAGCCGCAAACAATCCCATCGCCAGCACAAAACCGACCTGCGCGAATGCCTCCACCGACTTGGGCGCGGCGTGCAACTCGCCCGAGCCACTTGCCCACAGGAACGCCCCATAGGCGGCCCAAGCCGCTGCCCACGCCAGCAGACAGCGGTCCCGAAAAACGCGGAAGAAAAGCAGACTGACCGCCATCAAAATCAGGGCAGCCGTTTCCCGCGCCGTCAACCTTGTCACGGTCAACCAGGGACCGGTCAACAGGCCAACCGAATTCCCGAATAGTCTGGAAGGATCCATAGCTAGGCGCACGATAGATAGGCGCACGAACACCTAAGCTTTTTAAATATCATGCTCGCGGCCCGTCGGTGCGGATTTCCGTCCTCATTTGGTTACTTTCGGAATGTGGAATCGTGGCCTAAAATAGGGGATACACTCCATTCAGCGCCATGCCCAACGATCGCATCCTTGTGGTAGACGACGAGGAAACAATCCGCGAGATTGTCTCCTCCATGCTCAGCGGAGCCCATTTTCAGACGCGCCAGGCGGGCAGTGGGATCGAAGCCCTCGCGATTCTGGAATCGGGTGAGGAATTCGATCTCGTGCTCTCCGACTTGATGATGGCTGAAATGGATGGAATTGCCCTGCTGGAGCGTGCCAAGGAACGTTACCCGGACATGCCGATCGTGATGGTCACTGCGGTGCACGACATTCAGGTCGCTCTGCAGGCGCTGCGCAATGGGGCATACGACTACCTGCTCAAGCCGTTCGAGCGGGAGCAATTGCTGGCCACGGTCCGCCGCGCCATGGAAAATCGCCGCCTCAAGCGCGAAAACGATGCCTATCGCACCAACCTGGAAGCGCTGGTTGCCGCCCGCACCCAGCAATGGAAAACGGCGCTTTCCGACCTGGAAAAATCTTACGACATCACGCTCGAAGCCTTGGGCGATGCGCTCGACCTCAAGGACGCCGAGACCTACGGCCATACCAGACGCGTCACCGCATTTGCCATCGCGATGGCGCGCAAAATGGGCCTGTCGAAAGAAGAAATCAACGTAATCGCACGTGGAGCCTTCCTGCACGACATTGGCAAAATGGCCATTCGCGATGACATCCTGCGCAAGCCCGGCAAGCTCACGGCCGAGGAAATGGCCATCATGATGGAGCACTGCTACCTGGGCTACAAGATCATCTCCCGAATCCCGTTTCTGGCGGAGGCTGCCGAAATCGTATACGCCCACCAGGAGCACTACGACGGGAGCGGGTATCCCCGTGGCCTGAAAGGCGATGAGATCCCGCTAGGCGCCCGAATTTTCGCGATTGCCGATACCCTGGATGCCATGAGATCCGACCGTCCGTACCGTGATGCCCAAAGCATTCAGGCCGTCCGCAAGGAAATCGAAACCTGGTCCGGTCGCCAGTTCGATCCTCAAGTCGTCAAGGTTTTCCTCGAAATGCCCGACAATATCTGGGAAGACCTGCGGAACGACATCAATGACCAGAACCCGTCTTTCCCGAAGGGCATAACATGGAGACCGCGGGCTGAGGGTGAGCGGTGAGCGTCCGTCTGACCAGTGTTTTCTGCCCAACGCCAGGCATCATCTTGCCCCGATCTGCTCATCCAACTGAACAGTGAAGTCAATCCAAACGGCCCCCATCACGGTTGTGTTTTGCCGTCCTGGGGTGAATTAACCGGTTGCCCGCCAGAACGTGCCTGATTCGCATCTGGCGGGCAGACCGGGTTTATATTGGTGGGCAGGAAATTTGCGAGGTCATGATGAACCAACTCTCATCGTGGGTGGGAATGTTTTTTTTGACGGCTGCAATGTCACTTCCGGCCTGGGCAATCGATCCGGCCGGCGCGCCCATGACTCGGCCGAATGCCGTCCCGGAAGGCACGACCTTTCTCGTCCGGCTGCAGGACAAACTCGACACTGCCGAACTGCGTCGGGGCCAACATTTCAAAGTCAAGCTGGACGAAGATCTCATTTCCGCCAGCGGCAACATGATTCCCCGGGGCAAGAAGATCAAAGGGCATGTCGGTTCGGTGGAGCACGGCCGGCACGCACGCCTGCTGCTCAGCTTTGACGAAATCGAAACCAAACACGGATGGATCGCGCTGATCGCAACCGTCATTGGAGTGTCCGGCGAGCACGGTATTAAAGCGCCCAACTCCGAGGGTGAAATCGAACGCAAGGGACCGGGTGCGAAGCAGACGATCGCAGACGCGGCCGCCGGCGCAGCCGCAGGGGGCGCTGGAGGAGGAGCAGGTGCTGGAGCCATGGCCGGCCTGCTTGCCAGTCGCGACCTCCGACTCGAAAAAGGAGCTACCCTCGAGGTGCGCCTGGATCGCGCGCTGCAGATTCCTTCTCACTGACAATTTCGCGTTGCCGCCCGCCGCTCGACTCCCCTGTAGAGACGCTTATGCCGCGTCTCCCGCGGTGTTTTCCCGTTTCCCGTCTTTCCAGTGCAATTTGGGAAGCTCGTCGCGTTCTAACATCAGAGGTGTATAACGAAAGCGTTAGATTCGATTTCCGTGGCCAGCTTCCGGGATGCAGCTTTCAAGATGCAGCTTTCAAAGATGCAGGAGAGATCCGATGAAAACTACCGTTGTCACCTTTTGTGCCGTTCTCGTTCTGAGCGCCCTCTCGATCGCGCAGAGTCCCACGCTTAACCCTTTGCCCAATACGATTTTCGTTGGCGCCGAAGGCAAATTTGAAACCGCGCCGGACACGGCGCTCATCCAGTTCAACATCTCGGCGCAAGCCGACAGCGCCAAAGACGCCTACGACCAGGCCGCCAAACACGCCGAGGCCACGCGCCAGGTTCTGCGCGCGAATGGCATCGATCCGAAGTCTGCGGAAGTCGGCTTCTTCTCGGTGAATCCGCAGTACGACTGGAAAAATCCGAAGCACAGAGTCATCGGCTACCAGGTCACGACCAGCGTCAGTTTGAAGCTCAAGAATTTTTCCAAGATCGGCTCCGTTACCCAGCAGCTTGCCGACGCCAGCGTTGGTGAAAGCCAGTCGCTCAGCTACACGCTGGACTCGACCGACGAGGCCAAGAGCAAAGCCGTCGCCGACGCCTACCGGCGCGCCCGCGCTTCCGCGCAGTCCCTCGCCGATGCCAGTGGACGCACGCTTGGCGAACTCTCTTATGCTACTGTCGATACCTTTGAGAACATTCACGTGGTCGCCCCCATGATGCGCGCTCGCATGCCCCTGGCGATGGCTGCACAAAACGCCGCCCCGACCGAGGAGTTTTCACCCCAGAACGTGAAGGTCTCCGCTCACGTGAACGCTATGTTTGTATTGAAATAGAAGATTGCAGTGGAGAGCCGGGCGTCCCCGCCCGGCTGGACCCTTCGACCGCGCTCAGGGCAGGCTCGCGAGGCACCCGTCCCTCGACCGTGCGACTCATCGCGCGATCACGGTACTAGTCGTTGCGGACCCTAATGGTTGCGCACCCTAGTCATTGCGAACAATGACCTCGCGCCTTGCGGAAATGCGGCTCGCATCCACCGTCACTTCCCGCTGAATCTCCATTTCGATCGACGCCCCCGGCTCCAGCCTCACGTCGGCGCCGCGCGAGAGCATTCCGACCGCCAGCCCTGCCACTCCTCCAGCGCCCGCTCCGATTCCGGCTCCTTTCCCTCCGGCGGTTACAGCACCGATCACGGCTCCCGTGGTTGCTCCGCCCGCAGCTTCCTTGGCCTTTTTCCCGGCGTCGCTATCCTGGCGAATCGTCCCTTCCGAATCTTTC
Source organism: Acidobacteriaceae bacterium (assembly GCA_003138955.1). GTDB lineage: Bacteria > Acidobacteriota > Terriglobia > Terriglobales > Acidobacteriaceae > Acidiflorens. The sequence continues at coordinate 5,859 of PLHP01000295.1, read as the reverse complement.
ATCGACGTCTTCTCCGCCCCGGGCGTATTTTCGACCGAGCCGCCCAGCATCACCGTATAGCCGTTGGGATAAATCATCGAGGTGAAGTGGATCAACACTTCGGCGCGCCCCTTTACGTGACCGCCGCGCTGCGCGCGCTCGATCCTTCCCTGGATGTAGGTCCCGGCCGGAATCACGACCCGGTCATTGACCACATACGGAAAGGCAGTCTCCGCGTATACCGGGTCCCCGTCTTTAGCTGTCTTCGTCGAAATCGCCTGCTTCAGCGATAGTGGAACCCTCGTTCCCGCTGGAATGGTCAGCGTGGGCTTCTCAGACTCCACCGCGGGCGCAGCCGGGTTCGGGGGCGGCGATGTCTGTGCCGCCGCGATCGCTATCCCTGCCAGCAGCAAAACCCAAATAGAAGCAGCACGAATCCTCATCGCACACCTACCTCTTCAGGATAATTTCGCGACACGCTTGCAAACTCAGATGCGCCCACCGGAGTGCCGGTTAGCTGTGGCCAATCTGCACACCCCGATTCATCGAGTCATTGTAGCTGAGGAGTCCGGGCACCAGCCGTGAGCTGCTTCGCACGAACTGCTAAGCATGGGTTAGTGAAGCATGGGCTGCAGATCGCATGTTGGCACGTCCGCCGAAAGTTATGCGCCCGCTACTTGTACAGCAAATACTTTTCCCGCAGGCGCACAAATCCATCCAGCCGCTCCTGCCAGTCCTCGGCAATCCGTCTCGGATCCTCTCCCGCTTCGATTGCCTCAAACACCGTCGTATTCACGAGCAGATCCGCCATGCGCTCCATCTTGAAGTCGTTCGGATACAGCTTATGGAGCGCCGAGGCCAGCTCAATCCCCAGCTCTGGTGAATCTAGAGTATTCCGATCCAGAACAATCAGGTTCACGCCTTCGCACCGTTCCCCCGCAAAGTTACTCGATGACGGAGTGAAGACAACGGGCACGAAGCGCACACTCTGAATACCGCGGGCGTTTAAGTATGCGGTTAATTCCCTGCTCTTGATCCAGGGCGCGCCCACCACTTCGAACGGCGTATCTGTGCCTCGCCCCACCGAGACATTCGTCCCTTCAATCAGCGCCACACCCGGATAAAGCTCCGCCTCTGTTAAATTCCGCAGATTGGGCGAAGGATTCACCCACGCGAGGCCAGTCGAATCGAACCAGTCCCCCGGCTGCCAACCTTCGATCGCAACCACATCGAGCCGCGCCCCGATGTGCCGCTCGGCATTAAACATTTTCCCGAGCTCACCCAAAGTCATCCCGTGGCGCACCGGCTCGGGAAAGTAGTTCGTGAAACTTTCCCGCCCGGCGTTGGAACTGGAGCTGGGACTGGAATCGGAAACCGGCCCCTGCACAAACGACCCCGTAATCGGATTCGGCCGATCGAGAATAACTACTTCAATTCCCGCCTTCGCGGCTGCTTCCAGAAAATATCCCATCGTAGTTTCGTAGGTGTAAAAGCGCGCGCCTGCATCCGCCAGATCGATCACCACCGCATCCAACCGCTTCAGCACGTCCATCGGCGGACGCCGCGCCGCGTCGCTCGCCCCGTACACGCTATACACCGCAACTCCGGTCGCCGCATCCTTCGCATTCTTGATGTCGGTCGTATCCAGCGTCCCTGTCACCCCATGTTCTGGACTGAAAATCGCGTCCAGCGAAATCCCCGGCACGTTCGCCAGCACGTCAATCGTCCGGCGTCCTTCCGAGTCCACGCCGGTCTGATTCGTCAGCAGTCCTATGCTTCGCGGAGCCCCGCCCCTGGACGGATGCAGCGCCGCGAACTTCGTCTCCTCGAGCACGTCAATTCCCGTCTTCACGGTTCCGTTTCGCACTGCCAGTTTGCGCGCCGCGCTCTGCATTTCGTTGTAGCCGGTGATGGTTGCCACCCGCATCTTCTCGGCTTCGGCCGGATCGAGCGCCAGCGCCGCCGCCACCGCCGTCGCGACCTTGGTTCTAAGAGACACGGCGCTTCCCTTCTCCTTCGGCGGCACCACATTCATGTGCACGGCATTGGTCAGCAGCAGGATGTAAGTCTTCGTCGCCGGATCAATCCACAGCGAAGTCCCGGTGAATCCCGTATGTCCGTAACCGCCGACCGGCAACAGTTCTCCCCGATTAGTGGAGAACGGAGAATCGATGTCCCACCCAAATCCCTGCACCACCGTGCCATTTACTGGCTGCTGCGGCGCAGTCATCTTCGCAATCGTCGCCGGGGTCAGCACGCCTCGCCCGCCATCCAGCAAAGCTTGCGCAAAAAGCGCCAGATCATCGGCGGTGGAAAATACTCCCGCATGACCCGCCACGCCGCCCATCCGGCGAGCTGTAGGATCATGCACTACGCCGCGCAGCAGGTGATGATTCTCATCCTCTTCGGTGGGCGCAACGCGTGTTAAAGCGCCCGGCTCCCAGGAATGTCGAGGAGCAAAACGCGTCTCCTTCATGCCGAGCGGCGCAAAAATATGTTTCGCCGCATACTCATCGAGCGACTCGCCCGAGAGCCGCTCCACCAGCGCTCCCAACACTACGAAGTTGATATCGCTATAAACAAACGCCGCTCCCGGAGGCCGCTCCGGAGCCGCCTCAAATGCCATCCGATACGCCGTCTCCTTCCCTTCCCACTTCTTCGCCAAATCCAGGTCTGGAGCGAGCCCCGAGTAATGCACCAGCAACTGCCGGATCGTAATATCCTGTTTGCCGTTTTGTCCAAACTCGGGAAGATACTTCGCGACCGGATCGCTCATGCGAAACTTTCCCTGCTCCCACAGCTGCATGATCGCCGTCGCGGTTACGACAACCTTGGTCAGCGACGCGCAATCAAAAACGGTATCGAGCGTCATCGCCTCCCGCCGAGGTACCAACGCGCGGCTGCCGTATGCCTTGCGATACACCACACGTCCGTCGTGCCCGACGACAAGGACAGCTCCCGGAATCTGCCGTTGGGCGATGGCGTCGTTGATGATGGGATCGAGAACGGCTAGGCGGGAATCAAGCGGAGTCTGGGAGAATGCGGCGGCAGAAAACAGGTTAGCGGACAGGAGAGCGGAGAACAGCAGATTTTTCGGCGAGTGTTTCACGTCTGTTGTGACTCTACATGACCCCGGAGATGCGGCTCAAGGCTGAACGGTACCAACGATGCTCTCTAGGTAACTCCCCGATTGCCTCTGCTCGCCGCCTTTGCTATAACCCCATCAGTTCACAAAATGCCCTTGAACGCGACGCTGCCCGATCGAGAATCCGGCTTTTCCTTCCTGGTGCGCAATTTCTCCGCGCAGGACGATCGTTTTTGCAGCGCTTTCAGCATCCTGGAAACGGCGATCGCCGCCCGCGCCTTCCCCGCCTGCTCGCTGGCCGTCACCTTCCGCGGGGAACTCGTCGCCCACAAAGCCCTTGGCCGCTTCACCTACGATCCCGCTTCGCCAGTGGTTACAACCGCGAGCCTGTTCGATCTCGCTTCGCTCACGAAGGTGGTCGCCACGACAGCCGTGGCTATGATTCTCTACGAGCGCGGCCTGCTTGATCTTGAAGCGCCTGTCGCGGCAATTGTTCTCGAATTCGCTAATCATGACGGCCGCCGCCGCGAAGTCACGCTGCGCATGCTGCTCGCACACAGCTCCGGTTTGCCCGTCTACGAAAAACTTTTCCTTCGCGCCAAGACTCGCGAGGACCTTCTGCAAGCTGCCTTCACCACCCCGCTGGCCGCCGCTCCCGGGGCGCGCGCCGAATATAGCGACATCGGCTTCATCATTCTGGGCGTCGTCCTGGAACGCTTGGCCGACGAATCCCTCGACGCGTTCTGCCAGCGCGAAATCTTCGGTCCGCTCGGCATGGCTAATACGACTTTCAATCCTGCGCGCGCCTTGAAGGCCTCTATCCCGCCCACCGACGACGATCGCACCTTCCGCCACCGCATCATTCAAGGCGAGGTGCAGGACGAGAACGCCAGCGTCCTCGGCGGCATTGCCGGACACGCCGGCCTGTTCTCCACCGCCGAAGATCTAGCCCTCTTCGCCCACGCCATGCTCAACTCCGGACACCCCATCCTCCGCCCGGCAACCGTCGAACTCTTTTCGCGCCGGGAATCCGCGCCCGAAGGCACTTCCCGAGCGCTCGGCTGGGACACGCCCTCCGCGCCTTCGCAATCCGGAAAATACTTCTCGCCCCGTTCCTTCGGACACCTCGGTTACACCGGCACATCCCTGTGGATCGACGCGGAGCGCCAACTTTCGATAACTTTGCTCACCAATCGCACCTGGCCTGACTGCCAGAACGAAGCCATCAAACAGGTACGCCCGGCGTTTTGCGACGCGGTGATTGAAGACTTGGGAAAACGAGCTTGAAACACAAAGCTTCGAATCGCAAAACAAACAGAATAGAACTCCGCCGGCTCGGGACCGAGAAAACAAACTTCGCCTCCGCCGATCTCGATCGTAAATCGGCGCTCGAAATCGCCCGCATCATCAACCGTGAAGATGCCAAGGTCGCTCGTGCCGTGAAGGGGGCTCTGCGGCAAATCGCGCAGGCGATCGATCTGATCGCCGCGGCGCTCTCGCAACGCGGGCGCCTCATCTACGTCGGCACCGGCACCAGCGGACGCATCGCTGCCCTCGACGCCGTCGAATGCCCGCCCACCTTTGACGTCAACCCGCGCATGGTCCAATTCATCATCGCGGGCGGCCCAAAAGCGCTGGGCACAGCCGTAGAAGCCGACGAAGACTCGCGCGCGCGCGGCCGCAAAGCCATCGCGTGGAAGAAGCCCACAAGCAAGGATGTCATCGTCGGCATCGCTGCCAGCGGACGCACTCCCTTCACTGTCGCCGCTATTGAATATGCGCGCGCGCACGGCGCGAAAACCGTTGCCGTCGTCTGCAACCCGAAATCCCCGCTCGGCAAAGCCGCGCACGTGGCCATCGTGGCGGACGTCGGCGCGGAAGTTGTCGCGGGCTCTACCCGCATGAAAGCCGGCACCGCGCAGAAGATGATCCTGAATATGCTCTCCACCGGGGCGATGACGCGGCTCGGGTACGTCTACGGCAATCTGATGGTCAACGTCCACCCCAAGAATGAGAAGTTAGTCGAACGCGGAGTGGGCATCCTGGAAAAAGCCGCCGGACTCGACCACGCGGCAGCGCGAAAAATCCTCGCTGCCGCGGGAGGTCGCGTCCCCGTGGCGTTGGTGATGGCCAAGGCTGGGGTCGGCCGCGCGAATGCCGTCGCTGCCCTGAGAGAATCCCAAGGGCAAGTGCGCAAGGCGATAGCGCAGGCAAAGCGTGGATCGGAGTTTAGATTGTAACGGTGAAAAAGCGTAACCACAGGGGGCACAGAGGTTCACAGTGGGAAAGCGCGCGGCCGGAGTTCAAGCCGGATTTCTAGCAGCCGCCCCGCAATCGTAGTTAGAATGAGAGCGATCCTGATTTCCGAAAACGCACTCTATGGATAAGCTGGTAATCCGCGGTGGTAATCCCCTGCTGGGGACGGTCCGAATCAGTGGCGCGAAGAACGCCGCACTCCCTTGCATGGCGGCGGCCTTGCTCACCGACGAACCGGTGATTCTTGAAAACATCCCGCAGGTGCGCGACATCGAGACCACGCGCAAGCTGCTTGCGGCCATGGGCGCAGAGGTCGAACTCGGCTACGGACGCGCCCATCACCGGACGACGATTTGCGCGCGCACGCTTGCCGCTCCCGAAGCTTCTTATGAACTGGTCAAAACCATGCGGGCCTCCACGCTGGTTCTGGGGCCGCTCATTGCCCGGTGTGGCCGCGCCCACGTCTCGCTGCCTGGAGGGTGCGCCATCGGTGCCCGCCCCATCGATCTGCATATCAAAGGTCTGGAGCGGCTGGGCGC
>PLHP01000294.1 GCA_003138955.1 Acidobacteriaceae bacterium | reverse complement strand
GCGCTAGCGGCTTCGTGCAAACGCCCTTCTGGGAAGCTGGCGCGCCGTCTCAAGCCCAAAACTCCCTAAATTAGCGCCTATGGGGCGAAGCCCCGCATTTCAATCGCCGACCAGTTCGATTTCCGTGGAGTCGAGTTGCTCGCGGGGACGGCTGCAGATGCGGGCCAGCCACAAGCTCAGCAACGAAACTCCTCCCAACAGGACGACGCAGCCGGGCCAGCCTTTCCAACGCCAGAACAAGCCGGTCAGCGTGGCGCCCACGCTTCCTCCCAGATAGTAGACGGCCACGTAGAGTCCGGCGGCCGAGGAGCGCGCGCGCCCGGCGATGGCGCCCATCTCCACCGTGGCTGCCGCCTGCGCCACGAAAACACCGGAGGAAAAGATGGCAAAACCGACGATGACCATCGGCAATGATTTGACCAGCGTGAACAGCAGTCCCGCGATCATCATGGCGCAGTAGAGGACGGTGGTGTGGCGAAAGCCGAAGCGGTCGAGGAACCGGCCGGACTGGGGTGTGATGACGACTCCGAGCAGATAGACAAAAAAGATGCTGCCCAGTTGTGCCGAGTTCAGATAGAAGGGTGCGGCGGCGAGGTAGAAGTTGGCGTAGGTAAAGCATCCTACCAGCCCGAAGAGCGCGGTCGCGCCCATGCCGAAATTGGCCAGCAGCCGCAGATTACGCAGATGTTCCCTGGCATGGTCCAGAACCTGCCGCAGGTGCTCGGCGGGCACAAAATTCTTTGCCAGAGGAAGCCAGGCGCGGACCACAAACGCGCCGATCAGGTTGAGCGCGGCGAGTACCAGGAAGGTGAAGCGCCACTGCCAGTGCGTGGCGATGACGCCGGAGATAAAGCGGCCGAGAAATCCGCCGATCACGGTTCCGGTCACATACGAAGACATGGCGCGGCCCACGCCGCGTCCGGCCCATTCCTCATTCACGTAGGCGAGCATGACGGCGATGACGCCGGGCACGAAGAGGCCCTGGGCGAAACGCCAGAAGATGAGCGCACCGAGGCTGGTGGAAGTCGCCGCCAGGGCAGTAGGAATGGTCAGCAGGAACAGCGAGGGCACGATGACTTTCTTGCGCCCGCGGCGTTCGGCAATCATGCCGATGAAGGGTGCGACGAGAGCGGTCGCAAAAATCGTCGCACTCACGGTGAGGCTGACTTTTAACTCGGAGGCATGAAATGTCTCGCGCAAAAGCGGCAGCAAGGGCTGGGTCGTGTAGATGTTGAGAAACGTGCACAGGCCCGCCACCATGGTTGCGGCGGTCGTCTTGTCGAGCTTTTTCAAGAGGACGTGAAACCCCGCTCCTAACTTTTATAATCCGGCGCTTTGATGATATGCGAAGTTCTGCGGGTACTGCGGCTGCGCAACCGCTGGCAGGGAATTTCCTCCTTGTTATCGTCATCGTCATCGCGAAAACTGCGCGTCGCGGCGTGCTTGTCACAGCCCGCAGGCTGGCCTCTCTGCTAGAATCTCTGCGTCATGATGGAAGCTTTTGTGGTTCCTGAAAAAACCGTAGTCAACGCCAAAGGAGACGGGCCGGCGCTCGATGTCAGTGGGGCGAAGGGCCGGATTTTTCTGCTTACGCTCGCCATCACCAATATCATCGAGCAGGAATCGCTCGATGTCAGCATCCACGGGTCGGCGGATGGCGCCACGTGGGATGCCGAGCCGGTGGCGGCTTTTCCGCAGAAGTTCTATCGCGAGGAAACCCCGCTGCTGCTCAATCTGACGGCGCGGCCGGAGATCAAGTTTATCCGCGCGCATTGGGGAGTGGGCCGGTGGGGACGCGGGACGGAAACGCCCATGTTCGAATTCCACGTCACGCTGCGGGAAGTCCCGAAGGAGATTCTCGCGGAAGCCGCCGGACGTGCGCGCGCGCAGTAGGGATTTTGGAGGTAAGAGGTCAGATTGCAGAGGTAAGAACGCTGACTTTCACCTCTGCAATCGGACCTCTCACCTCTGACCTCTCACAAAATCTCCGTTATATTAAATTCATGCCTGATGGTTCGACTGCCGTCGTCCGTCCTGCTCGGATGGCGCGCGGACTCGTTCGCATTCCAGGGGACAAGTCCATTTCGCACCGCTACGCCATGCTGGCGGCCATTGCGGAGGGCACGAGCAGGTTCCATAATTTTTCCGAGGCACGCGATTGCGCCAGCACGCTCGACTGCGTCGGCAAGCTCGGCTGCGTGTGGAAGCGCGAGCAAGACAAAGACAAAGACGACGAAGGAACAATTGAAGTGCACGGCGTGGGGCCGCGGCTGAACGCTCCGGCGGAAATCCTCGATTGCGGAAACTCCGGCTCGACCATGCGCATGCTGAGCGGAATTCTTGCCGGCCAGCCGTTTACCAGCGAGTTGCGCGGGGATGAGTCGCTCTCGCGGCGGCCGATGGCACGCATCATGACGCCGCTTTCCGAGATGGGCGCGAGGATTTCGTCGAGCGAGGGCGGACGCCCTCCACTGAGAATTCACGGTGGTCCGCTTAAGCCGATTCACTACCGGCCGGGAGTGGCGAGTGCGCAGGTGAAATCATGCGTGCTGTTTGCCGGACTGTTTGCCGCAGGCGAGACGGTGGTCGAGGAGCCCATGCGCACGCGCGATCATGGCGAAATTGCGCTGCGGGCCTTTGGCGCGGAAGTCGAGCGGACAGGGAATGCATCGCGAATTGTGGGCGGACAGCGGCTGCGCGCAATTGAGGCGCACGTGCCGGGCGATCTTTCGAGCGCCGCGTTTTTTCTTTGCGCGGCGGCCCTCTTCGCCGGATCGCAGATCACCTTGCCCGGAATTTTGATGAATCCTACGCGGGCGCGGCTGCTTGACATCCTGGTGCAGATGGGGCTGAAGATTTCGGTTGCGCATCTGGAAGAACATCAGGGCGAACTGGTAGGGTCGATTGAGGCGCGCGGCGCGAAGTGGAGGGGAACTGTAATCGCCGGCGCGGATACCGCCGCGTTGATCGACGAGATCCCCGTGCTGGCGGCGGTTGCGCCGTATACCGAGGGCGGCCTCGAAGTGCGCGACGCCAAAGAGTTGCGCGTGAAAGAGTCGGATCGCATTGCCGCCGTCGCTGCCAATCTGCGTAAGATGGGCGCGGAAGTTGAAGAGCGTCCCGATGGATTGCGGATTCCTGGCGGCCAGCATCTGCATGGCGCCGAACTGGATTCGTTTGGCGACCATAGAATTGCCATGGCGTTCGCCGTGGCCGCGTTGCGAGCGGAAGGCGAGACGACGATTCACGGCGCCGATGCGGCGGGAGTGTCGTATCCGGCGTTCTTTCAGGAATTGGAAACAGTCGCTGGTCGCTAGTCGCTGGTCGTTTGTCGTCGGTCGCTAGCGATTTTTTGCCAACGACCAACGACTAGCGACCTGTAGGAGAAATCCCGTGTTGAATGACAAACCGACATCTCCAGAACATCGTCTGCAGCAGGAATTCAACCGCTGGGCCGATGACGGCGAGGGCGCAAAGATGGAGCGCCATCACCTCGACATCACCGAGAAAACCATGCGGCGCATGGATCTGCGTCCGGGTGAGCGCATTCTCGATCTCGGCTGCGGATCGGGGTGGGCGACACGTTTGCTGGCGCGCATGGTCGGCGAAGGGCCACAGGGTTTTGGGCAGGTGGTCGGCGTCGACATTTCCGACGAGATGATCCGTCAGGCGCGTGCCGCTTCAAAAGAATTCGACAACGTGATGTTCGTCGTCGGATCGGCGGCGCAGATTCCCTGGGAAGAAAACTTTTTCGACAAAGTGCTTTCGGTGGAGTCGTTCTATTACTATCCCGATCAGGATCGCGCGCTGGCCGAGCTTTTTCGCGTCATGGCGCCGCACGGACGGATGTTCATTCTGATCAATCTCTACAAAGACAATCCGTATTCGCTGCAATGGGTGCCGAAGTTAAAAGTGCCGGTGCATGTTCGTGCAGCGGCGGAATACGTCGAACTGCTGAAGAAGCATGCTTTCGAAAATGTTGAGTATGCGCAGATTCCAGACGACACGCCCACGCCCGAAAACTACCAGACAACTTCATTTCACAGCCTGGACGAGATGCGTGCCTTCAAGCGCGTCGGCGCGCTGCTGCTGATGGCGTCAAAGCCCGATGTGCGGAATCCGGCGCCCGGCTACACGATTTATTGAGCTACGAGCTACGAAAGACAAGAATATCTGGCTGGTCCAACGGGTCGTTGGTCGCTAGTCGTTGGTCGTTGGCAAAACATAGCTAACGACCAACGACTAGCGACCAGAGACTGTTTCCGGTGCTCAGCTTGTGGCTGCCTTTCGAACGCGTAAGCGCGCGGTGCGAGCCTGGGGCGGCTGTCTCCTCGTTCGCTTCGCTCAAGAGGAGAACCCAAACTTCATGTCGCGAATTTACCGGACGCGACACTGGCGTTCCGGTTGCTTTCCAGTGGAGTAAGGAGTTACATCATCAGTGGCGAGGAACATTGGCCGAGGACATTGGCCGAGCAACATTGGCGAGGAATGACGAACAGCCTTAACGTGAAGATACACTTCGCAGCATGTCTTATCCTGCTAACGGTTTTTCCCACGGCGGTCCGGGCCCGGTCGCACAGCCATTCTGCCGAGGACGGTCCCCTAGACCCCGGTTACGTGTTTGCACTGGCAGCCGCTAACCATTTTCTCCACGCATGGCAAACCGGAGACCTCGAAAACGGTATGGTCCTGCTCAGCGATGGTCTCCGCCACTCGCAGAATGCCGACAAAGTGGAACAGTTTTTCTCCAGCGGCAAGGACCGGGCCTTCGAGATCACGCGCGGTCATGGGCATCAGGGCCGCTACAGTTTCCCGGTCGTGATGGTCACGCCTCGAGGATCCTCCCATGTCAAGCGTAAATTTTCCGATATTGTCCTGGTCGAAACTGGAAAGAACGACTGGGTGGTAGATAAACTTCCGTAGGGAGCAGTCGTCGGTCGTCGGTCGCTGGTCGTTCGCGCTTCATCGGGGACTGTCGCCTCAGCAACTGATCCAGCGTTCAGGATTCGTCGTTCGTTTGTTCGTTAATCGTTTGTTCTCCAATTGCACTTTGATTTGAAGAAAGTCGTTTTTATCATAAGGAGTTCGCCTTTATGAAGCGTATCCATAAGGTTGCTGTCCTTGGCGCGGGCACAATGGGCGCCCGCATCGCGGCACATTTCGCTAACGCGGGAGTGCCTTCGTTGCTGTTCGATATAGTTCCATCGGATGCGCCGCCGGACGCCGCCCGCTCCGCGCGTAACAAAATCGCGGCTGCCGGGCTCGATGGAGCGGTAAAATCGAAGCCCGCTGCGTTTTTCGAAGCGTCGCTTTCGCGGCTCGTCACTGTGGGGAATTTCGACGACGACTTCAAGAAGTTGGCCGAGGTGGACTGGATCATCGAGGCGGTCATCGAGAACCTCGAAATCAAGCGGACGCTGCTGAAGAAAGTGGAATCCCTCCGCAAGCCCGGCACCATCGTCACGACGAACACCAGCGGACTTCCGGTCGCGAAGATCGCCGAGGGGTTTTCCGAAGACTTCCGGCGCTCGTGGTTCGGCACGCACTTTTTTAATCCGCCGCGCTACATGCGGCTGCTCGAATTGATCCCAACGCCAGACGCCGACCCCGCGCTGATCGAGGCGGTAACGCACTTCTGCGACGCGCAACTGGGNNCAACTGGGCAAGGGCGTCGTGCTGGCGAAGGATACTCCCAACTTCATCGGCAATCGCATCGGCACATTTTCCGTGCTCAACGTGATGCGCCTCATGCAGGAAATGGACCTGAGCATCGAAGAGATCGACGCGCTCACCGGCCAAGCCGTGGGCTGGCCGCGCTCGGCCACGTTCCGGACGATCGATATGGTGGGGCTCGACATCCTCGGGCACGTGGTCGCGAATACCACCGCGAACGTGCACGACGAGCGCAGTGAATTGCAGCTTCCCGCTTTCTTTCGCCAGATGCTGGAACGCAAGTGGCTGGGCGACAAAACCAAGGGCGGCTTCTACAAGAAGGTCAAAGGCGGCCACGCGGATGGTAAACACAAAGAAGACGAGCGCATGGCGCTCGACTGGAAAACGCTGGAATATCATCCCCGGCGTAAGCCAAAATTCGCGGCGCTCGACATGGCGAAAAACGTCGAAGAAACAGGCGCGCGCCTTCGAATGTTGCTCGGCTTGAATAACGACGGCGGCGGCGCGCCGTCGAAGGCCGATAAAGCAGGCGCATTCCTTTGGGCGGCGCTCTCCGACTTGTGGACGTATTCCGCCAATCGCATTCCCGAGATTTCCGATTCCGTGGTAGAGATTGACCGCGCCCTGCACCTGGGCTTCAACTGGGAGCTCGGCCCCTTCGAACTCTGGGACGCGGCGGGCGTGGAAGCGACCGTCGCGCGCATGAAAAAAGAGGGGCGTCCGGTCGCGGCCAACGTAGAAAAACTGCTCGCCTCCGGAACCAAGTCCTGGTATGCGGATGATCTGAAGACGCCATCAGGCCGAGCATACTTCGATCTGGCCCACGCGCATCTCAAGCCCGTGGAAGTTCCCGCGGGAGTCTGGTCGGTCGAAGTCGCAATAAAAACGAAGTCCAACGCCGTGGTCAAGAAAAATGCCGGCGCCTCGCTGGTTGACCTGGGCGAAGGCGTGGGCTGCATCGAGTTCCACTCCAAAATGAACGCGCTCGGCGCCGACATTATCTCGCTGATCCTTCAAACGCTGAAGCCGGGCGGACCGGGCGATGGCTTCGACGCCTTTGTCATCACCAACGACGCGCCGAATTTCTCCGTCGGCGCCAACGTGATGCTGCTGCTCATGTCGATCCAGGAGGAAGAGTGGGACGACGTTGACCTCGCCATCCGTCAGTTTCAGGGCATGACGCAGGCCATCAAATTTTCACCCAAGCCAGTGGTGGCCGCGCCCTTCGGAATGGCGCTCGGCGGCGGTTGCGAAATCTCGCTGCACGCCGCCGTTCGCCAACCGCACGCCGAACTTTACATGGGACTGGTCGAGGTCGGAGTCGGCCTGCTTCCCGGAGGCGGTGGCTGCAAGGAAATGCTGCTGCGCGCGGTGGACAGCGCCGCTTCCATTCGTCCCGATGGCCGCGAATCGGTGGAACTGCTGGAGGCGATGAAGAAAGCTTTCGAAACCATCGCCACCGCGAAAGTCTCCACCTCGGCGGAGGAAGCCCGCGGGCTAGGGTTCCTGTCAAGCTCCGACCGCATCACCATGAACCGCGAGCGGGTTCTTTCCGACGCCAAAGCGCGCGCGCTGGAACTGGTGCGCGCAGGGTATGAGCCTCCGGTGATGCGCACGAACATCCCCGCGCCCGGCGAGAACATCCTCGCCACTCTCAAACTCGGCGTCCACCTCATGCGGCAGAGCGAGTACATCAGCGATCACGAACTGAAGCTAGCCACGAAAATCGCCGAAGTACTCTGCGGCGGCAATATCACGCCGGGCACGCCGGTCAGCGAACAGTACCTGCTCGACCTGGAGCGCGAGGCCTTCAAATCCATGTGCGGCGAAAAGAAGACGCAGGAGAGAATTCAGTTCACGCTGAAGACGGGTAAGACGCTGAGGAATTAGCTAGTGGAGAGACGGGCGCCCACGCCCGTCCAAGGGCAGTTGCCGAGTTGCGCTCGGCTGGGCGGGTGAGGGCACCTGCCCCTACGTGAGCTTCGAGAGTGCCCGGTCCAGCGAGAACGCGCCGGCCCCTCGCAGCAAGAGTGCCGCAGCCATGGCAATCACCAGCAGATGATATTCGAATCCTTCGCCCTTTTGGTTGCCCATCCAGTTCATGAAGAAGCCGTTCGCCAGGTGAACCATGAAGATTGCCCCGACCATGTCGCTGGCAATTCCGAGAGCGGCGATGCGCGTCAGCAATCCGGCAATCAGCCCGAGCCCGCCAAAGAATTCCGTGCAGATGACCAGGAATGCCACAGGAGCGGGCATTCCCATGTGGGCAAAGGATCCCATGGTGGCGTGAAAGCCAAATCCTCCAAACCAGCCCAGCATTTTTTGCGCGCCATGCGCGAAGAACACCACTCCCAGAACCAGCCGCAAGATGGTAAAGCTCACATCGTCGCTCGTAGCCATCAGCCGCTTCAGCATATTTCCTCCTGGCGGGACACTGCCGTTTCACGATGCTGCGCAATTGTCGTTATAACGGAAGTATAGTTCGATTCACTTTCCTCGCGCGAAGATTCATTTTCCCCCGGCGGCGCAACCCCATTTTGCCTTCCGGAAAGATGGCCGCGTCCCGGATGCAGGGTATAATTTCAACACTAGATTCCGCAAAGGATGGTACAGAAAAATGTCCGCAAAAAATGGTGGTTCGACAAGCAGCTCTAACGGCGATGGTTTGGATGCGGTTCTGAAACCGCGGGCAGAATGGCTGGCGAAGCGCAAGGCCGAGAATACAGACGGCAACTTCTCGCAGATGCA
>PLHP01000299.1:2760-9915 GCA_003138955.1 Acidobacteriaceae bacterium | reverse complement strand
ATTATGACGCACTACACTAGTGGAGCGACGGGCGTCCCGCCCGTTCGGCAGTTTGGCGACTGCTTCGACTGCGCTGAGGGCAGGCCGGGCGGGGACGTCCGGCTCTCCATTTTTCGGATGTTACAATCCACTGCATGCTTCGCCGGCGGTCAGTTGCGCCTCTCTTTCCCATCGTGCTTCTGCTGGTTGCGAGGCTGCTGGCCGCACCCGGCCAATCTTTGCAGGGCCAATCTTTGCAGGTTCGGCCGTTAGCGGATCGGATTGCGGAAGTGCTCAGCGCTCCCGATCTTGCCCGCGGCTTCTGGGGAATCGAAATTGTTTCGCTGTCGCCGGGCATAACGACGGGCAAAACGTTGTACTCGCAAAACGCCGACAAGCTCTTCACGCCCGCTTCGAACACCAAGCTTTTCACCACCGCCGCGGCGCTGGCGCTGATCGGTCCCGATTACAAGTTCCGCACCACGGTCGAAACCACCGGCACGCTCGACCGCTACGGCCGGCTGAACGGAGATCTGGTTCTGGTTGGCCACGGCGATCCGAATCTTTCCGGACGCGAACTGCCCTACGACCTCAAAACCCAGCGCAACGACGATCCCATTCAGGCTCTCGAATCGCTGGCCGACGCGCTGGTGCAAAAGGGCGTGAAATTCATCGACGGCGACATCGTGGCGGACGACTCCTACTTCGCTTTCGAGCGCTATGGCGAAGGTTGGAGCCAGGATGATCTGGTCTGGGCCGACGGCGCTCCCGTTTCCGCGCTCACTATCAACGACAACGTAGTCTTCGTCAACATTCTGCCTGCCGACCGGCCCGGCGAAAAGGCGTTCGTCAGCGTCAAGCCCTTTGCCGATTACTACCGGCTCGACAATCGCATCATCACCACTCCCGCCGGCACCGGACGCAAGTTCTTCGTCAACCGCGAGCCGGGATCGACCGTTCTTACGCTGTGGGGCAATATGCCGCTCGATGACGCCGGCGCCAACGAAGCGCTCGCCATCGAAGATCCTGCTGAGTTTGCCGCCGGGCTGTTCCGCCAGTTACTGGAGAAACGCGGCATCGTAATCTACGGACACCAGCGCACGCGCCACACCGAACTCGCCACTCTTTCTACTTTCAGCGTGAACGCCAGCGCGCCGTCGCGCGGAGGCAGGATTAACGACAAAGACGACGACGGCCAGTCGCGTCCGTTGAAAAGCGATCAGCCGATCACGCTCGCCAGTTACGAATCGAAGCCGCTGCTACAGGATATTCGCGTAATCAACAAAGTCAGCCAGAACCTTCATGCCGAAATTCTGCTGCGCCTGCTGGGACGCGAGCGCGGCAATGCCGGTACGGTTGAAGGCGGCCTCGAGGTTCTTCGCGGATTTCTGACTAAGGCCGGGGTCTCTAGCGACGAGTATATTTTCTACGACGGCTCCGGGCTATCACGGCAGAACTTAGTAACACCGCATGCCATTGTCCAGTTACTGCGTTATTGCTCGACACAACCCTGGGGCGCCGACTATAAGGCGACCTTTCCGGTGGCAGGCGTGGACGGGTCACTTACCGAACGCTTCACATCTCCCCGCCTGCGAAACCACATTATGGCGAAAACCGGATCGCTCGGCGGGGTGAAGGCACTCTCCGGATACGCCACCACCGATACCGGACAAGTGGTCGCCTTCTCGATACTCTCCAATAACTTCAACCTACCGGCTAAGCGAGTTACTGATGCGATTGATGAGATAGTCCAGGCTATCGTCGACGACGCGGCAGCGGGACGGTAGCGGGCAGTCTGAAGGTGACACCGCATGGACGGGCAAGCGCCTGAATTCGATGCGAATATTGCCGAGTACTATCGCCAAGCACCCGAGGAGCGCCGGCTCGAACAGGGCGCTTTCCTGCTTGAGGCTCTGCGGACGCGAGAGCTAATCGAGCGCCATGCGCCCGCCGCGCCAGCCACGGTTCTGGACGTTGGTGTGCAGCCGGAGCCTACGCCTTCTGGCTGGCAGAGGCGGGCTATACCGTCCACTTGCTCGACCCGGTGCCGCGTCTTGTCGCCGAAGCGCAGCGGCGAAGCACCACGCATCCTCGGCCACTTGCTTCCTGTCGAGTCGGCGACGCGCGGGCCACGAATTTTCGCAATGCGTCCGCTGACATCGTTCTCCTTCTTGGTCCGCTGTACCACCTGACTGTCCCACAAGATCGTGCCTACGCGCTCGACGAGGCGGCGCGGGTTCTAAAGCCGGGCGGTCTCCTCTTTGCTGCCGCCATCTCGCGTTGGGCTTCAGCTCTGGACGGCTTGGCGCGCGACCTCTTTCAAGACCCGCAATTCGCCGCGATCGTCGAACAAGACCTGCGCGACGGGCAGCACCGCAACCCGACCACGCAACTCGACTACTTCACAACGGCGTACTTTCATCGACCAGAAGATCTCCGCGCCGAAGTGCTCGCTGCGGGGCTTCTGATCGATGGGTTGTACGGGGTCGAAGGCCCAGGGTGGCTACTCCCGGATGTCGACGCGCGACTGGCTGATCCGCATCGTCGCGCCAATCTGCTGCGCGTCGCTCGCACGCTCGAGTCGGAGCCCTCGTTGCTCGGCGTTAGCGCGCACCTCCTGGTGGTGGCCCGAAAGCCGGCGTAGACCTTACGCCCCGGTCGATGTCACGATTTGTGTCGCAATTCGCGCCGCTCGTCATAGCGCCGCGCCAGGAGGTAGGGACAAGTCAATCATGCTGCAATCCGTCATCCAAGAATCCCCATCCTCTTCCCCACCCGCCCCAGCACTTCGAGCGCCTGCTGCAGTTCTTCTTTCGTGTGCGTGGCGGTCATGATGGTGCGCACGCGCGCTTTGCCTTCGGGGACGGTGGGAAAGGCGATGCCGGTTCCGAGCACTCCTTCTTTGAATAATTCGCGGGAAAAATCCATGGTCCGGCGTCCGTCGCCAATGATGATGGGCGTAATTGGCGTTTCGCTTGCGGGAGTGGTTTGTCCTCCGATGTTGAAGCCGAGCAGGCCGAGTTCTTTTTTCCAGAAGCGCGTGTTGGCCCAGAGCTGCTCCATCCACTGCGGCTCGGTTTCGAGGACATCGAAAGCGGCAATGCAGGTCGCCGCGACCGACGGCGGATGCGACGTCGAAAACAGAAAGGGCCGAGCGCGGTGATAAAGATAATCGACCAAATCGCGCGTGCCGCAGACGTAGCCTCCGAGAGCGCCGATCGCCTTCGACAGCGTGCCGACCTGAATATCGACGCGCCCGTGCATTCCAAAATGATCGACCGTGCCTCGTCCGTTGCGGCCGAGCACACCGGAGGCATGCGCGTCGTCGACCATCATGATGGCGCCGTATTTCTCGGCGGCCTCGCACAGGCCGGGCAGCGGGCCGATGTCGCCATCCATTGAGAAGACGCCGTCGGAGATCAGGAGCTTTCTTCCTGGTTGGTTCTTCACGCTGGCGAGTTGCTCCTCGGCGTGGGCGACGTCTTTGTGACGGAAGACGAGAATCTTCGCGCGTGAAAGACGGCAACCGTCGATGATCGAGGCGTGATTGAGCTCGTCGGAAATAATGAAGTCGGCGTTGCTTAGAAAGGAGGAAACCGTCCCTGCGTTCGCCGTGAATCCCGACTGGAAGACCACGCACGCCTCGACGTTCTTGAAGCGCGCGATCTTCTCTTCCAGTTCCATGTGGATCTTCATCGTGCCCGCGATGGTGCGCACGGCGCCCGATCCGACGCCATACTTGCGCGTGGCTGCAAGGGCCGCTTCGCGCAGTTTGGGATGCGTGGTGAAGCCGAGGTAATTGTTCGAGGCGAGGTTGATGACTCGCTTGCCGTCGAAGGTGCAGAGCGGCGCCTGCTCGTCTTCCAGGACGCGCAGCTTGAAGTGCGTGCCCTTGGCCTTGAGTTCGTCTAGTTGATCGGTCAGGAACGAAAGGGGGTTGGTGCGCGTGGCAGTGGGCATGGGTTCCTCGGATCGATAGTGATTGCAACTAGTCTACAGTGTCTTTCTCGTAGCTAGCAGCTGCGAAGGTCAACAATGAGCTGTGGCTCGATCAGGACCTGCCTAAGAACACTTTTGACAGTCTGCCTTAGCAGGGTAAGGGCGCTATCGCTGTCCCCTAACAGCTGCAGATCGCCTTTAAAATCTGGTGACCCCCCCGTGCGCGAGGGAACTCCGGTACTCGTACATCGTCGACCAAACGGTGGGCGGCTTAGCCCCTTGGAATCTGGCATAGTCGATTCGTGGTTTCCACCGGTTATTCAACAGCTGTAGCTTCTTGATGATCTGGCGCGTGATCGAGTCGATCGTGTCTGTTTTCTTTGGTTGATGCGTGAGCAGCGACTCTAAAATTGCGAAGTAGCCGAGGAACAACAGTGAAGACTGGTGCGGGAGCGCCTCCAGGTTTAGCATCTGTTGGATCAGACCTTTGACACTGATGACGCCTTCGTCGAAGCCGTGAATTTGACCTCGTAAAACCTCGACCTGATCGACGTCCGACTGAGTTACCTCGACGAAAGGATGGTGCTGTTCTCCGACGGACCGGAGAAGGTGAAAGAGTCTTCCAGGGCTGAACACGATAGTTGGCGCTTCTATGTCGCGAAACGGGCCTGTCAGGAGAGTGAATCCGATCTTGATTTCGCACGGCGCCATGCACAGCGCTCTCTCTATTTCGACAATTGTGTCGTTCGAACCTTTAAAGGAGATGACAAAGTATCGCCATTCCTCTGCAGGGAGATTTTGATATTGGCCGTCTTCCAGTCTGACGCATTGCCATGTTGACCAATGAGAGATTCCGTAGTCCTTACACACATCTCGTATGGCTCTTATCTCCATTTTATTTGCGCGTCTAAGGACATGCCCCGGGGCAAGCTCCAGCCTGCCGGACGATTCACCCGCGATGCGCGAAATATTCAGGACGAAGGCCATGCCATGTCCGAGTTCGAGAATACGACGGTTACCACGCGAGTAGGTTATTGCCAGCTTCGCCGTCTCGAGATTGAGCGGATCCTCTATCGGCTTCTTCGTCACGGTAGTGGCGGTCGGCGACGCCATATTACTCGATCCAAATATAGAACCGGGCTAGTGTATCTTCGCTTGTCCCAGCGCCGCAATCGTTCCGTTGGTTGCGCGCAGATAGTCGGCGGGCGCGATCAGGATCTGCAGGCCGCGAATGCCCGCTGAGATGGAAACCACGTCGAACAGCTCGATGGTCTCGTCCACGTAGACGGGGAAGTCGCGCTTGGCTGCGAGCGCGGTTACTCCGCCGCGAATGTAGCCGGTTAGCGCTTGCAGCTCTTTCACGGGGACGAGCTGAATCTTTCTTTCTCCCGCCGCAGCCGCCAGCGCCTTCAGGTTGAGTTCCTGATCGCCGGGGATCACCGCCATGCAGATTCCGCTGCGGTCTTTGCCGCGGTCTTTGCTGCGGTCTTTACTGTGATCGCCGCGCGCGACCAGAGTTTTGAAAACCTGCTCCGGCGGCAAACCGATCTTGGCGGCAACTGTTTCCGCGGCGAGGTCGTCGGGATCTACATCGTACTCGCGCAGTTCGTAGTGGATTCCCATACGATCGAGCAGGCGCGCGGCATTTGTCTTTTGAGCCGTCTTCACGTTGTATAGAGTCCAATCGTCAAGGTCAAGGGACTGGTGCAATTTCAAAAGCGACCTCAAACGGTTTCGATGTTCACGTCGCAGAGAACGCGCCGTTGGGGTAGGGGTCCTTCGACTCCGCGGACGGATTCGCGTTTGCGAATCCGCCTGCTGCGCTCAGGATGACAGCCAAATTGAACTACACTGGTTCCGGTATTCATTGTACGAAGGAGGCTCATCGTGCGTCTTCTGCTCCATTGGATTCTAAGCGCTGTAGCGGTGTGGATCGTTGCCCACCTCGGGTTGGGCATTAGCGTGAGCGGGCCGGTGGCGGCTCTCATCGCAGCTGCGGTCATCGGTTTCGTCAATGCAACCCTTGGATTGCTGCTCAAGATCCTTACCTTTCCGCTGACGATCGTGACGCTCGGCCTGTTCTGGTTCGTGATCAACGCGCTCATGCTTGAAGTGGCGGCGGCGTTCGTGCGCGGGTTCCAGGTGCGAGGATTTGTCGCGGCCTTTCTCGGCGCCATCGTGCTGAGCATCGTGAGTTCGATTTTGCAGTGGCTGATCATGCCGCGGCGCAGCGCGCGCTAAGAGGTTTGAAGGCGCGGCGAGCGGCCGAGCTGCGCTCGGCTTGGACGGGCGAGGCGCCCGTCCCCACACAAGTTCGTCTCCGCGCAAGCCTGTACCCACACAACTTTGCTTGTTTTCAAAGAACTGAGATTCTAATTATAAGGCGGGGCTTCCGCGCAGCGCGGCGAACACTCCCTGCACTTGGCGTTCGGTTGCATCGAGCGATCCGGAGTTGTCGATTACGAAATCGGCGGCTTTGATTTTTTCTTCGTCGGGGATCTGTGCGGCCTTGCGGCGCGTTACTTCGGCACGGGCGGCATCTTCGGAGATTCCGTGGCGGCGGGCGAAACGCAGAATGCGCTGTTCGGGACGGCAGGTCACGACGATTAAACGGTCGAAACGGTCGGCGGCGTCGGCTTCGAGGATCAGGGCGGCTTCGACGATCGCGATGCCCTTCGGGTCGTGCTGGCTGATCTCTTTCAGCCATTCGTTTTCTTGTTCGATCACGGCGGGATGAACGATTTCGTTGAGTTCCTTGACGCGCGGTGGCGCGCCGCCGGGAGCGCCGAATGCGGCCTCGGCCAGCCGGGCGCGGTTGATGCGTCCGTCGGGATTCAGGATTTCGCGGCCGAAGCGTTGGACTACTTCCCGATAGACGGGGCGGCCGGGATCCATGAGCCAATGCGCGACGGCATCGGCGTCGGTGAGGTGTGCGCCGAGTTTGACAAACATCTCGCCGACGACGGATTTGCCGCTGGCGATGCCGCCGGTGAGGCCGAGTTTTAGCAAGGGGTGCTCACGGTAAATTCCGTCGTTGGTCGTTGGTCGTTGGTCGTTCGTCGTTCGCTGTTCGTCATTCGGCCCGAGGTGCGTTCGACTATCCCAGACAACTATGCCCGGCTCAACTCGGGCTGTTTCAGTTCACGCCGCAGCATCGCAGCTTTTACCGTGTTGGCCATCAGCATGGCGATGGTTAGCGGGCCTACGCCTCCGGGAACGGGCGTGATGGCTCCGGCG
>PLHP01000299.1:0-2737 GCA_003138955.1 Acidobacteriaceae bacterium | reverse complement strand
GGTCGGTGATGCGGTTGATGCCTACGTCGATCACGGTGGCTCCGGGCTTCACGTAGTCGCGGGTGACCATGCCGGCTCGGCCAATCGCCGCTACCAGGATGTCGGCGCGGCGGCAGACTCCGGGCAGATCGCGCGTTTTCGAGTGGCAGACGGTGACGGTGGCGTTTTGATTGAGCAGCAGCATGGCTACGGGCTTGCCGACAATGTCGCTGCGTCCGACGACCACGGCTTCCTGCCCGGCGATTGGAATCTGGCTGCGCCGCAGAATTTCCATTACGCCGGCCGGCGTGCAGGGCACCAGGCCCGGACGCTGCGTGGAAAGGTAGCCCACGTTCATGGGGTGGAATCCGTCTACGTCTTTGGCGGGATCGACCGCCAGCAGAACCTTCTTTGAGTCGACGTGCGCGGGCAGCGGCAATTGCACCAGGATGCCGTCGATTTCGTCGCGGCGGTTCAGGCCGGCGACGAGGGCGAGCAGTTCTTCGGTAGTCACGCTTTCGGCGGGGGTGTGTTGTTCGCTGTAGAGGCCGACTTCGAGCGAGCTCTTTACCTTGCCGCGAACGTAGACCTCCGATGCGGGGTTGTGCCCGACCAGCACCACGGCGAGCCCGGGACGAACGCCCGATAATGCCAGGGCTTTCGCCTGGGCGGTGACCTCTGCACGGATTTCACTGGCTATCTTGGTACCGTCGAGAATCCTGGCTGGCATCCAACCTCGCTGGGCTTGCAGTGAATGGAAAGGCGATTCTATCGTATCGCGAACACCGCGGTGAGTCGTGGATCGTCCCTCCGGGACTTCGCTCACTTTTCCCTCCTACCCCGCGCTAAAGCGCGGGGCTAAGCTGGTTCGCCCCTGGCGGGGCTGGATGGACGCGCTGCCCACGTCGCCCTAATCACTCGCGCTACAATGTAGCGGCTATGATTTCCCAGGATCTGCTTGACCTGCTCGTCTGCCCGGTTTGCAAGAAGCCGGTGGCCGTGAATGCGAACGGTGGAAGCCTGAAATGCGGCGAATGCCGCCGGGTGTACCCCATTCAGGACGACATCCCAATCATGCTGGTGGACGCCGCCACGATTGACCCGGCCTGAGGCCGGAGCCGACACATCAACCGACAAAGTTCGGTTTTCTCCCGTCACGAAACGACATTTAGTGTCAATCTGGCAACGCTTGGCGTTGTTGTGTTTTCCGCTCGCCTGTGGGTTACTCCCGCGCAACCTTTTGCAAGATCTTGGGTTCTAAGAACTTAAGGCTCTCAATGGCCCGTTCTGGCAGGGTACCAAAGTTACGGCATTGGGATTGCATGTAACGAATCGCGTTGCCGATGAATCCAATGAGGGCAACGGTGGGGAGGTCGGTGGTGAGAATGGCGATGAAAGAAAGATTTACGGTGACGGAACTGTGCGCCCTCCGAAACGACCTGATCCAGGGCGGCATGGTGGATTCCCGCGAGGCAGCGGAACTGCTGCAGGTTTTTTTGGCGGGGCGGGGCTATGGCGTTTCGCAGGCGGCTGCGATTGACGCCGCGGGACGAGTGGAAATGGCGGGCTGTTCGCTGCCGGTGCTGGAGCGTGAACTGGAAGGGCTCGCGCTGGTGATGTGAGGTTTCGGGGTGAGGTTTCGCGCTGGTATAGGAGGTTTCGCGCAACGACTAGAACGAGGTTAACGGGAAACCGATCCAGCTCAACTCAGCGATGGACAGTTTCTCAGTACGAAGCGCCGGGCTCAATCGCCCGGCGTTTGTTTTTCGGGGACGATTTTTCCGGGCCCGAGCCTTTCGGCAGGAATTGTTTTTGGCAGGCTTCAGCGCCTCAGCCGCGAACACGGCTTGACGGCGTACGATGCCGCTTACCTCGACCTCGCTCTGGATAGCGGCTTGCCNNGGACGAGGACTTGGCGCGGGCGTGCCAGAAAGCGCGGGTGCGACTGGTGCAGGTCTGAACTGGGGGCGGGGCGGGAGTTCGTCGAGCAGGAATCCGAGGCCAAGGGAAAAGAGCAATTAACCCAATCGCTTAGGAATTGTGATAGAATTTTAACCGGTGCCGACAGTTCTCAGATTTAATGGACTGCGCGTTGTGATTTATCCGAACGACCACAGGCCGGCNNCTTCGGGAGAATTACGGGTTTTCGAGACGGGAACTCACGCACATTCAAAGTGCGTTGACGGAGCACGTGGACGAGCTTTGCGAAGCATGGGAGGGAGTTCATGGCATTGCGTGACAATTTCAAACTGGCCAAGCAGCGGGCGAAGGAACTGCAAGAGGCCATTCCCAAGGCCGTGTCCGCGCATTACGACCGCAAGAGCGGTCATATTGTGATCGGCCTCAGCTCCAGACTGATTCTGAGTTTCTCACCTCGCGATGCGCAGGGTTTGGAAAACGCCAAGCCATCGCAACTTGACGAAATTGAGATCACTCCATCCGGTTTTGGAATTCACTTTCCAAAACTCGATGCAGACCTCTACGTACCAGGCCTCCTGGAAGGTTTTCTTGGGTCAAGGAAGTGGATGGCGTCCAGACTCGGCCGAGTTGGGGGACAATCCAGAAGCAGAGCCAAGCGAGCGGCTTCTAAAGCAAATGGCAGGCTCGGCGGAAGACCCAGGGAAGCAGTGAGGGGCTAGCGCCGGGGCATCGATTACGAAGTCGCGATCATCGGGCGACGAACCGCCTTGCCAAGCGGAGCTTGTGTGAGTAAAGCGGCGTAGGCTGGGCCGGCGCCTGCCCACTCATTCGCAAAGAA
>PLHP01000025.1 GCA_003138955.1 Acidobacteriaceae bacterium | reverse complement strand
GAGTCGGGGACCTTGCGCCGCAGCGAATCGATGAAATCGCAGGTGCAGCGCCCGGTGTAGCAACGGGGCAGCACGCCATCGCCATGCTCCTGCAGGATGCGCAGGCGAATGGCGTCGGCGGCGTGGACAACGGAGCCGTGCGCCACCGTGCCACGAATCGGCGAAACCAGGGTGATGACGGAGGCGATGTCCTTGGGCCGGTCACCGGCAATCGAGCGCGCGATCACGCCTCCCAGGCTGTGGCCGATTAAGTGAATTTTGCGGCCGGTCTCCTGCAGCGCTCTTTTTATGGTCGCGCTTACATGGCGCTGGATCAGGAGGTTGGGGCAGTCGGCGTTGATGCCGATACCGGAAAAATACGGGCGGTAACCGATGCGTTCCAGCCAGCCGTGGAGTTCCGTCAGATAAAGATCAGTGCCGAGAAAACCGGGGATGATCACGACGCCGGAGCCATCGCCACGCGGCACACCAAAGCCGTAGTAAACCGGGGTCGCGTGCAGCAGGAGAACCTCGGCTCCGAAGAGCGCTTCGGTCCACATGGAAGCGTCAAATTCCGGGTGAGGTTGGGGTGATTGCTTGCGAGACCTGAGCTTGGATGGACGGGGTGCCTTTTTCTGTTTGCGCAATTTCGTCCTGGCTCTGCCCGGCATCCACCTTTACGCTGCGTGCGCTTAGCGGGCAGATGCTTTAACAGCAAATTATACCCCTATGTTTCTTAGAGCTCTACACCATATTCGAGTCATAGGGCTGGTGAGAAGGCAACGTTCACCAGACGTTTCTAGCGCTTCACGCGCTTCCGTCGTTTCGCTTGCCCGCCCTTCTCCAACCGCGCCTCCAGTTCCGCCACGCGCTTGCGCAGGGCATGGAGTTCCGGGTCGGCCTGGTCCTTGGGCGGAGATGGCGTCGTACCCAGAAACTTCTTCATCATGTCCACCGGGGACAGAATGGCGGACTGGACTTCGCCCAAGCGGCTTTGCACCGCGTCCTGCATCTTCTGGTAAGTGTCAAAAGCGGATTTCAAGTACCACATGACGAACTCCTGCCGCACTTCGTCGGAGGCCATGATGAGCTGGCGCAGCAGGTCCAGTGGCAGGCCGGTCGGCTTTCCCTTGGCATCTTCGGTGATGATTTGCGTGAGGGTGACGCGGGTCAGATCGTGGCCGGTTTTCGCGTCCACGACCTTGAGATCCGTACCTTCGCGGATGAGGGCGGCAATATCGTCCAGATTCACATAGCGGCTGCCGGTGGTGTCGTACAGCCTGCGGTTGCCGTATTTCTTGATGATGACGGTGGAAGGGTTCATTTTGATCCCGCCTATGTTGCGATGCACAAACGAACAAATATATCTTGACACAAGTGACGGTGGCTCGTATATTTAACTCGAATGCTGCAATGCAGCAATTTTGGAGGTAGTATATGCCAACAGCCACAAAGACCGAGACCCCCCGGGCTCACCACGGGGAGTCCTCGTTTGTTTCCGTAGTATCGGGTTGGGCACAGCAGGGCGTGCAGAGTCTGTTCGCCACGCAACGCGTCCTTCTGGATCTTGCGATGCGGCAGAATGCGAACGTAATGCATGCACTGCGGCAGCAACTGACCGATCCGCAGCACTCTCCCACCACCATTCTCAGTGAAGTGGCCGGGGAGGGCATGACCAACTTCATCGAAGGACAAAAAGTGCTTCTCGATCTGGGGAAGCAACAGAACGAAATTCTGATGACGGCAGTAAAGGAACGGGTCGGGGATTATCCCCCGGCGCAAGCCATGACCGATCTGCTGCAGCGCAGCGTGGAGACTTTCATCCACATGCAGCAGGAGTTCCTGAAGATTGCCGGTAAACAGACGCATACCTGGGCGGAGGCAGCCAAGGCCGGTAAGCCATTCGAACGCGAGCCCCTGGTAGCCATGGCGCGCGAGGGCATGGAAAACTTTGTCAAAGCCCAGAAGCAGTTCCTGGATGTGATTGCCGAAGAGACAGCGAAGGCGACTGGCGGCAAACACACTAACGGTAACAAGAAAATCAAGAAGACGGAGTTGTCGGAGTTGGCGCGGCAGGCCAGCGAATCGTTCATTGACGCACAGAAGAAGCTGGTTGACGTGGCTGGCAAGCAGATGAATGCCAGCGTGAAGACCGCGGGCAAGAGCGTCGAACTGCTGCGGCCATTTCCCTTCCTGCCTTTGGCGGAACTGACGCGGGAGGGCGTGAAAAGCTACGTCGATGCCCAAAAGGCGTTGATGGATGTAGTGGTAAAGCCGGTGGCTGAGCACAAGCACCCGGTCAAACCGGCGGCCCGGCATGCGAAGCGGCCGGTGCATCATGCCAAGAAGGCGGCGACGTCAGCCGCTTGACAGCGGAGCGAGGGATAGAGATGTCATCCGGAGCGGAGTATGATCCGCTCTGTGCGGATGGCGGAGGGCTCCAAACCGGCTAAGGGGCTGTTCTCCGGGAAGAGGCGGCTTCGCGCGTGCTGAACACCACGGCAGCGTTCGTGCGAGGCTTTACCAGGAGAGCAGCGGATCCTCCGACCCCGCTCCGGGTGGCAAGTCAATTACAATGACGGTCATTGACGGTCGTCGACCGTCATTGATAGTCACTAGACTGACGAGGCTGAGTATCGCACTGGCGGGCTCTCTGTCGGTGGATACTCGTCGCCCATCATCGATCATCCATCGTGCATCGCGAGGCGTACATGAAAATTCCTCTTACTCCCCTTCGGTTTCTGCGCTACGCGCGCGATCAATTTCCTAATAAAGTCGGGGTGGTTTGCGGCGATCAGCGCTTTACCTATGCGCAATTTGCCCAGCGCAGCGCGCGCCTGGCGGCCGCCCTCATCGCCGCCGGGGCAAAGCCGGGCGATCGAATTGCCTTTTTGAGTACGAACTGTCATCGGCTCCTGGAGGCCTACTACGGAGTCCTGGAAGCCGGATGTGTGCTGCTTCCCTTGAATATCCGGCTGGCGCCGCAGGAGCTCGCTTTCGTCTTGAACGATGCGCAGGCCAGATTCCTGTTTGCCGAAATATCGTTGTTGCCGCTCGCCGAGTCGTTTCGGACAGCCGTCCCTTCGATCGAAACTACTTTTCTCCTGGATGGGCAGCCGCAGGCGAACTGGCTGGCAGCACAAAACTACGACGATTTACTGGCAGCTTCCCCTCCATTCGAGTGTGACTTCACGCAGATTGATGAGGACTCGATTGCTGAACTCTTCTATACCAGCGGCTCGAGCGACCGCCCGAAAGGTGTGATGCTCACGCATCGCAACATCTATTTGCACGCGCTGTCCGTGCTCGCCGCAGGACAGACGTCCCCGACCACGATGGGCGAAATGTCGTGCCAGACCGTGTTGCTGCAAACCATTCCGCTGTTTCACGCCAACGGGTGGGGCACGGCGCACACCATTACTGTGGTGGGCGGCACGCACGTCATGATTCACCACTTCAATCCTATCGACGTGTTCCGACTGATTGAGCGGGAGCGCGTGAGCACCTGCGCCATGGTACCCACCATGGTCACAGCGCTGGTGCATTCACCGGAGAGGCCGAAGTACGATTTGAGCAGCCTGTCGACGATAATCATTGGCGGGGCGGCTTCGTCTCCCACCTTGGTAAGAGAAGCTCAGGACAAGCTGGGCTGCACCTGCATTTCCGGGTACGGGCTGACCGAGACTTGCCCGACGCTCGCCAAATCGGCCATGAAATTGGGTCTGGGGTGGGAAGGAGAACAGCACTATGTCGGCCAGGCTATGACCGGGTTTGCCATTCCCGGCGTCGAGCTGCGAGTGCTGGGTGCGGACGGGAAAGAGGTACCTCATAACGGCATTGCCATGGGCGAGATCGTGGTGAGAGGCGACGTCGTAATGAGCGGCTATTGGCGCCAGCCCGAGGCCACGGCGGCAGCGATGAAGGACGGCTGGTTCCATACCGGCGACGTGGCCACCGTCGATGCACACAACTACCTTCAGATCGTTGACCGCAAGAAAGAGATCATCGTAAGCGGAGGCGAGAACATTTCCTCGCTGGAAGTGGAGAAGGTGCTCTCCGCCCACCCTGCGGTGTACGAGTTGGCGGTGATCCCTGTTCCGGATGCGAAGTGGGGCGAGGTACCGAAGGCGATCGTCGTGCTGAAGCCCGGAGCAAAAGCCGAGGAAGAGGAATTGCTGGAGTTTTGCCGCGCCCGGCTGTCGCATTACAAGTGTCCGCGGTCAGTCGAGTTTCTGGAAAGCCTGCCTCGCACCGGGACGGGCAAGGTTTTGAAACGCGAGCTGCGGCGGAGACATTGGACGGCTCAGAAAAGTACGGTTGAACATGCTGCGGAAAAGGTCTAACTTCGCGCAGCCCCTACAGGGGCGTCTGCTTGCGAAAGACTTTCGGCATCGCTAAAGCGATGCCCTGCTACGAAACATGCGCTGCTGCGAAACTTGCGCTGATAGGAAACTTGATTTTTCCGCAGGCTCTGAAGCCGTGCCCTTCCCTCCATGAACATGAGCATCCGCGTGACTGCGTGCTGCGGCGACGTAGGAGTTGTGCTTCGCTAGCTGCGTCGGCGTTCGCGTTTTTTTCCAAAATGGGATTGTCCGGCCAGGCCGGAACGGAGGTGCAACGGACAGAGGCGCCAGCCTCATGCGCACAACCGGGACACGCCGAGGCCCTGTCATCACTGGGATTTCTCGTGGGCCCCTTCCCGTCTACGTTGCAACCGTGACCGATCTCACAGTGGCCGGTGATAAAAACGGTGACCGGGCTCACGGTGGCTGGTGACAGACGCTACAGACTCAGCAGGCTGCCAATGATGTACTAGGTCCGAATCAAATCGGCCGGGCAGTGAGGTACGCTTATGGGTCTGCGCACGTGGTCACGATCCGAAATTAAGTACGGCCGAAAAGTTCTGAATTCTGGGCTGGAGGGAGCTCGTTCCGGCCGAGAAGCATTTCTTGATGGTAGACCTCTTCCTCCGTTTCTTAGCGAGTCAGTACGAAATGCCTTGAAGCCCGCCGCCATTGGAGTATGCATTGGCGTGCTGGGTGGTTGTCCCGGAAATCGGCCCAAGTCGATCGGCCGAGTGTTGGCGTTTGGTTTGCTGGGTGGTGCAATTGGTTTTGGTGCAAGCGTGGTTCGGGAGAATCGCCGTTTGGCCGCAAGCGTCGCTTGCGGGGCTTTGCGGAATATTGACAGGGTGCGCGATGAGCACTGGTTAGAAAGGCATCCCATCGACTACGCATAGAAACAAGAACGGTTGTGCCCGGCGATCCGGTGGTTGCGTTGGTGATCGCGAGAACCGGGAACGGAAGAGCGAGCATGCTTCTCGTAAGTAATGGGCCCCTAGCAATCAAATTAGGGGGCAATGATGATCGCCAGCGAAACAGTGCAGGAGCGGGTTCAGATTCCGCTTGCCGCAGAGAGCCTCAGTCCAGAACGGATTGCCTACCTGGAAGGACTGGTCAGTCAAGCTAGAACCGCCGCCGCGGTTTTTACCCAATTCACCCAAGAAGACGTTGATCGCATCGTCAAGCCGATGGTCTTGGCGGGAATGGAGCACGCTCTAGATCTGGCGCGCCTGGCGGTAGAAGAAACCAAGCTTGGGGTGATGGAGGACAAGGCTCTCAAAAACATGGTGGCGACGGAGTTTGCCTACAACTATGTCAAAGACAAACGTACCGTGGGCATCATTCGCGAGTTTCCGGAACGCAACCTGGTGGAGGTGGCTGAACCGATCGGGGTCGTTTTCTCAATCATACCCATTACGAACCCGACTTCTACGGTGCTGTTCAAATGCATCATGGCCATCAAGACGCGGAACGCATTCATTTTCAGTCCCCACCCTAGGGCCGGGCGCTGCGGCGCCGAAGCGGTACGGATCATGTATGAGGCGGCGCTGAAGCACGGCGCGCCCGAAGGGGTTTTTACTTGCCTGGAATCGCAGAACCTGCAGGAGAGCGCCTACCTGATGCGGCACAAAGACGTGCGCCTGATTGATGCCACCGGTGGGCAGGGTGCAGTCAAAGCCGCTTATAGCTCGGGCAAACCAGCTCTGGGTGTGGGACCGGGCAACACGCCGGTTTACCTGGAAAAAACAGCGGATCTGAATATTGCGGTGGTGGACATCATCGTCTCCAAGACTTTCGATAACGGAACCATTTGCGCCTCCGAGCAGACGCTGGTGATTGACGATGAGATTTATGACCGGGTGCTGAACAAATTCGCTGAGCTGGGCGCGCATATCTGCAATGAAAAGGAGGCGGGACTGCTGGCGCGCACGGTGATCGATCCGAAGACCGGATTCATGCAGCCCATGGCAGTCGGCCAGAAGGCTACCGACATCGCCCGCTTTGTCGGTCTTTCGGTTAAACCGAACACCAAACTCCTGATTGCGCCGATTCAAGGTGTAGGCCGCGAACATCCCTTGTCGGTTGAGAAGCTGTTCCCGCTGCTCTCGGTTTATCGAGCGAAATCCGTCGATGAGGCACTCAAGGTCTGCGTAGACGTGAACCATGCCGGCGGCCTGGGACACACGGCAGTCATTTTCTCGCACGACGATGAGGTCATCCGCAAGTTCAGTGAGGTGATCAATGCGGGGCGGATCATCGTGAACTCGCCGGGTTCGATCGGAGCGCTGGGCGCCGTTTACAACGATCTGGTGCCCACCTTCTCCTTCGGATGTGGAACCGGGGGCGGCAACAGCACCACCGATAACGTGAATGTCTATCACTACCTCAATATCAAGCGTCTGGCTCGGAGGACCCAAGCCCATATGTGGTTCCGAGTTCCCAATCAAATTTATTTCAATATGAACGCGGTGGAGAATGTGCATCAGTTCCCATCGCGCTCCACCATCATCGTTACGAATCCGTCCATGGAGCAACTCGGCCACGTCGACATTGTCCGGCGCTACATTCCGGAGGGAACCCACGTTCACGTCTCGGTCATTCCCGATGCGGAGCCCGAGGTCAAGGTGGTCATGCAAGGAGTGGAAGCGCTCAATTTCTACAAGGCGGACCAAATCATCGCACTGGGCGGCGGGTCGGTGATCGACGCGGCCAAGATCATGAAACTCAAGTACGAATCGCCGGAGGCTGACCTGCAAGAGCTGGCTGCGCCCTTTCTGGATCTCCGCAAGCGCGTGGTCCAGTTCCCGACGGAGAAGATCAACCGGGCGCGGTTGATTGCCATCTCCACGACCAGCGGAACGGGGAGCGAAGTCACGCCGTTTGCCGTCCTGCTCGACAAAGAGCGCGGGCGAAAGGTGACACTGGCCGACTACTCGCTCAGTCCCGATGTGGCTATTGTCGATCCGCAGTTCGTCATGTCGATGCCCAAGGGCCTTACCGCCGATACCGGTATCGACTGCCTGACCCACGCGCTGGAAGCTGGGGTTTCGAATTATGCGTCACCCTACACCGATGCCAACGCCATGGAGGCGATTCGGCTGGTGTTCAAGTACCTGCCTATCGCTTACGAGCATCCCCACGATGAAGAGGCGCGCTGCATGATGCACAATGCCGCCTGCATCGCAGCGATGGCGTTTTCCAATGCGTCGGTGGGCGTGAATCACGCCCTGGCGCATGCCTTCGGGGCGCGCTTCGGCGTGGCGCACGGCCGGGCCAATGCGCTCATGTTGCCGCATGTAATCGCTTATAACGCAGCGGTGCCCGCCAAGTTCATGCCGTCGCCGTACACCCAGGGCTATGTCGCGCATAAGAAGTACGCTGCGGTCGCGGATTTGCTGGGGTTGGGCGGAAACACGATTGAGGAAAAGGTGAAGAACCTGGTGACGGCGACAGAACAGTTGCTGGACCAATTGGGATTTCCGCGTTCCATCGCCGAGCTGGGGATCTCGAAGGAAGAATTCGAGCGGGCGATGCCCGATCTGACCAAGCTTGCCTTTGAAGATCCATCTGGGCGGTCGAACCCTCGGATGTCACTGGTGAGCGAATTGGCCGAGCTCTTTTGGAAGGCTTACGAGGGACGAGGTCCGGCGAAGGTGGCCGGCGCGTCTCAGCAACAAACCGCGTAGCGGATGGTGGTGGGTATGGCAGTGATTACCGTGTGGATAAAGATTAATGAAGAGCGCGTTGTTGAAGGGTTGCAAGAGGCCGGGGAAAAACTGGACAGCGCCGAGGGCGAGGTGNNATTTCTCTTCGGTGCGCCGGATCAATCCCAGTGCAATTCGAGCGCTGGAGGGGTTCGCCGACGCAGCTGACGGCAAAGGGGTCAAGGTCGTTTTGCGCGGCGTGAACGTTGATGTCTACAAAGTGCTCAAGCTGGTGAAGCTCGGGTCGCGATTGTCGTTCGTCGCCTGATCTTCGTAGCCTGAGATGCGTAATCGCGGATGAATGGGAGAGTTTTCATGCAGAGCCATCAACAAGGTAACCGCCTTTCGTGGGGGGATACGGTTTTCTTGCATCTGGAGCGGGAAGGCATGCCGCTCAACGTGGCATGCGTCAGCGTGCTGGAGGGCGAGATCCGGTTCAAGGATTGCCTCCAGTTCGTGGAGTCGAAACTGGCGCTGATTCCTCACCTGGTCAAGCGGGTGGTGGCGCCGCCGCTGAATCTTGGTCTTCCGAGCTGGGAATACGACCCCAACTTTGATATTCGCAACCATGTACGCGAGGTGACGCTGAAGCACGGTACGGACACCGAACTGAAGGCGCTTACTGGAAAAATCGTCAGCACGGTGCTGGACCGGCAGCATCCGCTGTGGGACATAACGTTTGTCCACGGTCTGAAAGGCAAACGTACCGGGTTCATTCTGCGCCTGCACCACTGTATGGCCGATGGCATTGCCGGGGTAGGCATCATGAGTAAGATCTTGGACGCGAGCCCGGTGGCGCCGCCTTTGCCCAAGAAGAAGATTCGCTTCCGCGTGCCACCGCCGCACGACGCCATCAATTCGTTGATGGATGGAGTGGTGAGTTCTTACGGCGATTTCGTCAAGCGGATTCTCTCCGCCTGGGCGGACCTGCTGGATATGGCAGAGCGAGTGGCCGCGAATGGCGGCAACCTCATGCCGACGGACGAGTTCTCGCGCTTGATGCCGGAGATCACTGCGTTCACCGAGCGGGTACGGTTCAACGTCAATTACCGGGGACCACAGAAGATCGCTTGGGCCGATATTTCGCTGGAGGAAGTCAAAGCCGTAAGGGAGACCTGCGGGGCGAGCGTGAACGACGTCATTCTGGCGCTGGTGACGGCAACCATCCGGCGCTACCAGGAGTTGCATGGAGACCGGGTTAAGGGGCGACTGCTGCGGATGATGGTCCCCGTCAGCCTGCGCGGCAGCGACAGTTCGGGCGAGTTGGGAAACCGCATCTCGCTGGTTCCGGTCACCATTCCGCTGGATATTCGCAATCCGCTGAAACTGCTGGCGGCGGTGCATAAGAGAACGGAGTTTCTCAAGCGCTCACATGCGGCAGAGTTAGTCAGCCTGGCGGGTGGTTTGATCGGCATGTTCCCGACTGCGATGCAAGCGCTCGCTGGCCCGGTGTTGAGCCAGTTGCCGATCACGCCCTTCAACCTGGTGTGCACCAATGTGCCCGGGCCGCAATACCCGCTCTATCTGCTGGGCCACAAGATGCTGCGCTGGTATCCGTATGTGCCGGTGGGCGGCGAGATGACGGTCAACTGCGCCATCTTGAGTTACGACGGCACGGTGTATTTCGGGTTCAGCGGAGACGTGCATGCCGCGCCCGATCTGCGGCGGTTGGAGGCCTTTCTGAAAACGAGTTTCGAAGAGTTGCGAGAAGCTTCTGGAATCAAACCGCCCGGCAAGAGCGAGAAGAAAGTACGGGCAAAGACGCAAGAGGTCAAACCGCCGCGCAATAGCGGGAAGAAAGCACGGGCGAGGACGCGAGAGGCATCGAAACCCGCGCCCGAGCCGGCGGCGACAGTTCGTGTATCCATCCCGCTTACAGTCCCTCCCCCGCCCGTCAAGTTGGCACAAGCGCCACCGCCAACCACGGGTGAAGAGAGCGTCCTGACACAAATGATCGCGTAGCGATGCAGGGCACGGGAGCGTAGCAAGTGGGCCAGGTAATGCTATTGGGCCAGGTAATTCTAACCAGGAGATGCCAAGCACCATGGTGGAAGGCATCCAGTCCGTTTCGCAGGTTACGTCATGGTTGGTCTCGGGACGAAGCCTGTTCCTCGTCATTCATATTTTGGGGGTCGCCTGTTTTGCCTACATTGTGGCGAGGCGCCTTATACCGTTGCTAAAGGCCGAACGCGATCTTCGCTTTGACCAGCCATTGAAACGTCTGGAAAGGGTTTTCAAATTCTGGCTGGGGCAGTGGAAGCATCCGCGCTACAAGACCGCCGGGACCTTACATATCCTTATTTTTGCCGGATTCATTCTCCTGGCGGTGCGTGCCTTCACGGTGCTGATCGTCGGCGTCTCCCGGAATTTTGTGATGCCGGGCCTTCCCGGAAGGGCCGGCGATATCTACGGCGTAATCACGGACTACGCTGCCACCGTTGTCTTCCTCTGCATGGTAGTTGCTGTCATCCGCCGGTTGGTCTTCAAACCTGCGCGATATGAAGTACCTGCGCGGTTCGGCAAGGCTCACACCGCCGACGCCGTCTTCCTCCTGGGGTTGATCGCGATTCTGATGGTGGCGGACAGCCTCTTTGAAGCCGCAAAGGTCGCCGGCCAGTCCCATCAAGGCCAACCGGTTGAAACCTTGGCCGTGCTGTCACTGCCGTGGATCTTGCAGATCGCTCTTCTCCCTGTGGCCTTGGCCACCATCGGGAAAGTTTATGCCGGCGCCTATCTTCTCCATGAAGTGACCTTTTACTTTTTGTTGTGTTATCGGCCCTTTGGAATTCAGTTCCACGTCGAAACCTCGTTGTTCAACGTTTACTTCGCCAAGTTGGATCGCGAGATTCTGAAGCCCGTGAGATGGGGCGTCAGCGATGAACATCTGGGTCAGGTGAAATCCTTCGGAGTAAAGACGTTCGAAGACTTTACCTGGAAGCACATGCTGGATTTTTATTCCTGCGCCGATTGCGGGCGGTGCTCGGACAACTGCCCGGCCTATGCGGTGGGAAGGCCCTTGTCGCCACGATTTCTCACCATCAAGGCGAGAGACTATGCCTTCCAGCACTATCCGATGTTCGGTCACTCGGGCGTTGGTAGCAGCAATAGCAATAGCAATGGCAAGCCGTTGATTGGCCACCTTTATTCTGAAGACGAAATCTGGTCATGCACTACCTGCGGCGCTTGCGAGGAAGAGTGCCCGTTGCTGGTGGAATACATCGACAAGATCGTCGATCTGCGGCGCGGCCTGATCGATGACGGGAACGTGCCTCAGTCGCTGCAAAAGCCGCTGAAGGCGCTGGAGAGCCGCGGCAATCCTTACGGCAAGATAGAGAAAAAGAAGGCCGACTGGGCGAACGCCAAAGAGTTCCAACAAGTCTGCCAGGTCAAGACCCTGGGCAAAGGCAACGGCGCCGACACGCTGTATTTTGTGGACAGTATTACTTCCTACGATGACCGTATGCAGTCGATCGGGCGGGCGACGGCGAAGATTCTGGACCACGTTGGAGAGAATTTCGGGATCCTGGGCGCTGCGGAACGGGACAGTGGCCATGAAGTCCGGCGGTTCGGGGAAGAGCTGCTCTTCACCGCCTTGCGCGACCACAATGTGGACGCGATCAAAGCATCCGGAGTAAAGCGAATTGTTACCGCNNACAAAGTTTACACCTACCACGATCCCTGCTACCTGGGACGTCACAACCAGGTTTATGACGATCCGCGCGACGTGCTCGATGCCATCCCGGGTTTGAAGCGAGTGGAGATGAGCCGCTCCAGAGACCGTTCGTTCTGCTGCGGCGGCGGCGGACTGATGCTGTTCTACGAGCCGAAGGAAGAGCAGCGCATGGGCGTGAAGAGAGTCCAGATGGCCGCGGAAGCCGGGGCCAATGTGATTGTAACGGCATGTCCGTT
>PLHP01000001.1:2978-4346 GCA_003138955.1 Acidobacteriaceae bacterium | reverse complement strand
TGTATCCAAGAATTCAGCAAGGTGCTGAAGCAGCTAAGTATCGCCGAGCAAGAGCCGCAACTGTTGGAACCGGCCCGTATGCTCTCCGGCTGTCAGCCGTTTCCCTGGTCCCGCAAGGTGTACGAAGCGAATCATTGCGTCTTCAACATGATTCCCTGCGACAACGATTTCGAGAAAAGCTTTGCGCGCTTTTTGGACGACGCGGAAGACATCTGTGCTTTCGCCAAGCTGCCGCAACCGTTTGGCTTCTCGATTGACTACGTGGACTTCGGCATGAACCTGCGTTCGTACTACCCCGATTTCGTTGCGCTGGATTCAGCAGGCCAGCATTGGTTGATCGAGACCAAGGGAATGGAATCGTCGGAGGTATCCCAGAAAGATGCGGCAGCTGAGAACTGGTGTGAGAACGCGTCTGCTCTGACCGGAAATGTATGGCGATATCGAAAGGTTCCTCAAAAGGGATTTGAAGTCTTGCAGCCCCGGCATTTCGCGGATCTGGCAGCATTGCGTTAGAGCGTCAAGGCGGACGCGCCAGCCCGTCGGGTGGGATAAAAGAACCCTCCTGCGTTAGCAGGATACCTTTGAAGGGTGGGACTTCGGGCTGGACACAGATTGGCGACAGAAGAAACGATCTCTTCGCTAGCGAGCAAGAAATGAAAGTCCAAGTATAAAAAGGCGCTCGGGCAGTTGCCGAGCGCCTGAGTAGTCTAATAGTCGTTACGCTGCGGTCTTCGTCGTACCTTTCTTTGCAGCCTTTTTTTGTTTGGCGGCGAGCTTCGCACGCTTCGCGGTGAATTCCTGCTCCACAGCTTTGCGGAGTTTGTCCACGTCCACGCGATGCCGCTTTGCCGTGGCGATCAGCACATCCGGGTCGCTGGTTGGCGCCCGATCTGTGCATTCGAGCAAAACGGCTTCGATCAGCAGTTTTGAAAGTGCGGCCTCGTCCGGCTGCCGCAACATCCGAGCGATGGCTTGCTGTACCTGCGGGTGTGTAACTTCGCTGGCCGTGCCTTCGACCAACTTGTGCCGCCGCGCCAGCAGTTCCTTCCGCAACGGATCAAGTTTGTTCAAAAGCGTACTCGCAACCAGCGCAAGGTCGGCACGGTCAAGCGTTGCGCCGATGCGCTTGAGCACTTCGGCCAATGCGCGGTGACGCACTGTGGTTTCGAGTTTCTGCCGCTCCAATTCTTTCCGGCGCTGTGCGCGTTCCTTCGCTGTTTGCTCCGGGTTCGGGGCGCGGCGGTCGGCGAAGTGTACCGGGCAGTTCGGCTCGGCGCAGACTTTCACAGTCCGCCCACGCTCGGTGCCGTCTACCACAAGGGCCTCGCTCATGTTCTTACATGGTTTTTGATAGGGCGAGAGCGGCTT
>PLHP01000001.1:0-2933 GCA_003138955.1 Acidobacteriaceae bacterium | reverse complement strand
GCAAGGCCGCATCGAAAAGTAAGGTGTTAAAGCCGGTGCGCTTCGGGCAACTCGCGCAGCTTCCCGCTTCCGGCACAAGCATCTCGTCGTTTTTGTCGAAGGCGACGGAATCGAGCGAGAGCAAAATGTTCTGCTCGATCCACGCCGTTAAGTCACGGACAGGGCGCAGAATGCGTGTTTCCTTCCCGCCGTTCCACGCGGTATGAAACGCAGCATCAAACGCCCGCTGTTGCTCCTGTTGCGGTAGTTTGGCGATTTCGAGTGCATGGCCCACGCCGATTTCGTCTGCCAAAAACGCCTCTGCGATGGATGGATGCAACTCGACCAAGCGAAGGCGTGTAGCCACGAATGCCGGACTCTTCCCGGTCTTCGCCGCCAGGCTGGCGATGTCGTATTGAAGCCCATCCGTATGCAAGAGGCCATGAAACGCGAATGCCTCTTCCAACGGATGTGCGTTTTCACGTTGAATATTTTCAACCAACTGCGTTTCGACGCAAGCCGCGTCCGAGAGTTCGACGACACGAACGGGCACTTCTTCCAANNACCTCGTACTTGTCATCTTCGATGGTGCGGACAAGCAAAGGCTGCAATACGCCTTGCGCTTGAAAACTGGCTGCCAGTTCTGCAAGACTGCGTTCATCAAAACGTCGGCGCGGGTTGGTGGTGGATTCCTGCAACTGTGCTACCGGCAAGTTGCGATATTCGTTGCTGCTTTCAACTGCGGTTTCCATAAAACGCATCTCCTTGTTTGATTTGTCTGAGTGGTGGTGGAAGTCATGCGGACAGACACACATCGCCTGTCCCCGCCGGTTTGCGTGTGCGTCTTCTAAGCGGCTGGTGTTGCGGCTTCGGCGGAGTCTGCCGCTACGGGCGAGTAACCCGCATCTTGGGCTTCGGGTGGCGCGTCGGGTGCGGACTGCGGTTCCTGCGCTTCTTCCGGGGCAGGTTCTTCCATCCTGATTGCCCCCAGAATCACGGCTGAGGTTTGCTGCACGACCTCAAGACTTTCCATCAGCAACTCGGCGTTGCCGTGATAAAGCTGAATGTAACTGGCGCTGGATTTTGGATTCAGTCCGATGGCTTTCGAGACGACAAACGCCACGGCTTCGGCTTCGGTCTCGCGCACAACCTTTGTGGTAGCCGTGCGCCGTTCGGATTTGTGAATCCGTTCGTGTGCTACCTCATGCACAAGAACAGAAAATTCTTCGGCTTTTGTCTGTCCGGGCAGCAATGCGATCCTGCCGCCGTAAGACATGCCGAATGCAGGGGCAATGCTCTCGTTGTATTCGAGCGCGATGCCCTGCGCCTGCACGAAGTCTCGCAAGCGATCCAGATAGACTCCGGCTTCTCCGGTAACCTCGCCGATTGAGGGCAGCGATGCGCCCTCGGTCTGAAATTCGTCCCAAACAAAAACGCGGCGAAAGCCCAGTAACGTGGATGCATTCGCTTCTTCCTCTGTCCCGGCGTCCGTGTTTTCCTTCTTGCGGCGCTTGCCGATCATCGGGGCAAGGATGGCGATGCCCTTCTCGCCACGTTTCACGCGGCGGCCAAGCTCGTTCCACGTCCGTATGCCTGCCACATGCGTGGCCTGGGGTCGTTGTCTCGCTATGAGGAGGACATTGCCGAAGGAATACGTGTGGAAATTCGCCATTGCATTCAAGTAAGCAGTGAGTGTTTCGCTGTGTCCCGCTTCCAATTGCTCGATGAGATACTTCACGTTTTCGCGGATGAGTTGTTGTGCGGTGGCTGGCTTCCGGTTCTTACTGCCGGAAGCCGCATTGACGGCGGCTGAGCCGTCGCTGNNGGTGTTGTTGTTGCTGTGATATTCCATTGTTTTTTCCTTTGTCTGCCCGGTGGGGCGTTTTTTTCTTTCAGTCCAGAGCGAAGCGAAGGAAAAAACGGACCACCGGGAGACAAAGAGGAACGACGGCGGGCGAGGGGGAAGGACCGAGAGGCGGGCAGGGCAAGTGCCAAACAGCCTTATCGTTTGGCGCGCAGCCGTGCTGTCCCGAAGGGCCGTCCCGAAGCGAAGCGGAGTGGTAACCCTTGCCCGTGAGAGTGGAGAAAAGGCGCGCGGCCAAGCGCAACCGAGAGGCTGCTTTTGCCTTGCAGAGTCAGGCAACTGGAACGGGGGAAAACAGGCTGGTCAGGTATGGCTACTAAAACTGATCGGAATCAGCACACAATGGGCACCCTCTGCAAAAACAGACGGAGTCTGAACGCGGGGGAGGGGAGCCAAAATCCGTTATTGACGGCAAGCGGGGCTACAGTGCCTTCGCCCCGCCATTTTGGGCGGTGGGAAAAGAGGAGTTCATGGAGACGCGAATTGAGCCGGGGACGCTACAACGCCACAGGCGTGGCGGCTGACCATTGAGTCTCGACATCCGTAATCAGGAATTTCACCAGCTCGGGACCAAGGAGTTCCGAAAAGGCGAATGCCTTGTTCCCGGCGTCCTTAATCGAAGCTCCAATATGCCAGCAGCGCTGGCCGTCTTCGATGATGAACCTGTCGTGGTATTTGGACGTTGTCTTGATCTCGATGGCATTGCCGTGCTGCGCGGCGAACTTGCGGCCCTCCAGGCGGAAATCCTTCTTCATCTGCTCGGTGAGGATCCGGAGCTTGACGGTCGGGTCAAGGTTGGTGAGCAGTTCCCAAAGCGTTTCATCGACGTAATTGTCCACGATCAGCATGTCCCGTTTTGCAAGCTGGACGATCTTGCGGAGTTCGACATAGGCGTCGTGCTGGGAGCCCGCGGGGAGATAGACCTGATTGGGCTCCATCGGCATGGGAAATGCGCCCGTTGGCACGAGCAGATCGTAGGCGCCTGACGGCTCGACTGCTGCGGGTTTGTACCATCCGATCATCGTGTCCCATGCGGCATCGAGATTCTTGTGCTGACGTGACCGGCAAAATTTGTACCAAGTGGAATGAG
>PLHP01000018.1 GCA_003138955.1 Acidobacteriaceae bacterium | reverse complement strand
TTCTGCAACTGGGCATAGTCGCAATCCATGCCGAACGCGCCTTCGACTGCCTCCAGGTATGCGCGGTGACCGTCTGTAGTGACCTGTACGCGCCCCTTGATGCGGCTCGCGCAATCGTTCATAAAATCCGATGCCCATCCCGCATCCCGTCCACCTACGAGATACGAAACCACTAACTTCGTATCCGCGTCGATTCCAACCCATGTCCAAACATCGCCCCAGCCCTCTTGTTTCTTTTCCGCGCTGACGTTCTTCGCCTTCGCTCCAACGAACTGCCAAATTTCGTCGGCCTGAAGGCGGCGCACTTTCAGGTTGCGGACGTAGCGGTCATGGTAGACGGCGCACGCGGCTCCCAGATCGGCCAGCAGCTTCATGACGGTGGTTTTGGAAATGCCTGTCATGCGAACCGTGGCGCGAACCGAGCATCCCTCGATTAAGCATCCGATCACCTTGGCGCGGGTCGCATTGTCTAAGCAGTTCATAGTTACTCTTATACAATAGCCGCTTTAGCATGTCAAGGAAATAACGCGCAAAGGCGCATAAAGTCTAGGGATTCCGGCTGCGGAGTATAATGTCGAGAAATCGACTCTAAAAAGCAAAAGGCCCGCTGGCGAGCGGGTTTTGCGCTTACGGTTTGGATGGGCTAATTCAAATCATAAGGTGAATTATGCCCACAGCGCAAGCCCTTGAGCCGCGAAGATTGCCCATTTTGCCGAACCGGATTTTGGGTCGGAGGGATGCCATGACAATAGCAGCCGGATTTAGATTCGCGGACGGGATTCTCTTGTGTGCCGATACGCAGATCAGCTATGGGGGAATCGAGAAGGTATCGGGCACGAAAATCCTGCCCTACGAGTTTAAGAACGGTTCCAAGGTGGTGTTCACTTTTAGCGGCACTGTCAACTACGCCAAAGGCGGGATCAAGCAGTGCGTCCGCGCGATCTCAAAGCTTCCTGCTGTCTCCCGCGAAGACCTAGAAAACGCGATCTGCGATTCACTGAATGTGTATTTTCAAAAACTGGTCTATACCCATCCCCACTACCAACAAGCCGGAGGGCCAGACTTCTTTTTGGTGATCGGTCTTTGGTCTCCCAAGGACGGCCTCGGTCTTTACGAGACTCTCGACGCGACAGTCACAGAGATCACGGAACGGGAAAAATTCGCGATTACGGGCATAGGTGGAACCTTGGGGCGCTATTTAGCTGGGCCGATGATGGGGCATTCCGGATATTCGATGCCTGACATCAGCACAATTTCGACGCACGTACTGAGTGAAGTCATGGCAAACGTTGTGGGCTGCGGGAAGGGGGCAGAATTCGTTGTCCTTACCAACGAAGGCGCTTTTGGCCCTATCGTTGGCTACGGAAACTCACACGTAGAGGATGTGTTCGCCGCCTTCCAGCAGTCAATCAACATGGCATTTCTTGAACTCTGCGATCTAAGTTTCCCCGGAGACGAACGAATCATCGAGCGCCTCGATGCTTTGCGCATGCTGGTTATATCCTGTCGCCAGCAAATGCTTCGCG
This sequence comes from Acidobacteriaceae bacterium, assembly GCA_003138955.1. Taxonomy (GTDB): domain Bacteria; phylum Acidobacteriota; class Terriglobia; order Terriglobales; family Acidobacteriaceae; genus Acidiflorens. The sequence continues at coordinate 18,188 of PLHP01000018.1, read as the reverse complement.
AAAAGGAAAAGCATCGTGGGTTGGAGCATCTCATGGAAATTCTGACAGACTGGAAGGTTCGCAGAATCGATTAAGAGAGTTACTTGGACTGCCCATCGTATAACGCGCTAAGCCGGGAATCACGCATCCATCCCAGAGCTTCCCTGCAGTCCTTGGGTGGCAGTGGCATGGTTTTGGCCAGCACTTTCTCCGCGCTTCCGTCGGCAAATGGGAGGCACTTTGCACGCAGTTCTGCGGAGGGAGGTGGCGGCAACGGCGGGTGTATCAGTGCTTTATCCATCGCATCTCGGCATCCGCCGTCAGAGAAGTATTCACCATCAAGAGCGATACGATGTGCGGTTTCTGGACAGATGTCAGAAGCGACTAGCCATTTTGTATTTGCCCGACTCAGGTAAGCGTCCATTAGATACATGTGTTTCGAGAAGCTCGCATTTTTAAGCAGCTCCCAAAATACTGCGTCGCCCTCCGGTCTTCGCGACTCACTAAGGGTGATGTTCACCCTGTCTTCCAAGGCTGCCATGGTTGAATCCCACCTATCAGTTGCCGCAAGACAAGCATCGCTGTGCGGCTCAGAACAATCCCTGGATAAGTCATTGATGGTTTCGAGGTACAGGATTCCCACTTGCCGCAAATATTGCGATATGGGCAGAATTTTCTTAGTGACTTTGGCCTTCTTGGGGAGCGATGCAGGCTGATCTTGCGCCAGTGCTGAGAGGGAGAATAGAAGCAGTATCGCACCTAGGATTCTCATCGTTGGCGCGCCTTCTTCCATCGCGCATTGGCCGCCTTCGCAGCAACCCTAGAACGCTGGGCCTTGGTCATGGTCTTGAGGCGGCGCTTCCCGCCGATCTGACCGCCTTTGCGACCGATGACCGCCATGTACTCGGAGATGTTGGCGGGTGAGGCAGGCATGCCGATTTTGGGCTGTGGCGGCGTGGGGGCTGGTATCTGGCCAGTGGAAACTGCTACAGTCCAAGCGGCGAGTTGGTTTGGATCGCGAGGGCGCTTGCCTTTGCCGATGGCCATTGCGTCCCAATCATGCCATAGACGGGATGCTAAAGCGAGCCGGTGGAAATCGAAACTGGCCCACTACCGAAACGGGGCCTGCCGTGCTTGCACGGAACCTTTCCTGTAAGATGTTGAGCTTCCCCCTTTCTACTTTCAAGCATGGCTGAACTCATCTGGGACGGCAAGTACGACGAGCACGGCAACAAGCGCGCGCCGGTTCGTATCGAGCTGCCTTTTCAAACCGTCGAGACTGTCAATGAGAGCGTGCAGGAGCGCCAGCGCACCCTGGAACTCTCTTCTTCGGGGAATGACCCGGAGTGGCGCAACCGTCTCATCTGGGGCGACAAGAAATACGTCCTGCCCTCGCTCCTCCCGGAGTTCGCTGGCAAGGTCGATTTGATCTATATCGATCCCCCGTTCGACACTGGTGCGGATTTCTCGTTCACTGCGAAGATTGCTGCTCAGACAGAAGATGATAACGATGAAGATGAGCCCTCATTCACAAAAGAGGCATCGATTCTCGAACAGAAGGCTTATCGAGATACCTGGGGGCTTGGTCTAAACTCATACCTTCATTGGTTTTATGAGGCCGCTGCAATATTGCGTGAGCTCTTGGCAGAAGATGGATCTCTGTACGTCCACATCGGCTCAAACATTTCGCATTATGTGAAAGCTGTTTTGGATCAAGTGTTGGGATCCGACCGATACATCAATGAGATCGTCTGGAAACGGACGCATGCACACAGCGACCAAAAGCAAGGGCGCAAAGCCTACGGCAACATTTCCGACACCATTCTTTACTACTCAGCTAGCGAACAATACACCTTTAACACCCAGTTCACACCGTATTCCCAAGAATACATTGACAAGTATTTTCGTTATCGTGACCCAGACGGTCGTAGGTATTGGCTCGATAATCTCACCGGCCCAGGAGGGGGAGCGAGAGGCAATCCTTACTATGAAGTGATGGGCGTATCGCGTTATTGGCGTTTTAGTAGAGAACGGATGAAGCAGCTGATAGCGGAAGGCCGTGTAGTTCAGAGCAAACCCGGTAATGTTCCGCAGTTTAAACGCTATCTGGATGAGATGCCTGGCATTCCACTACAGAATATCTGGACGGATATCCCCCCAATTAACATGATGGCCAAGGAACGGCTCGGTTACCCTACGCAGAAACCAGAGCCTTTGCTTGAACGTGTCATTAAGTGTAGTAGCAATGAGGGCGATCTGGTCCTCGATTGTTTTGTCGGCAGCGGAACGACCTCAGCCGTCGCTGAAAAACTCAACCGCCGATGGATCGCCTGCGATCTGGGACGCTTCGCCATCCACACAACGCGAAAGCGCCTGCTCGGCGTCCCCGGAGTGAAGCCCTTCGTCGTCCAGAATCTTGGCAAGTACGAGCGCCAAGCCTGGCAGGTCGCCGAATTCCCCTCCAACGGAAAAGACCGGCTGGCAGAACAGAGAGAGCGAGAGACCGCTTACCGCAAGTTCATTCTTGACCTTTATCACTCCACGCCGGTCAGCGGCCATGCCTGGCTGCATGGTGTGAAGGCCGGACGTATGGTGCATGTCGCTGCGGTAGATGCGCCTGTCACCCGTGCCGACGTAAACGCCATTGCCGCCGAGGTGTGGAAGGCCAGCGGCAAAGGCCCTAATTCCCCTCAGAAGCCCGCTGTCGACGTACTGGGCTGGGAGTTCGCTCTCGACATGAATGAGACCGCGAAGCAAGTTGCCGCTGAAGCTCGGGTGGATGCGGCCTTCAAGAAGATCCCTCGCGAGGTGCTGGAGAAAAAGGCGGTCGAACAGGGCGATGTCTATTTCTTTGAGCTGGGCGCTCTCTCGGTGGACAGCAAGATCAAGAAGCGTGAGCTCACGCTGACGCTTTCCGATTTTGTGATTCCCTCCGATGACGTGCCTGCGGAAGTGCGCAGTGCCATCAAGAGCTGGAGCCAGATGGTGGACTATTGGGCAGTGGATTGGGACTTCAAGGACGACACATTCCATAACCAGTGGCAGTCTTACCGAACGCGGAAGGACCCAAAGTTGGAGTTGGCAGTGAAGCACGAGTACGTGGATTCAGGTAAGTACGCGGTCGTGGTAAAAGTCATCGACATTTTGGGAAATGACACGACCAAGATGCTGAGTATTGAGATTAAATGAGGCTCGCAGAAATGGGGTCGGCTTACGCCTCTTAATCTCCATAGCTAAAGTTATGCCTCGGCGCAAAAAACCTGTCGACGAAACGCCCAGCCTTCTGGATATCACGGCTAAGCTGCGCTCGGGGGCTTGCGTTCCTGCGCTGCGTGAGGCGGTCAAATCTTGGAAGGCGGGCGGGCGCAAGGGGATCACCGACACGACGGGCGTCCTACTGAGCTATTGGTTCGACGCGGATCACAAACTCAAAACTGGACGGCCTTTCAGATACCACGATTCGCAACGGGAAGCGATCGAGACGCTTATCTATGTCTGGGAAGTGGAAAAAGTCCGCACTCGCAAAGATTTGCTTGAGCGGTATGCCCAGAACGTACCCGACCTCCGACTTGCTCAGTACGACGAATTCGCCCGCTACTGCACCAAGATGGCCACGGGTAGCGGTAAGACGAAGGTCATGTCTCTCGCTATCGCATGGCAATACTTCAATGCCATGCGGGAGCAGGATGAAATTGCCAAAGATTACGCCAAGACTTTCCTGCTCATCGCTCCGAATGTCATCGTGTTGGAGCGATTAAAAGGAGATTTCGCCAATGGCAACATTTTCCGCGAAGATCCGATCCGTCCCAAGGAATTCGGCATCTTCTGGGACTTCGACTGCGTAATGCGGGGGGAGGGTGAGCGGGCGCACTCCGAAGGAGTGCTCTTCCTCACCAATATCCATCAGTTTCATGACCGCTCCGACCGTGCAAAAGACGACGAGCCGGATGCCATGACCGCGGTGTTGGGCCCTAAGCCTCCTACACAGAAACTGGAGCAGTCCGATTTCGCTGAGCGCATTGCTCACCGCAAGGGGCGGCTGCTTGTGATTAACGACGAGGCCCACCACACTCACGATGAAACCCTTAAGTGGAACGAAATAATTCATCAGTTACACGAGAAGACGCCGCTCGCGGCACAGCTCGATTTCTCTGCCACTCCGCGATTCCAAAAGGGCGGAATTTTTCCGTGGACAATCTCCGATTACCCGCTTAAACAGGCGATTCTCGACAACATCGTGAAACGGCCGGTGAAGGGTGTGGCGAAAATCCCCGAGCCAAATTCGGATTACGCCAGCGTGCGGTATAAAGGTTACCTGACTGCAGCGGTGGAGCGCTGGAAAGAATACCTTGAGCAGCTCAAGCCGCTCCATAAGAAGCCGGTGCTGTTCATCATGATGAATAGCACAGAAGATGCGGATGATGTGGCGGATTGGTTGGCGAAGGCCTATCCGGCTGAATTCGGCGACGGAAAAACCCAGATCATTCACACTGACAGATCAGGTGAGGTGAGCAAAAAAGATTTGGAGGCGGCCCGGAAGGCGGTGAAGGGTGTTGACGATCCGCTCAATCCGATTCACGCCATCGTGAGCGTCATGATGTTGCGTGAAGGTTGGGACGTGCAGAACGTAACGGTCGTTGTTGGCCTGCGGCCCTACACGTCGAAGGCGAACATCCTTCCCGAGCAAGCGATTGGGCGCGGCCTGCGACTGATGTTCCGCGACCTTACCGCCGATTATACCGAGCGCGTCGATATCATTGGCAACCGGAAGTTTCTCGAATTCGTGGATGATCTTGAGAAGTTGGAGGAGTTGCAGCTTGATACGTTCGAAGTGGGCAAGGACAAACTTCGGATCGTCACGATTATGCCGCTCGATGAGCGCAAACAATTCGATATTGGTCTGCCTGTGCTGACGCCAACACTGGTGCGGAAGAAGAGCCTGGCGGAGGAAATCGCGTCACTCGATGTGATGGCGTTCCAGACCATGCTCCTGCCGCTCGGCGCCGATGACCCCAATAACAAAACTTTCCGCTACGAAGGCCACGACATTATTACTCTCCAGAAAATCGTTGAGCGAGATTACAAGGTTCCCCAGCCACAGACAGCGCAAGAGTTGATCGGATACTATGCGCGCCGGATTGCCGAAGCGGTTAAGCTACCCTCGCAATTCGCGGCGCTGGCTCCGAAAGTTCGCCAGTTTTTCGAGGACAAAGCCTTCGGTCGCCGAGTGGATTTGAGCGACATGGCTACGGTGAGAGCTATGAGCACGCAGGTAGCGTCCTACGTGTGTATCCAAGAATTCAGCAAGGTTCTGAAGCAGCTAAGTATCGCCGAGCAAGAGCCGCAACTGTTGGAACCGGCTCGTATGCTCTCCGCCTGTCAGCCGTTTCCCTGGTCCCGCAAGGTGTACGAAGCGAATCATTGCGTCTTCAACATGATTCCCTGCGATAACGATTTCGAGAAGAGCTTTGCGCGCTTTTTGGACGACGCGGAAGACATCAGCGCTTTTGCCAAGCTGCCGCAACCGTTTGGCTTCTCGATTGACTACGTAGACTTTGGCATGAACCTGCGTTCGTACTATCCCGATTTCGTTGCGCTGGATTCGGCGGGCCAGCATTGGTTGATCGAGACGAAGGGAATGGAATCGTCAGAGGTATCCCAAAAAGATGCTGCAGCTGAGAACTGGTGTGAGAACGCGTCTGCTCTGACAGGAAAGGTATGGCGATATCGAAAAGTTCCGCAAAAGGGATTTGAAGTCTTGCAACCCCGGCATTTCGGGGATCTGGCGGCATTGCGATAGAGCCTGCGCCGGTAACATTGCGATCCGCGTCAAGGCCGACGCACCAGCCCGTCGGGTGGGATAATACAAGCCTCCTGCGTTAGCAGGACACCTTTGAAGGGTGGGACTTCGGGCTGGACGCAGATTGGCGACAGAAGAAACGATCTCTCCGCTAGCGAGCAAGAAATGAAAGTCCAAGTATAAAAAGGCGCTCGGGCAGTTGCCGAGCGCCTGAGTAGTTTCACAGCAGGCTACGCTGCGGTCTTCGTTGTACCTTTTTTCGCAGCCTTCTTTTGTTTGGCGGCGAGTTTCGCACGCTTCGCGGTGAATTCCTGCTCCACGGCTTTGCGGAGTTTATCCATGTCCACGCGATGCCGTTTTGCCGTTGCGACTAGCACATCCGGGTCGCTGGTTGGCGCCCGATCTGTGCATTCCAGCAAAACGACTTCGATCAGCAGTTTTAAAAGTGCGCCCTCGTCGGCCTGCCGCAACATCCGAGCGATGGCCTGCTGCACCTGGGGGAGCGTCACTTCGCTGGCCGTGCCTTCGACCAACTTGTGCCGCCGCGCCAGCAGTTCCTTCCGCAACGGATCAAGTTTGTGCAAAAGCGTGCTCGCAACCAGCGCAAGGTCGGCACGTTCGAGCGGTGCGCCGATGCGCTTGAGCACTTCGGACAATGCGCGGTGACGCACGGTAGTTTCTAGCTTCTGGCGTTCCAGTTCTTTCCGGCGTTGTTCGCGTTCCCTCGCTATCTGCTGCGGGTTGGGAGCGCGGCGGTCGGCGAAGTGTACCGGGCAGGTCGGCTCAGAACAGACCTTTACAGTCCGTCCGCGCTCGGTCCCGTCTACCACAATGGCCTCGATCATTTGCTTGCATGGTTTCTGATAGGGCGAGAGTGGCTTCTTGGATTTCGCCGACTTGGCGGTGAGATTCAAGGCAACGTATTGGTTTCGGCCCAGCACTGCGTTGTTTCCGGGAGTTTTCCATTCGTTCGTAATCTGCACCAATTGCGGTTTCTCGGCGATCTGACGCTCGACATCCTTCGTCAGCTTGTTGTTATAGCAATCCTTATCGGTGCAAGAATCTCGTAATCCCGCATCAAAAAGTAAGGTGTTAAAGCCGGTGCGCTTCGGGCAGTTGGCGCAGCTTCCCGCTTCCGGCACAAGCGTCTCATCGTTCTTGTCGAACGGCACCGAATCAAGCGAGAGCAAAATGTTCTGCTCGATCCATGCCGTCAAGTCGCGGACAGGGCGCAGAATGCGTGTTTCCTTCCCGCCGTTCCACGCAGTATGAAACGCGGCCTCAAACGCTCGCTGTTGCTCCTGCTGCGGCAGTTTGGCGATTTCGAGCGCATGGCCCACGCCGATTTCGTCTGCCAAGAACGCCTCCGCGATGGACGAATGCAACTCTACCAAGCGAAGGCGCGTCGCCACGAATGCCGGACTCTTCCCGGTCTTCGCCGCCAAGCTGGCGATGTCGTATTGAAGCCCATCCGTATGCAAAAGGCCATGAAACGCGAATGCCTCTTCCAACGGATGAGCATTTTCACGTTGAATATTTTCAACCAGCTGTGTTTCGACGCAAGCCGCGTCCGANNACACGAACGGGCACTTCTTCCAAGGCCGCGAGCTTGGCGGCGCGCAGCCGCCGCGCTCCGGCTATTACCTCGTACTTGTCATCTTCGATAGTGCGGACAAGCAAGGGCTGCAAGACGCCTTGTGCTTGAAAACTGAATGCCTTTTGTGTCGTTGATCGTTTTGTGGCCGAGGACGTCAAACGGCTCACCGGAACTGGTGGCGGCCACTCTGAGGGGCACATAACGTGTCATAGCCGAGACTTGACCGTACACCGCTACTGGGAGAACGCTTCGAGGCTGTCAGACTCAGCTAAAATCAGAGCGATCCAACTTCTGCGCAGGCGTTTTTCTCGTGCGACTATCCGAATGCCTTTCCGGACATCGATATCAAATCGCCGCCCGCGCTGCCTCTTCGAGCGCCTTCATCACTAGTAAGTAAGGGCGAGGGCCGTAGCTTACCCTTGCGACGCCATTTTGTGCGAGTATGCTGACAGATGGACTCTCACCAACGACCATGACATTGATTGGCAATCGGGATCCTTCCGCTAAGCGCCTGATCAAGTGGATATCCGCAAGGCCAGGAACAAAGAGTCCGTCCGCACCGGCTTCAGCATACAAGCGTGCTCGCTCGATCGCCTCTTCAAGCATCGTATTGTCGGGGTGCACCGCAGGCCGCTGGAAGAATACATCTGTCCGGGCGTTAATGAAGAACCGGACATTCGCTTCATCGGCCATTTGTCGAGCGCAAGAAATGCGATCTGCTTGATCGCATGGTTCCCGAAGTTTCCCATTAGCTGGAAAGCTGTCTTCCAAATTGCAACCTGTGGCGCCAACCTCGATGGCCATGCGCATCGTCACGGCGACCGCGTCGGGTGCATCGCCATAGCCACTTTCTAGATCAACCGTGACCGGCACTTCCACAGCATTCACAATTCTGCGCAGATTGCTCATCACGAGATCTAACGGAATCCGCTCGCCATCTACGAAACCATTGGCAGCGGCGACTGACCAACTGCTGGTCGCGATTGCTTTAGCACCGCCTGCAGCGATGGCCTGGGCGCTTCCTGCGTCCCAGGCATTGAAGAGTACAATCGGATTTCCCCGAATGTGCAGGTTGCGGAATGTCTCGGTCTTAAGCTTTTGTGCGGCTCGAATTTCATCCCAGCCGCTAACTGTACTCTGCGCAGAATCTTTGCAAGCTGTCATGAGCTTCCTTTCGATTCACACCCGTTCGTTGTCTTTACGTGCGTAGCCTTTCGCTGCCTGATAGCTCGCGAGCGTCTCCGCTTGATAGCGGCTTTCCCCCAATGCCCAAGTTGCCGTCCTTAACCTCATCGATCACTACCCATGTCAGAGAGCGCAGTTTTTCTCCTTCGATAGAGACCATTGCATCTGTCAGTTTTTGAATCATTTCCTGCTTTTGTGTTTGCGAGAAGACATTCTCAATGAGTGTGACGTGGATCAAGGGCATCTTTCCCTCCCGATGGCTGGACTGATGAACCGGATTTCGGATCTGGATTCCAGATTTGCAGCTGAACGGACCTTATGGAGTCTGGATGTTTTCGCAACAAAGCGCAGGCCTCTGAATAATGACCACTTGCCTCTGCTGCCCTGATTGCGAGCGCAACGGCACGATCCGTCTCGCGATTCGCAAGATTCTGTTGCGCCAGAACCCATGCGTGCTCCGGGTCTGCACCAGGTCCGAGATAGAAGACGGCACCGTGATCCGCAAACCCCAGCGGATAGCGAGCCAAAAGCGATTCGTACCGCTGCCGTGCCAGAGAGATTTCCTGCCCGCCACGCACCGCGTCTCCGGCCTGGACATGCAATGTCCCCAGCAAAGCGATCGCTTCGGGATCGTTACTCGATGCAACGATGCGTTCGAGCCGCGCGATCGAAGACACTGTATCTCCGCGTGCAGCTTCGAGCATGGCGAGATGAGCATTCGCTGTGACAAACTCCGGAAGATAGGTGAGCGCCCGCTTATAGAGCGCCTCTCCGCGTGCTGCATCGTTGCCCTTATCGGCCCACATCGAGGCGCGCGCGAAATAAATCCACGCATACGGGAAGGGCAACGTGGTGTCGAGGTCTCCAAGCGCCGCGGCATACAAGCGATCTGCCTCGGTGAGGCGGCCGACGATAGCGTACGCGGCGGCCAGCGCGCTACGAGATGCAAATCCTGGGCGGCGAACCACGGCCGCTTGGAGCTCTGGAATTCCTTCATCTGCGCGGCCTGTAGCCACCAGTATCGATGCCCGCAGCCCTTCAGTTTCTTCCGGGTTTGCGCCTTTGCGCTTAGCGGCTGCTATGTCCGCGAGAGCATCCGCGAACCGATGTACCGCCGCGCGTGTCCGAGCACGTCGTAAGAGATCTCCACTTGTCTCGGATCGACTTTCCGTAAGCGCACACGCTCGATCCAATGCCTCGTAGTCACTGAGGAACCGCTGTCTGACAAGAAGGAACTCTACAACGGCAGGGTCGTCTCCCAGTTGGTCGATCTGCTGGTCTAGATTCTTGATCGCGATTGTGCTGCTCGTTGTGTCGAACAACGGATCGGCAACCTGCGCGCTTTGCGAAACGCTACAAGTCGCTAGTATTGCCGCGAGAAAAGCTGTCCAGTTTCCATATCGTTTCATGTTGTAGTCTCCCGGCAAGGAAAAACTCCTACTACGCCTCGCTACTCGTTCGAGGCAAGCGTCTGAGTGTCTACGTCGTTTCATGGTGCCGCCAGAAATGGAAAGTCGGTCGTCGAATGCACTTTGTCGTCACCTCTGAGACCGTCGTCGACGCCGGTAGTCGTACCGTTTGTCAACAATGACCTAAAAATGTTGGGCGCGGGGTAGTTGGGTGTCCTGCCGCCACAGTCGCCGCTCAACGCCCCCGGGGTCTTGAACTCCGTAAACTCAACCGCGAGGAATTGAGTGCAGACGCTTGATTTGCTGTTGACCCACAGACGATCATCGGCAAGAATCTTCGCAAGAGTTTGATACCGCACCGGTCCCTTAGCGTTCGGATCGGAGAGCCACTGATTTCCACACTTCCCATCGAATCCGTCGTAAAGTCCAAGAGTTTGCTCGATATAAGTCGAGAACTGAGCCCAACCCGTGCGGCCGACACGGTTGTAGCTTTCCTTCCGCTGATTACTTATCGCATCGGGTGCGAGTGGCCCGCCTACCAGCCCGTTTTTTATTAACGGCCGCGCCGTGCGTTCGATCGGCTCGCCCAGTCTTGGAATAGCCGGAATCCGACCCTTTGTGCCTTCTTTCGGCCACGCCTTCACTCGTGGCAACTTGTGGACCGCACCCCATACTGCGAGAAGTTTCCCGCCAGAGTTAACGACATCGAGGTCAATCGAGAGCACAAGTGCCGATGACTTCCAGCCGGCCAGAAGGTTCGTCGCCAGACCTCCGTCGGTGTGCCGCCACGTATCCAGGATCGAGCGAGATGTAGCCTCGTCGAACTGTGGACAACCCGCGGCGTCGGTCGTGGTTCCATGCTGCAGCGCAGCCCCAGCTACGTTGTACGCCGCCCGTGTGCCCTTCACGTTGTTAAAGAATGGATCATCGCGCAACCCAGCAAAGACTCGGAATCGCCGATTCTTGCCTTCGATTCCTACTGTGTTACTCGCATCACCGTGAACATAGTCGGCATTGCCGACCCAGCACTCTACGGTGTTCGCTGCATCGAACCTGCACACGATCAACGTTGTTGCGGTAGTCTTGCCAAATCGCTCTCCGCTATCGACGTGGAATACGTACTGCAGTCGATCGGAAAACTGATGGGCGACAATGTCCATCACCAGATTGAGACGCTTTCCGTCCGAGGAAGTCCATGCAAAAATGTCGCCAATGTCGGCCGCAGGATCTGCGATCACCGTGGGGGTATCCAAGTGGTCTGAAGCTAATACCGTTTGGAACTCTGAAAAGATCAGGGTGCCGGCCACAACGAGCACACGAACCCACGAGATCGTCCTTCGCTGTTGAAATCTATTCATAACGCGGTCCTTTCCTGTTCATTTCAGAGACTCCATAACCATCTCGCTTCGTCGACAATCACGTTCGGCATTTCCTCTGGGAAGAAGAGTTTCGCTCCAGATACACGGTGAATACCCAGTGAGTTGCCAACCGTGCGCGCCAGATAATCTGGGCTTGCCTGGGAGAAGAGTTTGTCGGCAGTTCCCCACACAATCCGCGTCGCAACATGACTTTTCCTGAGCGCAGATTCAATTCCGGCCAACGGATTCGGAGCGAGAGCGATTGCATAGGCGTTTGTGAGCGCCTTTCGCTTCGGCGAACTAACTAGAGGTCTAAGATACGTTTCGATGGCTGCATCAGTCGGGTGGGCCGAATTTGCATAGCATTGCCCCCCGAGGCCCTTTTCCGACCTTGCGAGTACCTTGTCCGAAAGCCAGGGAACCAGCCACTCGTCGGCGAATTTTCCCGCACGCGCCAATTCAATCACTGGCAAAACTGCTGCAGGCGGACTGTTCGGCTCCGTGTCACAGTTTGTCAGCAGCAAGGAGCGAACCCGGTCAGAATGATGCGCCACGAACAGTTGTGCGATTGCGCCCCCACTATCGTTCGCAACGATGTCAATGGAGGATATCGATAGCTTGTCCAGAAGGTGCAGCAACATCTTCAACTGCGCCTGAGGTGCCACGCTTTGTCCATCGGCGACCTCGGTGTAGCCAAGCGCCAAGAAATCCGGAGCGATGCAACGCCCTATTTTTGAAAGTTGAGGAATTACGCCTCGCCACTGGAAGCTATTCAGGGGAAAACCGTGTAGGAATAGTGCGGCCGGGCCGTTTCCTTTGTCGATGTATGCAATGCGGCCCTCGTCGGTGGTCGTGAACTTCTGTGCTGAATGAAATTCCGCGACGGACATTTCATGCAGACCTGGCGCGGATGTGGCTCCGGACGCGTAGCACTCGGGATCGCGCACACCCAGGAACGACATCGTGATTGCGCCCGCACTCAAGCAAACGAACTCTCGGCGATTCATGAAGTTTTACCCTCGGTTGCTAGTCTGTCTCGAAGATCCAAAGATTGAAGTGGCTATTTCCGCCGCGATTCGGGAGGAATCATACCGTTGATCCGGTAATAGGCCACCAGTTGACCGTAATGTTCGCCCGAGTGCTCGATTATTCGATAGGCGAGATCCGCCAAGCGAACGAGGTGCGGTGACCCATCGTTCACGGCTTCGTTCAAGCCAGAGTCTCCCTTCGCCGCGAGCACGTCGCCACCGTCTTTCACGCAGCGGCTGACAAATGCCACCACATCATCCTTTGTCACCCATTCGCTACGTGGCGGGTCGTCGCCATATCGTGCTTGTTTTCCTTGAGCTACGTCGGTGAAGTAATACATCGATCCGGCGGCGTGAACGAGTTGTTGAACAAACGAGCGAGATTGCGGATTCGGCTTGTATTCGTACTTGTTTTCGGGCAGGTCCTGGGCAATCGCAATCAGCTTTCGACCAATCTCATTCCATTGCGCAACAACGGCAGCCGATGCTTGCACAGTGGATAGTTTCGCGTTTGCGGCCTGATCGATCGACTCCCAAAACAGGCGAAGTTCCTTGTCGAACTCCTGCCAGCGTTCTTCGGGAAAAAAGATTCGGGCGCCCTTGAACTCGACTCGCCGCCGCGTTCCAGGAATGTTGTCCGCGAGCCACCGCGACCATTTCACGTCGAAATACACATCGTCCGTTCCCCACACAATCAGCGTTGGTGTATGCAAAGTCTTCAGACGATCTTCGATGGCGAGCGTGTGCTTGTTGTCGAAAGCCCCCAGGAAACTCTGAAAATCCCGCGTGCGCTGCTCGTTCCTCACCAATGGACAGAGATACTGTTCGATGGTGTCGTTACTGACGAGTTCCGGATGCTCGTACGCCGGCCCCAAAGCCTGGGACGAACGATAGACATTCTTGTCCGCAATCATCGCGTTTAGTGTTCCCGGCAGTCCCCCCGAGGCTGCCATCGCGAGAAACGGCTTGAAAGCCTCGGGTGGCCAGTTGTCGCGAGTGTCGCCGTCGGTCAGCGTGAGACTGCGAATACGAGCCGGATACAGGGCCGCAAAAATCTGCGCGATGCCCGCACCGCTGTCGTTGCCGACGAGATCAACTTGATCGACCTTCAGTGCGTCGAGGAATTCCTTGAGCATTTTCGCGTTGGCAGTCACTGAAACGTCCTGATTGGGAGCGATTTCTGTGTCGCCGTGGGCCAGGAGGTCCACTGCAATGCACCGCCGCACATCGGACAAATCTGCGAGTTGATGCCGCCACAGATATCCGTTCAACAAAACGCCGTGCACGAACAACGCAACCGGCCCTTTGCCCTGCTCCAGATAACTAATTCTCCCCGAGGGGGTATCTACGCTATGTCGAACCATCCAGGTCTCCGCCTGGGCTGTCGTCTCAAACGCCCCACAAATCCCGAGAGTCATCGCTGCGACAGCAGCTACTGATAACGCACACTCTCGGATTACGCTCTGACAACCGCGCATCATGACAACTGCTTGGTTTTGTTCCAAGACTCAACCTCTCCTTGTTCTGGCGGAAGTATCGGCTTCCTTCAACCTCTGCGCGCAATCGTCACAGCACACCTCAACCGTCTTGCCTCCGATCTTCACTTTGATCGAATCTCCCTCCAGCTTGCAGTCACAAGCCGCACAAGTCTTCTCAGCCATGATTCTCACCTCTGCTACCCGAGGTCCGGGTGAGACAAGTAGGCCATGGCCGGCAGCGAACCCGCTGTCGAAATCTTTACCAATTTGCTGGAGGTTGGATCAGCGACGGAACGACTGCTTGAACTCGGATGGGGAGCGGCCGTAGATCTGCCGAAATGCTGCGCTGAAATGGCTGTGGCTTGAGAACCCGAGATCCAGGCCCAACGAAGTAAGATCTGAGTATTCCCCAAGACGGTCGAGTGCGTGCGCCAGCCGGAGGCGCAATTGATACCGATATAGGGGAAGGCCTTCTACTTGCTGAAAAACCCTTGTGAGATAAACCGGGGACCCGCGAACTTCAGCGGCAATGTCGGCCAAAGTCCAACGTCGGGCCAGATCGCTCGCGAGCACGAGCTTCACACGATCCACGAGACGCTGCCGGCCATAGCTAGCGGCTGCGGCGCGCGTGGTACGTGGTCCGAGGGACCGCTGCACGAGCGTCAACGCCAAGGTCTCTGCCTCCAGAGGTTCGGCGGTCTTTTCGCGCAGGCTGTGCCGGAGCAGCGCCACCAGCGCTTGAGTCCGAGCGTCAACTCTGAGACGCGGCTGACGAAATGTCACTCTCGGTCCATCCTGAAGGAGAGAGAGTGGCGCCAGCTCATGCAGTTGCGACTCTTCGACGACCAACGTTAGGCTGGCATCGCCACCGGACACAGGATGGCTAACCCTGTAGCCTTCCATCGCATTGAAAAAAAGTACTTGGTTCGCTTCGGCGACGGTCTGGTTCTGTCCGACATGTCGGACATAGACACCGCGATAAGGGTATACAAGCTGCGTGGTTACCGTGCACTCTTCTGGGCTCTGATATCGACAAGTTCCTCGGCAGTACGTGTCCCGTATGGTAACAGTCGGAGACTTCAAGAGAGAGTCAACGTCAAACTCCGGCAACTGCCTGTTTTCGTTCTTGACGCTCACACGATTGCCCCCTCGACCGATACCAAAGCATAGCACCCGACTCAATGTCGGAGAGGAACGATGGTGTGCCTTCAAATCTCAAGAGCCGGCTGGGTCTCGTCCCTTGAAGAAAGCAAGACCCGCCCTTCTGATCACCCACTAACCTAATTCGTGGATTATCGGCATAGTGAAGTTGAGTGCCTGCAACCGATTGTCAAACTGTCAAACAAGTCTAGAGGAACTCAATCTGTCCGCAGCCACAGTGCAAACTGTTGACCTAACCGCTGCAGCCAGGCGGATCATGGACCTCCATCGGAGATTTCCGAATGGAGGTTGTTCATGCTCGAAGACTACTACGTTAAGCCTTCAACCCTCGACAGAATCCGTGCTAGTTGGCTGGCCCCGCAAATCGAGAGCTACCTCGAATGGCTGGAAGCACGTGGGTACTCGCGCCTCGTTGTCTATCGGAGAGTGCCGCTGCTTTTTCAATTTGCCGAGTTCGCACAGAAGAATGGCTGCAGAGATATTGCCTCTTGCAAGGCCCATATACAGGAGTTCGTGTCGCTGTGGTTGGAGCAACACGGGGCCCATGCAAAAACGGCCGTCGCTCTGCGCAAACATTCGATAGACGCTGAGTGTGGTGTGCGGCAAATGCTAAATCTGGCCTGCAAGGAACCCGTTACGCGCAATCGCCACCGCCGGTCATATCCGTTCGAATCGGCAGTTCCGGGGTTTGCTGAGTACTTGCGCAGAGAATGCGGATTTCAGGAAATCACGATTCGCAATTACCGTCGCCACGTGAGCGAGTTTGCAGCTTACCTCACCCGAGTCGGCGTCACTTCGTTCAGCGAGTTGTCACCGGCACTTTTGGGGGCTTTCATCATCGAGCGTACGCCGAAAATGGGCCCGCGCACCCGTCGTGATCTGTGCGGTCACTTGCGTGGACTGTTGCGCTTCTGTCACCGCGAGGGCATTACGAACCGGGATCTAAGTGCAGCAGTCGGAACGGCGCAGGTATTTCGGCTGGACGATGTGCCACGTTCCATCACCTGGGATGAAGTCCGCCGCATGCTAGAAGCAGTGGAGCGAAGGACGATCCGGGGACGGAGGGACTACGCTATCTTGCTTCTCTTGGTGACCTATGGCGTGCGGGCGCATGAGGTCGCAAGGCTCACTCTGGATGATGTTGACTGGAAGCGTGAACGACTTCACGTCCTGGCGCGCAAGGCAGGGCACGCCACGGTCTATCCTCTCGCGGGAGTTGTCGCAGAAGCGATCATCGACTATCTCAAACATGGCCGGCCCAAGACCGAGGATCGCCATCTGTTTTTCCGCATCTACGCCCCGCAAGCGCCTATCACTGCCGCAGCCGTGTCATCCAGTGTGGCGCTCTATCTTTACAAGGCGGGGATTCAAGTGCGCAGGGCGGGATCGCACACGCTCCGGCACACCTGTGTCCAACGTCTGATCGACGCCGAGTTTCCACTCAAGACAATCGGCGATTATGTGGGGCATCGCTCGCCGGAATCCACTCGCATTTACAGCAAGGTTGCGATCGCATCCCTGCGGGAAGTCGCCATGGGCGATGGGGAGGAACTATGAACTCTCCCGTTCTTCTGAGCTCTCTGGCTCCCTTCCTAAGCCAGTTTGTGCAGTTCAAGCGAGCCTTAAATCGCAAGTATCGCGCCGATGCGGAGGTGTTGCGCCTCTTCGACCGTTACCTAAAGAGCCGCCACATCGCGGGTTGGCAAGCAATCGATAGTTTCGTGATCGACGATTTTCTAAAGTCTCGCCCCCGCGTAAGCCCACGCAGCTACAACCATCTGCTTGGAGTCCTTCATCGCTTCTTTGCTTTCGCCGTCATGCAGCAATGGATACAGCGGAATCCCGTCACTGCCTCTCCTCGCCCAGAAACTGGGGGCCGAATTCCGTATCTGTTCGATCTCGACACTGCAAAGCAATTACTCGCTGTAGGGCGAAGTCTGCAGGAAAACCCAATGGCACGGTATCGAGGCCTGGTTTACGAAACGATCTTCGCTTTGCTGTACGGCCTGGGACTCCGAGTAGGCGAAGTAGTTCGGCTGAAGCTGGCCGATGCCGACTTCAGTCGTGATTTGCTCTTCATCCGGGAAACCAAGTTTTGCAAAAGCCGAATCGTGCCCATGGGTCCCAATCTGGCGCTGCGTCTCAATCGCTACGTGGAGCAACGACATGGGAGCAATGCCGCGCCCGAACGGCCTCTGTTCTCTTTCACCAAGCGAGGCTGCATTCACGAGGGGACGATCAGCCAAACTTTCCATAGTCTCCTACCCAAGCTGCAACTGCATATTCCACCGGGGGTATCCCCACCCAGACTTCATGATCTTAGACATTCCTTTGCCGTAGCCACTCTGCTTCGCTGGTACCGGCAGGGCATCGATCCTAACTGCCGGCTCATGCACCTCGCTACGTTCTTGGGGCATGTCGATCCCAACTCCACGGCTGTGTACCTGACCATCACCGAGGAACTCCTGCATCAAGCTGCTCAACGCTTCCAGATTCTGGCTCCCAAAGGAGGCGTCCGATGAAAAGCGTGGGGCAGGTAATATTTGCATTTTTCGAAGACTACCTGAAGACGCAGAAGGGGCTCCGGCCAGGTTCGATTCGAAGTTATCGGGACACACTGAAACTCTTCCTTGCTTATGTCGCAAGTACTTGTCGGCGCCCGATCACACGGCTGATCCTGTCAGACCTATCTGCACAGCGAGTGCTCGACTTCCTCCACATGATCGAGGTCACGCGCGGAAACCACGTGAGCACGCGCAATCAGAGGCTTGCCGCTCTGCATACTTTCTATCGCTATCTCGGCCTCCAGTATCCCGAGATGCTGGCCGAAGCTCAACGCGTCGAGGCGATTCCGATGAAACGCACTGCGCCGCCTCAAACTGACTATCTGGAGCACGACGAAATCGAAACCCTGTTCAAGGGCCTGCCGCGCCAAGGAATCCTTTCGCTCCGCGACCGGGCTATCTTCATGATCCTCTACAACACCGGAGCACGAGTGCAGGAAATCGCCGACTTGCGCATCGCGGATGTGGACCTCGATGGGCCGTTGCGCATCCGGCTGCATGGGAAGGGCGATAAGTGGCGAAGTTGCCCGCTTTGGTCTGAAACTGCCGAACTGTTAAAGAGGTTAATCGCTGACGTGCTGGGAAATCAGTCTTCTCCTTTATTTATGCCTCGTCCGGGAAATTTGTGG
>PLHP01000062.1:9570-10974 GCA_003138955.1 Acidobacteriaceae bacterium | reverse complement strand
CTGGAGCCAGCTCATGAGGCCTCGTTCCCTAATCGATCCCTACAAGAATACATCCTCACCCTGCGTCTGGGAGTGATCCAAGTCACAGCCTGAACAACTGACCGCAGTCTAGGCAGCAGACGAGCCAGTGTCAATCAGCAAGCAATTCCGTGATGCTTGGACGTGATTTCCGGCGGGCTGCTGAAAAACCCGTGAAGCCCGGCAGCCCAGGCGGGCTGCGGCGTCGAGTTCAGAAATCCCTTGATCTATATTATGTCTATCTATATACTAATAATTAAGCACGGCTTCATCCTCTCCCCGTGCGTCCTGGAAGTCTCGGCTGCGATGGGAGATCGTAGTCGAGNNCGCTCCGCCGCACCGGCCGTCGTAGAAAAGACCGCAACCAAGAAGTCCGCAAGCGCAGCCGGCTAGCTGGTGTGGCGCGTGTAGCGAATAACAAGAGCAAAGCGCTGCCGACCCAACGCCCGAAGTGGCCATTACAGCAGCGCTGCCCGTGACCGAACTCAACCTGACTTCAGAATGAGTCACCGAGGCCAGGACTTCAAGTGATCGCCTAGGTACTCGAAAGCAGCGGCAAGCGAAGCCCTATTCGTTGTCGGCGTTCTGCGCGTCCTCTGTGGTGGCAGTTTTCTCCGGCCGCAGCAGCGGAAACAGAATCACATCTCGAATCGTGTGCGAGTCGGTGAAGAGCATCGCCAGCCGGTCCACTCCCAAGCCCACCCCGCCCGCCGGAGGCATGCCATAACTCAGCGCGTTTATGTAATTTTCATCCATCTGGTGGGCTTCTTCGTCCCCGCGTTCGCGTTCTTTTAATTGCGCTTCGAACCGCCGCCTCTGATCTTCGGGATCGTTCAGTTCGCTGAAGCCGTTGGCGATTTCCATAAGGCCGGCAAACATTTCGAAGCGCTCGGTCCAATCGGGTTCATCCGGTTTCTGCTTTGACAGCGGCGAGACCGCGGTAGGAAATTCATAGATGATCGTCGGCTGCATCAAGTGTTCTTCCGCCACCGATTCAAAAATGGCAGCGATCGTCTTGCCCACCGGCGCCGCCGGATCGTACTTCAAATTAATCCCCGCGTCGCGCACGCGCTCGACCAGCGCCTCGACCGACTCGCGCGCCGCGAAGTCACTGCGCTCGGGCTTCGCGCCAGCCTTCTCCGGCCAGAAACGCAGGATCGCCTCCCGCATCGTCATCCGCCGCCAGTTCGCGTGTGACCAGTCGATCTCCTGCTCGCCCCACTTCGTCTTCGATCCGCCCGTTACATCTTTCACTGCCTGCTCGATCGCGGCCTGCGTAGTGTCCATGATGCCGAGATAATCGGTGTAAGCCTGGTACGCTTCGAGCATCGTGAACTCAGGATTCCATCTCCAGCCGAGGCCTTCGTTGCGGAAGTTGCGATTGAT
>PLHP01000062.1:0-9496 GCA_003138955.1 Acidobacteriaceae bacterium | reverse complement strand
CCTGCCCATCGAAATACCGCCGCAACGATTGCACCAGTTTGCTGCGCTTCAAGAACACTTCGCGCACTTCCGGATTCATCACCAGATCCAGGTACCGTTGGCGATAGCGCAATTCAACGTCGGTGAGCCCGTGAAATTTTTCCGGCAAAGGTAGTAGATCTTTCGAAAGAAAAGTCAGTTCCTCGGCATGAATGCTGAGCTCGCCCGTGCGCGTGCGAAACAGATATCCGCGAACCCCAATGTGATCGCCCAGGTCAAGCAGCTTCCACAGTTCGAAGCCGGGATCGCCTACCGCGTCTTTCTTGACGTAGATCTGCAGCCGCTGCCCGTCCTGCTGCAAGTGCGCGAACCCGGCCTTGCCCATCAGCCGGATCGCCATGATGCGTCCCGCAACCCGCACCGTTACCCGCGGAGATTCCAGTTCCTCCGTGGTCTGCCCGCTGTACTCGTCCAGAATCTGCGGCACGGTGTGGCTGTAGTTGTACTTTCGCGGATAAGCCGGATGCCCGAGAGCCTCAATCTTCTTCAGCTTCTCGCGCCGAATTTCATAAATGCTTTCGTCGAGTGCCAATGCGTGTCCTTGCCCAGTAAAAAGTTAAAGACTGGAAGCAAGTGATTATAAATAACTTTGGAGATTCGCCGGGCCGTTCATGAATCTCATCCTGAGCGAAGTCCGGACTTAACGAAGTGAAGTTCCGGCGGGAGTCGAAGGACCCCTGCAGTCTTTCTTCGCTGGGACGCGTCAGGGAGTTCTCGCCGTGCAGCCTGATTTCCCTTTGAGCGGGCCTGTTCTTACGTGTTAACTAGGAAGGTATTAATCCGTGTTTACTACTACCCCCTCCCCCCTAGTCTTTGGAATCATGGAGTTAGGGGGAGTCTTCCCGCCAAAATCTAGAGCGCCAAGGACTTATTTTCAAAATATTCTGGAATAAGGACTTAGCTCCTCAAATTGTGCTGAAAATGGCTTTGGGGCAGCTTCGAGGGCCGTCTTGGTTCACGGCACACCTCTTCACTGCCCCATTCAGTTCCTATTGTCGCGCATGGTGGGTTGGACGTCTGTGATGGCGCTCACAGGTGGTTTGTGATGAAAAATCAGTACCCAGTAGCCAGTACGCAGTACCCAGTGGGCCTCGATACTGTGGTGCGATCAGCGCCCCTTGGACTTCCGGGAGAATCCTGAGCTTTACGCGGCCGGGAATCCCGCGGCAGGAAGCAGGTCCTTCGCTTCGCTCAGGATGACAATTTGGGTGGTGGGACGAATAGCCACTACCACAATCTGCGGAGATATAAGCTTTTTGATATTACATTATTACATGGTATTATTGAAATCATAGAAAGCGATAGCGTCATGGCAAATACGGCTACCCAAACTGCTTTGAAGGTTGCGGACGAAGTTTGGATCGCTACTGCTCTACTGCATCGCGAACGTCCCGAGGCGACGGACTTCGCTGTTGATGAGATTGTCGAACGGGCGGAGCGGGAAGGACTGCACAAACCGCTTCGGCGCGGGGTCTACGTTCACGTTATTCAACACTCGGTGGCTAATCGGCCTCCGAATCCGGGGCGTTATCGGATGCTGTTCGAAACTGGGCCGGGGCGGCGGCGGCTTTTCCGCCGGGGCGATTTCTACCATCCGGGCCGGGAGGGCGCGAAGATTACGCCCGAGCTTGAAGACCTGCCGCATGGCTACGACCTCCTGCTCAGTTGGTATCGCGACTGGTGTTCGGTCGCGACTGGCAATGCGTTGAATGAGGATCCGCTGCTGGCTTTGCGGGGGTCGGGAAAGCGTCTATGGGCGGATGAACATGCCGACGATTATGTACGTCGCCTGCGTGAGGGTTGGGAATGAGTCGCGTCTTTTGGGACACCAACCTTTTCATTTACCTGTTCGAAGACTATGGGGCGCTCTCAAAGGACGTTGGGCAGCTTCGTTCGAAGATGCTCGACCGGGGCGATCAATTGCTGACTTCCACTCTCACGCTGGGCGAGATACTGGTGAAGCCCACCGAGCGGAATGACTCTGAACTTTGCAGAAAGTATGAACATGCCATTTCTTCGGCGGCGACTTTGATTGCCTTCGATGTGAAAGCGGCCAAGGTTTATGCGGCGCTGCGGTTGGAACGGTCGCTTCGGGCTCCCGACGCCATTCAATTGGCTTGCGCCGCCAGCGCTGACGTGGATCTTTTCGTCACCAATGATGAACGGCTCCAGGGGAAGCACTTTGATGGGATCCAGTTTATTGTGCCGCTGGGGAGGGTGCCTCTCTGAATTTGCATCTTGCGGGGATTGCAGTTCGCGGCGAAATGCAGATCCCTCGCTCCGCTCGGGATGACAAATTGGTAATGTAGTGTGCGGGAGAACTGGGTCGTCCCTCCGGGACTTAGGTCATTCTTCCCACTTTTTCCAGCGCTGAAGAGTGTGCGTGAGAACTGCTCTTTCGCCCCGCTGGGGCTTGTCGATCTTCCACTTTTCTCCACGGCTTGCGCCGTGGGCTGCATTCTTACGCCGCTTCGCGGCTAAGAGCGCGGGGCTTTGTTCCACCGTGCCGCCAAAATTCTAGTTCTCACGCACACACTGAAGCCCTGGGCTAAGTTAGTTCGCCCCTCCGGGCTGGATTCTCGAAGCTCTTCGTTCCACGGGATTGCCAAAGCGCCAGTTCTCACGCACACACTGAAGCCCTTGATAGAAATAAGCAGTTATCGCAGCGGTAAACCGCTGCGCCAATCCAAAGGCTTCACCCTCGTCCAACTTGCCCATATTAAGGGTTTCCCTTATTATGGGTGCATGAATATCACGCTTTCGCTGGATGATGATCTGGTCAGGGAAGTCCGGAAGATTGCGGTCGAGCGCGATACGACGCTGACCGGACTGGTGCGCGCGCATCTGCAAGAACTGGCCGCTGAGCATGCAAAATCCGGGCGTAAGCGCCGGGAGTTGGAGGCGCTTCGAGAAAGCTTCGAAAAGTATCAGTTCAACATGGGGAAGCGCACCTGGAAACGAGAAGACCTGCATGAGCGGCGCTGAATTTCTCGATACCAACGTGCTGGTATGCGCGTATCAGTTCAATGATCGCGAGAAACAGAGAGTCGCGCAAGAACTGGTGGAGGCTGCGGTCGCGGGGAAATTTGTGATTTCGGTGCAGGTCTTGTCCGAATTTGCATCCACGTTGCTTCACAAAGCTTCGCCATTAGCGACTCCCGATGCTGTGACCGCGATCCTGGACAAGGTTTCGGCGATCAAGCTGGTTGTATCCGATGGGGAACTGGTTCGGCGGGCCGTCGAAGCACGCCGCGCCTACGGAATCCATCTCTGGGATGGAATGATCGTCGCTGCGGCCGAACGCGCTGGTTGCGCGCGAATCCTGTCGGAAGATCTCAATGCGGGGCAGAAATATTTCGGCGTCGTGGTGACAAATCCATTCCTCTAATGTGGGTCTCGCACCTGCATTTCTCCTGCTACAATCGCTAGCTCCATGATTCAAGGGAACTTCCCGCTCGACAGAAACGTACTTCTCTTGTGCTGTTAAAGGCGGCCTCGCAGTGGCAGACACTCGGGGCGGGGCCCCTGAAGGGGCGTCTGATTTTCGGAAACTTACGGCATCGCTAAGCGATGCCCCTTCAAAGCTACGCGGTTACGGAGTTCGGTTTGGAAGAAGCCCAGGTTGTCGGATTGCTGGTCCGTCGCTGCGTTGGGGGCGATGCTGCGGCTTGGGAGGAGATCGTGCAGCGCTATCACCGGCGGATTTTTAACGTCTGCTACCGGTTTGCGGGGGATTCCGACAACGCTCAGGACCTTACCCAGGAGGTCTTTATCAAGATGTATCGGACTTTGAACACCTATGACGCGAGTAAGGGCGCGTTTATGACCTGGGTCACCACCATTACCCGCAATCTGCTGGTCGATCACTTCCGGAAGTCCAAGGGCGACCGGATCACGGATTCTTTGGATTCGGCGCCTTCTGAGCGGGAGGATGCGCAGCCGCTTAGCGAACAGATCGCGGATCGGGGGCTGGCCCCGGATGCGGCGGTGCAACACCGGGAAACGCGGGAAATGGTGCATTTGGCTTTGCAGAAACTGTCTCCGGAGCTGCGGGAGGCGGTGATTCTGAGGGATTTACAGGACATGGACTATCGGGAAATCGCTACGGCTTTGAGGGTTCCGGAGGGGACCGTCAAGTCACGAATTAACCGGGGACGAGCGGAACTTGCGCGCCTCCTACAACGTACTTATAGGCAGGTGATCTGATGCCAGAGGAAAGCAAGCACGGGGTCGAGTGCGCGGAGTTCGAGGCGCTGCTTAGCGAGGTCATAGACCGCGACGCCGACAGCGACGCCCAGGACGGTAAACGGCAGTTGAGCGCGGCCCGCAAAGAGAGCTTCGAGGCTCACCGGCGGGTCTGCGGGGTTTGCGGTCCGCTGTTCGCGGAGGTGCAGGCGGGGCAGAAGTGGCTGCGGTCGCTGGAGGCAGTCGAGCCTCCGGTTGATCTGGTCCGCAACATTCTGACGGCAACGAGCGGAGTGGTTAGCCGGCGATCACTTTCGGCGACGGCGGCGAGGGCCGACGGGAGGACGACTCCTTTCGGCGAGCGGGCGCGGGAGTGGTGGGATTCCTTCTCCGCTTCTTTCTTCAGACCGGCGGCGGCCTTTGTGCGGCAGCCGCGGTTTGTGATGTCGTTCGGGATGATCTTCTTCTCGTTCTCGCTGGCGCTGAACGCAGCGGGCGTGAAGGCAACGGACGTGGCGAAAGTCGACCTGCGGCCGGCGGCCTTGCGTCATGCGTATAACGGGGCGCAGGTCTGGGTGGTGCAGCACTACGAAAATATCCGGTTCGTGTACGAGATCGAATCGAAGCTGCGCGAGTTGAAGCGGGCCAACCCTCCCGCCGAACCGCTCCCCGCGGAACCGAAAGAGAATCGCAAGAACAATACCAGCGGGCAACCAGAGCAAAGACAGGATCGCAACTACTCCCAGGAATACAGCCAGCCGGTTTTAGCCGCGCTCAGGGATGCTTCACCTGCCGCGGAAACAGCGGCGTTGACCGCGAATATAAATCGGAGGTTTGTATGAACTGCGCCAATCATGCCGATGCGTCAGCAGTGGCCTATTGCCGCACTTGCGGAAAGGGACTGTGCGGGAACTGTACACGTCCGGTGCGGGGCGTGATCTATTGCGAGGACTGCCTGGGCGCGAAGATGGAAGGGGTTGCGGCGGGGGCGGCGGGATTTGTTCCCGGCACGGCGCCGGCGGCAGCTTCCGGGCAGGTTAATCCACCGCCTCCTGCGGGAAGCGGCAGTGGCCCCAACCCGGCCGTGGCGGGCATTCTTGCCGGATTCTTTCCCTTTGGCGTGGGCGCGGTTTACACCGGGCAATATGCCAAGGGACTGGCGCATCTGGCCATCTTTGGTGTGCTGATTGCGGGGATTAGCGCCAGCGACAACGGGCACAGCGAAGCTCTCGGAGTCATCTGCGGCATCGCGGTCAGCTTCTTCTACATTTACCAGATTGTCGATGCGGTGCGTTCGGCGCACGCCATTCAAGCCGGCCTGCCGCCTCCCGATCCTTACGGTCTGGCGGCAACTTTTAGCGGCGGGGCAAAGATCGAGACCAGCAGAATTCCGATGGGTGCGATCGTACTTATTTTGCTGGGCGTGCTCTTCCTGCTGCACACCATGGGCCTGGGCGAATTCGGAATGGATCGTTTCTGGCCGGTGATTTTGATCTTCATCGGCGGCTGGATGTTCTTGCGCAACTGGGGCACGCTGGGTTCGCATGGTCCGGACTGTCAATGCTCGCGCTGCCGGACACGACGGATGATCGGCCCCAAGCTGGCTTTTACTATGTGCCAATGTGCGCGCTGCCGAATACGGCGGGTTTCGGGGCCGGCGATACTTATTACTATCGGCGTCTTGTTCCTGCTGAGCAACCTGCACGAGTCCGGCCTTGGCTTTCACCGCACTTGGCCGGTAATTCTGCTGGTGGTGGGCGCTTTGAGATTGCTGCAAGGAAGCGCATCGGTGGAGGGACACATACCGTTCACTGGGTTTGGCGCCAAGCCGCCAATTGCGGGCGGGCCGATTCCACCCGCGCCGCCGATTCCGCCGATTCCGCCTGTGCCGCCAACTGGTGAGGTGAACCGTGGCTAGCCCAATGATGCCGCCGCCGATTCCGCGTCCTCCACATCGTTCGATTGCCGGTCCGGTCGTGCTGATCCTGATGGGGATCCTGTTCCTGATGGGGACGATGGGGATGATGGATATCCACCACCTGGGAACGCTGTTCGCGCGCTTCTGGCCTGCCCTGCTTATCCTGTGGGGCGCGCTGAAGCTGATCGAATACGAACAGGCTAAACGCTACGGCCAGCCGGTGCGGGGCATTGGCGTCGGTGGGGTTTTCCTGATGCTGTTCCTGATCATGGCCGGACTGATTGCAACCCAGGCGGCGCGGGTGGACTGGAAGAACCTCGGGGACCACATCGATCTTGGGGATAATGAAGGCATCAACGAAATCTTTGGCGGGTCCAGCTTCGACTACAGCGGCGAACTCAGCAGCGCCTTGCCGGCGGCGGGCAACAGCCTGCACGTCGATAGTCTGCACATCAATGACGATCGCGGCACGATTACGGTCAATGTGTCGGACGACAAAAAGGTGAAGGTCTCCTGGCGCAAAAAAGTTCACGCCGAAAATCAGCAGGACGCCGACCGCTACAACGCCAAGACCGATCCTACGATTACGCAGGGGGATAAAGTGCTCACGCTGAACGCCAATACCCAGGGTGCGGGCGATAAGGGCGTGACCACCGACTTGGATATTTATGTGCCGGTCAATACCGCACTGGTGATCGCTTCGGGCCGAGGCGCTGTGACTATCGCGGGCATGGCCAGCAATGTTGAGGTTGACCATCATCGCGGAGAAGTCAACATTAACGACCACACCGGAAACGTCTCGCTGGACATGGAGAATGGTTCTGTCCGGCTGGGGCATGTGAAGGGCGACGTGACCGTTCAGGGCGCGGCGGGTGAAGTGGCGGTGGAAGATGTGGATGGCGCGGTGCACGTGAATGGAGAGTTTCGGGAAACCCGGCTGGTTCGAGTGAGCAAGACGGTGAGTTTCCGCTCGGCGCGCACGGACATGGAATTTTCGCGCCTGGATGGCAGGATGGATCTGGATTCTGGCGACCTGCGCGCCGATTCGCTGAGCGGACCGATGCTCCTGAAGACGCGCTCGAAGGACATAACGCTCGAAGGCTTGTCGGGCGACCTGCGCCTGGAAGACGTAAACGGGACGGTCTCGGTCGGGCTGTACAAGCCGGGGAATATCCAGATCGACAACCGCAGGGGCGACGTGCAGGTTTCGATTCCGCCGAATACGGCGATCAAAGTTGAGGCGCGGACGCGCGAAGGAGAGATCGCGAGCGACTTCGACGAAATCAAAGTCGACAATAAAGACAGGCAATCAAGCGCCAGCGGTTCGATCGGAACCAACGGCCCGCGGCTGGTGATGAACTGCGACAAGGGAGCGATTGAGATCCGCAAAGGGACGGTTGCCGTCGCGGCTCCGGCTCCGCCGATTCCGCCGGCCACGCCAGCGAATCCGGGCAAGCCAGCGAAGGCGCTGCGGGCTCCGAAAGCGAAGCCGGTGGAGAGTGAGAATTAGGAGGGCGGCTGTCAGCTCTCAGCTCATCAACAATCCGGCTGATCTCACCGCACTCCGGACGATCTTTAGCCTCGTATTACTTCGCCGGAGGCATCAGCGGTTTAGCGGCGGGGTTGGCGGTGTTTCAAAAGGGCTGTTGACGGGACTGCCGAGGCAGCGAGCACGGAAACATTTCACTGTCACTAGTTCAGGACGTCGAGGGTGACCGTAGTCGTGTGGGTCGCACTTCCGCTCTTGCCGTTTATGGTGATGGTGTGGTCTCCAAGCGCGGCGCCCTCACCGACATTAACTATCATGGTCGAAGTTCCAGCCCCGGTAACGATATTCGGGCTGAAGCTCACGGTCACGCCCGTTGGCTGACCCGTCGCAAACAAGGTAATGGCCTTATCAAAGCTCTTAGAAATAGCCGTGGTGATTGTGAAGGTGCCGGAGCTACCCCTGGCAACGCTAATCGATGTGGGTGCTGCGCTGATGGTGAAGCTTGGAGTTGCCGCGGTCACTGTCAGGGAGACTGTGGTCGTTTCGCTGCTGCTTCCCGAGGTTCCAGTCACCGTAATGCTATAAGTGCCGGCGACTGTGGATGAACCCACCTTCATCGTCATGGTCGAAGTTCCAGCCCCGGTAATCGATGTTCGGCTGAAGCTCTCGGTCACGCCCTTTGGCTGGCCGGTCGCAGACAAGGCAATGGCCGAGTCAAAGCCGCCGGTCACCGCACTACTAATCGTGGAGCTTCCCGAGCTCCCCTGTGCCACCGAAACCGAGGCGGGTGCTGCGCCGATCGTGTAGCTAGAAGGCACGGTCACGGTCAGGGAGACCGTGGTCGTTTCGCTGGTGCTGCCCGAGGTTCCGGTCACCGTAATGCTATATGTGCCGGTGACTGTGGACGAACCCACGGTCATCGTCATAGTCGAAGTTCCAGCCCCTGTAATCGAAGTTGGGCTGAAGCTCACGGTCACGCCCGTTGGCTGGCCGGTTGCAGACAAGGTAATGGCCGAGTCAAAGCCGCCGGTCACCGTACTACTTATGGTGGAGCTTCCCGAGCTGCCCTGCGCTACCGAGACCGAAGCCAGTGAGCCGGAAAGGCTGAAGCCAGGACTGGGCGGGCTTCCGGCCAGTGCATTGATCAGGCCCGATCCGTTCGGACTGCCCCAGCCAGTCGCCAAGTCGTAGCCGGTTGTTGCTGAATAGCCATTGCTGCCACTGGTGATATCGTGAAAATCGCTGTCATAGCTCGAACTCAAGCCAATCGTATAAAGGGCCGGATTGATGAAGCCGATCGGCCCCTTGCCGTTGGCAACCGACTGTTGATTGGCAAGAGCCAGATAGCCGGCCCACATGGGCGCCGCAAAACTGGTGCCGCCCCACTCGTTGGCGCTACAGGGAGTAATTTGGTTGGCACAAACGTAGAAGGTAAAATTCGCGTTGGCCGAAACGTCGGGGCCGTTGCGATAAGTCTTGGAACAACTGGAGCAGGCGCTAGCCGTGGCCGTCTGCCAGGAGGGAATCGCAAACTTGTTCGGCGAAATGCCGCCGCCACCGTCGGCCCAAGCGGTTTCCGAACTCCAGGGACCGCCCGCGCTGCCTGTTACTAAGTCCGTCCCGCCGACCGACGTGAGGTACACACCATCTTCCGGATAAGTCTTGACAGAAGACGAGCCCCACTCACTACTGTCACCAGCGGCTTGGAACAAGTTCTGGCCCTGCGCCGCGAACTCCTTGAAGTACGGCTTGTCCGTGCTGGGGTCCGCCGGGGACCACGTCCAGGAAGAGCTCAATTGCGCGTTAAGCGGACTGGCTGTAGCCATTGCGTTAAAGATGGCTGAATCGGTTGATCCCACATACAT
>PLHP01000114.1 GCA_003138955.1 Acidobacteriaceae bacterium | reverse complement strand
GATCTGTATTCTCGACCACATGGGCGAGTTTCAGACCAGCAACCTTTGCCGCCCTGGCCGCTTTTGTTTCGTTGGTTGACCCACGGTAGCGTTGTCCGCGCACCGTGAAGTCATACCAGTAAAACTTGGACTTCGCTTTCTTAAACAGCTTCACGAGCTTCCTCCATTGCAGCCCGCACGGAAGCAAGTCGTGTGTTCTTCTGGATGTATTCCAAAAGAACATTCACATCATAACTAACCCGACCTTGCAGTTCTATCCAATTCGGCCCGACTCCCTCGGCGCGCCATCGTTTCAATGTTGCTGCTGAGCGTCCGAGAATCTCAGCGGCGTTGCGCGTGTTGACGAGCTGAGGCATGGCTGGTTTTTTTATCACGATTGGCTGGGGCATTGTTCATCTACTCCTGAGGGGAGACACATTCGCTCCTCTTAACGACATTGCACTTGACGGTAGCGCAGGTGTACACATATAGTCAAGACGTAACGTTACATTTATTTGGAGGCGGAATTGATGACAAGAGACCTTATGACGGAGAAGGCAGCGATAGTGCAGCAGCCGGTGATCTCCATTCGGATTTCCGACGAGCTGCGTCTAAGGCTCGAAACTCTGAAGGAAATCATGGCCGCCAAGAGCGGCGAACCAGTCTCGACATCCGAAGCAGCAAAGCAACTTCTGGAGTCCTCCAAAGAGGAGCGATTGGAGTTCGTAAATCTGCTCTCGGAGCCAACCGATTTTCTTAAAAAGATTCGCGGGAAGGTAGACGCAAAGCTACCGCTTTCGCAAGCCGAATGGACCCTGGTTGCCTACTACTGTCAGCAGGGTGCGGAGCTATTTGCAAATACCGGCCAGACGGACATTTCCTTTGAATCTCTCGCCGGAATTCTTGAAGCTTTCCTTGCCGTTTATGGACTTGTATCTAAACAGAGAAAGAGGGGTCCGATGGCCCCCTATCTTCTCACCAATCTGCCCTCTGAAAGGCAAACTGCGGCGAAGCCTTCGGAAGATATTGCAGACGACGATGTACGACGGGCCGTGAACCGAACAATTCACACGCTAAAGAACGCTCACAGCGAGACTCCGCGACCGATTCATACGGCTCGACTTCTCTACATGATTCTGGACAACGAGAAATTTCTAAACATCGAGAAGCTGAACGAAGCGCTGCGACCGTACTGGCCGATTCTCTGGCGCGTGTGCGCCCGTGGCCACTTCCTCCGCCACGGACAACCCCTGAAGGATGGCGCGTTTTGGGGGGCCGACGCTAGATTGGGAAATCGTGGGCCATTGCCGTCGTTCCAGGAGGGGGAATACCGTCTCGAATTTCATCGGGGGCCGGATACGGAATTTTCCGTCTGGTTGCATTTTCCGGGAAGATTTGCTCTGCAATATCCGCTTTACGATTACCCGAGGATCGCGGAGCTTCGGACGGTACTGGAACGGTTGGAACTGCGCGACACACTGATCTTCTGGGAAGGTCGCTATTTCCTCGCCTCCACGTGGCTCGACGAAGTGGAAAAGGTCGGCGTCGTGTTGCGCTCTCGGGACCACGGGATCGCCCTCACGTTTCATCATGACGATTGGCAGGCGATTAAGAGTCTGTTTCGCCGGGGCTGGCAAGCCCCCGAAGTGAGGCGTCTGTGGGACGCGTTGGCGAGAGAGTATGGCGAACTGTAAGAGCGGCGGTGCTTCGCACCGGAAGAAGGGTGGACACGTCACCCCCAAACGGGAACTGCGGAGCGACAGATTGGCGGTTTGATGTTTACGCAGGTTAACGTTCACGGTATCAGCAGATTGGATCAGTTCTTGAAAATGTTCGTGGTAGCGAGCGAGAACTGGTTCTTGCGACAAAACGCGGCTGGCGTCAGCGACGTAAACGCGTTGAAGCGTAAGAACTTTCTGTGAACCAGCATTTCGCCGCTGACGGCGGCAGAGCAGGACTCGGTATGAGCAACAAGGCGGTTTCCCCAAGGAGTATTCGTCGCATTCAGGCCGCGCCACAGTCCAGTTTGCCATTCGGCGAAGAGGCGAAGCCCGGTTTTCGCACAAAAATAGCCGCCACGCGGCTGACTCCCGAGGAGCTTTCTGATATCGAAACTGCCGCCGAAGGCGCGGGACAGGCGCTCTCCGAATGGCTGCGTGCGACCGCTTTGCAGGCCGCACGGAAGCGTCCTGCCGACCCTGCGGAACTGGTGTTGGCCGAGGTTTGGGCACTACGTTATGCCCTGCTGAATCTCTTCCATACTGGCGCTCAAGCGGCATCGGAAGGCAGGCAAATGTTGCCCGATTCTATCCTCAAAATCCGCGACGAAGCCGATGCGCGCAAGCTCCAACAGGCTCGTAAATTGCTCGACGATTTTCTCGCACCGCAGGGCGTGGGAGGACGACGGAAACCATGAATGACATGCCGTTTCCCAAAAGATTTCCGTGGCTGCCTGCGATGGCAATACTGGCCTTTTCCGGGGCGTTGTCTCTGTGTAATGGGCTGGTCTGGACACCCATGCAACGCTACTACCTTGGAGCCTATTTGAGGTGCGCCTTGCTCGGAACAAACCTGGCTTCGAGTACCGAGGTCCGTTGGTTGTACAAGACCGCACCAAACGAGAAACAGGAACTGGCTACGGATGCCGACGTGGTTCCGGCAACTGCGGGCGACGACCGTGGAATCCCGGTGCAGCTTTCGCCAGCGGCGCGGCAGGCCGGCTGGACTGGCTTGCTACAAGGGCCGGAGGAATGGCTGCAAACGGTCAGACTCCAACCGTTTCTTGAGGCGCAATTCTATGCCGGAAAGAGCTTCTGGAGATTGCTATTGACGCCGCTGCTTTGGGGAGCCGCGATGTTCTTTTTCCTACTGGCGGCGGGAAGAGTATTGCGGAGCCTGAACGCCTATGACCAGTGGGACTTGGAGAGGATTAAATGGGGCGAACGTCCGACAAGTTGGCCGCAAAGATGGAGAAAAAAGATCGGCAGAACGCGATTCGGCCTGCCGGGATTTGCGAGCCGGAATATACCAGAGATTGGGCGGAAGGCAACGCTACAAACACAGGCTGGCATTCACTCCGAGTCGTCGAAGAAACCGATCCCGCCGGTGCTTCCATTCTTCGGTTCGACCATCGCCGCCGCCGATGACAGACCCAAAGAGCGGTTTGCCTCGAAGGAGACGAAGAGAATCGAATGAGACGAAATCTGCCGAGAATGCGTTCTGCCTCATTCATGATTAGCGCGGTGACGGTTTCCCGCACAGTTGAGGAGCACTTATGCTTACGATCTCGAAGCCGCTTTCAGCCAGTCAGGCGCGAACCTACCATGCGCGGGAGTTTGCCGCGCAGGAGCAGAATTATTGGAGCCGCGACCAGCAGGGCCACAGTGAGTGGCAGGGAAGGCTTGCCGAACAGTGGAATCTCACCGGCGCAGTTGCGGCCGAGCACTTCGCACGATTGAGCGAAGGCCAGCATCCGCACGTCGAAGAGCAGCTTGTCCGGCATCAGGTTTCACGAACCTATGAAGGAAAATTCGGCAAAGAGGTGACCAGCGCCGAGCATCGCGCCGGGTGGGACGCCACATTCTCTGCGCCGAAGTCGGTATCGCTGACCGCCCTTGTGGGAGGCGATGATCGAGTGCGGGAAGCCCATCGGGAGAGTGTACGAGCGGCACTTCAGGAACTTGAGCGATACACGCAGGCGCGGATCGGCAATGTCCATGCTCCGGAGACGACCGGAAAACTCATCGCCGCCACTTTCGAGCACGACACCGCGCGGCCCGTCGATGGCTATGCTGCGCCCCAGCTTCATACTCATGCCGTGATCTTCAACATGACCGAGCGCGAGAACGGTCTCGAAAATGGGAAACAGATGCGAGCTTTGCAGCCACACGAGATGTTCGTGTCACAGCGCTACGTCACGGCGGTCTACCGATCTGAATTGGCCTTGCGTCTCGGAAAGCTCGGCTACGAACTGGAGCGCGGCAAGCATGGACAGCCGGAAATAAAAGGCTACACGAAGGAATATCTGGAGGCTTCCAGCCCGCGACGTGAACAGATCAAAGACCATCTCCGCGAACAAGGAATCGACGGAGCCGCAGCGGCACAGATCGCGGCCCACCATACTCGCGACCGCAAGGAACTGCTGTCGCCTGGCGAAGTCTTACAGCGGCACCGCGAGCTGGCAGCACAGTACGGGCATCAGGCGGACCGCGTCGTCGCACAGGCGCACCAACATAGGCAATACCAGATGCCCGAGCCAGAGGTTCAGGCGAAGCAGGCTGTGACATGGGCGCGCGATCATGTCTTCGAGAGATCGGCTGTGCAGGACCGCCGCGCGATCCTTGAAACAGCGCTGGTGCGCGGCATGGGCGAAACCACCTATGCCCAGGTCCGGCAGGAGTTCGAGCGCCGGATCGAGGCTGGGGAGTTCCGCGAAGTCTCGCCCGTTGGTGCTGGCAGGCAGTACACAACCGCAGTGATGGTACGCATGGAGCGTGAGATCGTCGGACGGATGCAGGAAGGCAATCGGCGCGACTACAGCGATCCCATGCTGGTCTCGCCCCAGGTGCGCATCGCCACGGAAGACCGCCACCCGGAGTTGAATGCGTCGCAGCGCCAAGCAGTAGACGAAATCTTTCTTTCGCGGGAGAAGGTTGTCGGTTTAGATGGCATCGCAGGTGCGGGCAAGACAACAACTCTGTCCGTCATCCGCGAAGGCGCGGAAGCCGAGGGCTACAGGGTGGAAGGTTTCGCGCCCACGTCNNCGCAGAAGCTCGGGGAAGCAGGCCTGGAGACATCAACACTACAGAAGCAACTGGTACGTGGACGGCAGCCGGATAACGGCGAGAAACGGCTGTATGTGCTCGACGAATCTTCCCTAGCATCGACCAGGCAGGTGCATGAGTTTGTGAACCGGCTCCATCCCAATGACCGTGTGTTGCTCGTCGGCGACCGTCGGCAACATGAGGCGATTGAGGCCGGGCGGCCCTTCGCGCAGCTCCAGGACGCAGGTATGAAAACCGTGAAGCTCGAAGAGATCGTGCGCCAGAAAGACCCGGAACTGAAACAGGTGGTCGAGCAACTGGCGCGGGGTGAAGTACGCGAAGCAGTCCAGAATCTTGACCGGCAGGGCCGAGTCCATGAGATTCAAGGCCACGACGAGCGCATCGCCGCGATTGCGAAGGAGTACGCAAAATCGCCGGAGAACACGCTGGTGATTTCTCCCGATAATCGCTCTCGCATGGAGATCAACGAGCGCGTCCATGCGGAATTGCAGCGGAGTGGTCTCGTCAGTAACGAGGAGCACCGCATCAGGACGCTAGTACCGCGCCAAGACCTCACCGGCGCGGACCGCACCTGGGCCGAGCGCTACGAGGTGGGCGATGTGCTGCGCTATTCGCGCGCATCGAAGGAGACCGGCATCGGGAAAGGCGCGAACGCACAGGTGAAGAGCATCGACGCTCCGAGAAACCGGTTGACAGTCGAGCTGCAGGACGGCACGGAGCGAACTTACGATCCACGCCGACAGCAGGGCGTCGCGGTCTTCCGCGAAGAGATGCGGAGTTTTTCAGTGGGCGACCGCATCCAGTTCACCGCGCCGGCCAATGACCTCAGAGTTGCGAACCGCGAGTTGGCCACCATCGAGAGCATTCACGAAAACGGGCGGCTGCGCTTGAAGATGGACGGTGGTCGCGCGGTCGAACTCGATCCGCGCAAGCATCCGCATCTCGACCACGGTTATGCCATGACCAGCCACTCCAGCCAGGGACAGACTGCCGACCGTGTCCTCATTCACGTGGATACCGAGTTAGGCGCTAAGGATCTCCTCAACAGCCGCATGGCATACGTTTCTGTCTCGCGTGGACGCTATGACGCGCAGGTTTATTCGAATAATGCACAGACGCTCGGGCAAGAACTCAGCCGCGACGTGTCGCATTCTCCTGCGATTCAGCAAGAGCCAGGAGCGCACAAGATAGAACCACAAACCACCCACACGAATCAGATCAGTCAGGGTTTCGGTCTAGGTCTAGGTCTGTGATGCGGCATTCCCGAATGACATGCCCCGGATAGCCAGAGCGTAGCCGAGGCCCGGCCAGTGTCAAGGCCGCGCTTCGCGCGCCGCGTTCGCGGTCGAAGAGCCTTGACACTGGCCTTTGCGCCTCGGCTTATTATTCTGCTATCCGGGGGATGTCAAATTTCTAGTTCTACGAAACGGGCTCCGCCCAAAGTTGAACCGCTCTTGATGGCAATTGTCCTCTTACACATTGAGACAGTGCAGAAACCATTGTCCTTTCGGAGGAGATCTGGCACTTGAGAAAGACGTATTCAAACAAGCATTCTCTTACGAGCATGAGAATCATTACTTATAGCGACCTGCATCTTGAATTTGGCTCGGGCTGGATGTTGCCCCCGGCAGTGAACGGAGATGTCATGATCCTGGCAGGCGATATCGTCACGCTCAGGGATTATGAGCCGCTCGACAAGATTCTGCGGAAATGGAAGAAACCAGTCCTCTATGTGACGGGAAACCACGAATATTACACACGGCGGCCAATGAACGAAGAGGACAATAGATTCAAGGCGTGGCTCGAAGACAGACATCCGCATGTGAAACTGCTGCTTGATGAAGAGTTCAGCATCGGCGGAGTCAATTTCTTCGGCGGCACGATGTGGTCGGATTTCAACGGCGGCGATTTGCGCGCCATGGAGACCGCTCGCTCTCAAATGAATGATTACCGCCTCATCTATAACTCCGACGAAACGGTTTTCACGCCAGCGGATTCGATTGCGCTACATAAAAACTTCGCATCGAAATTGCTGAACTGGTTTGGCAAGAATCTAAGCGGTCCGCGCGTGGTTATCAGCCATAATGCGCCGGTCATCAATCCCAACTCCAAATACAAGGGCGGCCCTCTCACTCCGGCGTTCAATTCCCTGGACATGGTGGAGATCATTGAGACCCACCAGCCGGCCCTCTGGGTGTATGGCCATACGCATGAATGCGACGATCAGACGATCGGCCGGACCCGAATCATTTCAAATCAACTCGGATATCCCGGCAACCTTGGCGGCTTTGAATGCAAGGATTTTGACGAACCGGGTCTGCCATTCGAGGTAGGCGTTTAGCCCCGAGCGGGAAAAGAAAGTTACCTTATGAATGCAAACAACATGCCGTGCATTGTGCTGCTCTTTTTACTTACCGCGCTGCGAGAGCCGCTTTCAGATCATCATGGTCAAATGCCGACGACATGCGGTCGATTTCGCCTTTAGCGAGACCGTGCCGCGCGGCTTCATCGCGCCACTTCGAGACAGCCTTGCCGACCTGTTTTGCTATGTCGCGCGCTTTGCCGTCGTCCAGATCGAAATACCCCGCCACCTCCATCGCCAGTGCGAGTGAAGCCGTGTTGTCATCCTCATTGATTGCCGTGCTGAGGATGCGCGGCTTGATGTCGGTCGGCACCGGGTTGAGGTCGTAAGCGGGCGACAGGCGCCAGCCCGCCTGGCCTTCGTACAGAAAGCCGTGATTACGCAGGTGGTCGTCAGTGTTCGAGATCAGTATGTTAAAAACCAGCCGCCGCCACAGAGCTTCCATGTCGGCTTGCGGCGCGGCGCCGTGCTGGCGCAGCGCGTCAACAATTTCCAGATAGCTTCGAGTTTCATTGTCTTTCGATCCGAGCATGCTCATCGCGGAGAGGAACGGGATACGCCGTTCGCCGTCGCGGTCGAAGCGTCGCAGAAGGAGTACATACTTGCCGGCGATTTTTTCGACGCGGGATTGGGGAACAGGGATGCCAGATTTCTGCGCGAGGGACAGTGCAACTGCTT
>PLHP01000300.1 GCA_003138955.1 Acidobacteriaceae bacterium | reverse complement strand
GGAAGCATAGCCGAACATCATGCCCTGGTCGCCGGCGCCGCCGGTATCCACGCCCATGGCGATATCGCCGGATTGCTTGTTGATGCTGGAAATTACGGCGCAGGTGTTGGAGTCGAAACCGTAGACGGCGTTGTCATAGCCGATCGACTGAACTACGCCGCGGACGAGATTTTGAAAGTCGACATAGGCTTTGGTGGTGATCTCGCCGGCGATCACGACCAGGCCGGTGCAGGTCAGGGTTTCACAGGCGACGCGGCTGGTGGGGTCGTCCCGCAGGCAGGCGTCGAGAATGGCATCGGAAATTTGGTCGGCGATTTTGTCCGGATGTCCTTCGGTAACGGATTCCGAGGTAAACAGAAAACGATTGGTTTCAGGCAATCTGGTATCTCCTCAAGATAGCTTCTGAGCTTACTAGCGAGCCTTCACGTCCGGTTAGGGAGGCTTACGGAGCCAAGGGCTCATTGACCAAGTTTGGCTTTTGGTTTGGCTTAGTCTTCACAAAAACGGTAACAGAGATGACCTCCTAAGCGCAATCGAATTGGCAGAGCCGGAGGGAGCTGACATTGAGTTGGACCCAGTCGGCATTGGATGGTGGAAGGTGGGCGGTAAACGGAAGAAAAAAAAGAGACAAGCTTAAGGCGTCGAAGGTGGCGATGGGGCACTCGGTGACAGTCCTCCAGGGCCAAAAGTAACGGTCTTGACCTCGCCGGTCGTCCCCCCGGTGTCGAGCTTTTTTCCGTTGAAGCGAAAGTCGATGCCACCGGAGTTTCCAGCCTTGACGATAATTTCTTTCCGGCCCTGGACCGAGCGCTCGCTGCCAGCGGATAAA
Organism: Acidobacteriaceae bacterium; assembly: GCA_003138955.1. Lineage (GTDB taxonomy): Bacteria > Acidobacteriota > Terriglobia > Terriglobales > Acidobacteriaceae > Acidiflorens. Next base: position 16,414 of record PLHP01000300.1, on the reverse strand, counting down.
AGTTCGTCGGGGACAGTTTTGCCGTCGGCGGTGATCGAGACCCAGGAGTCTTCGCGGGCATGAATGACGACCGTAAACTCGCCCGGAGTTGCGGCGGGGGCGGATTCTGCCGCCGGCGCACCGCTTGTTAGCGCACCGTTTGTTGGCGAACCAGAGGTGGGCGAACGGGCGCCACTATCTGGATTTGCTACTTCGCTTGCTCCTCGGCTTGATACGCCGCCTGCTACGCCTGGCGACGGCGCCGAGGCCGTGGTTGGAGTCGGCCGAACTGACGGTCTGGTGCGCTCCCGCTCGCGATGGCTCCATATGGAGAGTGCGAGCGCGACGACGAGAAGAAACGCGGCGAACAGGCCCCATGGTAGTTGGCGAGCAGGGATGTCGGAGATAGCCTCCAGGCGGCGGACGTTCTGTTCATTCTCGCGCGCTTCATTCTTGCGCTCTCCGTCTTCATGCCCTCCGGGTTCGGTCCTGGGGGGAGGGGCGTCGCCGGAAGCTTGCAGGTATTCGGCAACGGTCTGATCTTCGTCGAGGCCGACGCAGCGGGAATAGGCGCGGACAAAGCCCTTGTTGAAGATACCTCCCGGCAACTGGTTGAACTTATCTTCTTCCAGTGCCTGCAGCATGCGAGTTCCGATCTTGGTGGAGACGGAAATCTGCTCCAATGTGATCTTGCGCTTTTCGCGCTCCTGTTTCAGTTTTTCGCCGAAGGACGGCAAACCAGTCTCTCGCTTTCTCGGGATGGCGAACGGAATTTTACTCTGTTGAGAAGCTAGATCATAGGGAATTGGTAATTGGTGGTTTCTAATTGGTAATTTCAAACCGATCCCGCGCCCTGACTTGGGTTTCAATTGCCAAATTACCCGATTACCAGATTACAAATTCTTCAGCGGGAGGGTTGGCGTGACTGGTACCTGTTACCGACGTTCATTGCCCGAGCGGTGCGGCCAAACCTATAATTTCGTATCCAGCCACTTGAACGAGGAGTCCATGGCCGAGGCCGCGGGCAAATCCCCAATTCGCCTGTCACAAGAGCTGACCATCTTCCACGATGTCGCCAAGGCGCTGACATCGTCGCTCAACCTCGATTCGATTCTGCAGACCATCATGGAAAAAATGGCGGAATACTTCCGCCCGGATACCTGGTCGCTGCTGATGGTGGATGAAGAAAAGGATGAGCTCTATTTCGCCATCGCGGTGGGGGCTGCGGCGGAGGTTCTGTCGAAGGCGCGTTTGAAAGTGGGGGAGGGAATTGCCGGTTGGGTGGCCAAGCACGGACAGGTTTTGATCGTGCCCGACGTGCAGAACGATCCGCGTTTCTCATCCCGGCTGGACGAGATAACGCGCTTGCAGACCCGCTCCATCATCTGCGTGCCGTTGCGCTCGAAACACCGCGTGCTGGGCGTGATCCAGCTGGTCAACGCAAATGTGGAAATGAGCGAACAGGAGATGTTCTTCCTGCACGCTTTGTGCGACTACGCCGCGATTGCGATCGAGAATGCCAGGTCGGTCGAGAAGATTCAGGAACTGACCATCACCGACGATTGCACGGGCCTGTTCAATGCGCGCCATCTGCACAAAACGCTGGAAACCGAGGTCTATCGCTCGGCGCGCTTCGGCTACCAGTTCAGCGTGATTTTCATCGACCTCGACTTCTTCAAGCAGGTCAACGACCGGCATGGACATCTGGTGGGAAGTAGGCTGCTGGCCGAAGTCGGATACCGGATCAAAGCGCAGTTGCGGCTGATTGATTTCGCCTTCCGCTACGGTGGAGACGAGTTCGTGGTCCTGCTGCCGCAAACCACCAAAGATCAGGCGGTGGTGGTCGCGAAACGTTTGCAGGATTCCATGCGCTCGGGAACCTTCTGCACCGAGCAGGGTTTGAACCTGACCGTGCGTGCCAGCATGGGGCTGGCGACCTTTCCGCACGATGCGCAGACGCCGCACGACATCATCCGTCAGGCCGACGAGATGATGTATATGGTGAAGAACACCACCCGCGACAACATCGGCATTGTGTCGCGCGGAGTGCTGGAGACGTAAGCTCCAAGGTAGGGACAGCCGAGGCTGTCCCCACGTTATTGTTTTTCCCGCTTCTGAAGATCCGCGGGCTGGTCTATTTTTGGCTGCGCTTCGGTTGGGTCCGGTTTCCACGCGGACGCGTTTGCGGGCGCGGAAGGGTTCACGCCGAAGTCCCACACATAGAGGTTGATTGCTTCTTTGCCCAGCATCTCGGCGACGGCGTATTCGCCCGCCGAGAGAGGATCGGTGGGCGTGAGCTTGACCCAGCCCCCAGTCATGGTGGTCACCGTGGCGGCGACGAAACGCTCGTCGGTCTTCATCTTTCCGCCGACCGCAATCTTGACCGCGCCGGCGACGCGCTTGTTGCCTTTGACGTCGACGCGAATGATCTTGAAGCGCTCGCTATTGCTGGGCGCGGTCGGCGGCGGCTCGCCGGTGGCAGCCCGCACGGCTGCGGGCACGTCGCCATTGTCCGCGTCGATGTTGATGTAGAGCGAAGGCACGGTGGTGTGCGACTGAATCTTGGCATGTGCCGCGGGAAGTTCGATCGTTTGCCTGGCGCCGGCCAGCGGATTGATCGCAGAACGCAAAATATTCGACTTCGTGTTCTTATCTACTTCGCCGCCCGATTGCTGCAGTTCGGCTAGCTGCGGCTGATTCTGATAGGTGTCGAGGAGAAAAATACCGCCTTCGTCGGGCAGGCGCAGACCGGGCGCGACCTGCGGGGAACGGGCTTGTTCGGCCTTGCGTTCGGCCTCGATTTCCTTGTCGAGTTCGACCGCTTCCGGAGCGAGCTTGCCGTGCAGGCGTCCCTGCTCAAACTTGGCGGTTGCGTCCCAGTCAATCAGCGAGTTCGGGACTTCCTCCCACTCGCCGCGCTCGGCGCTGAAATAGCGGACGCGGTCGTCGTGAACCTCATACTTGGTGACGGACTGATAGGAGCCGTCTTTCAGGATGAGACGGCGGGCCTCAGTGGGGATGGGAACCTGCGAGAGACAAGACAAGACCAACGCCAGGATTGCTGTCGCGAGAAGTCCCGTTCTTCCGAAGCCCGTCCTGCCGAAGAATGATTTCATGCCACGAAATATTATCGGCCTTTTCTGATGCTTCTGGAAGGTTAGATGCGATCCCGTTTGCAGATGAACAGCTCACCACAGAGGCACGGAGTTCTGTGCCTCTGTGGTGAAAAAGCTGCCTCTGCGAGCTGTTTCTGCGAGATTGACAGAGGCTTCTGGAGTCTCTACGCTGAATTGTATGGAAGTGAGAATCACGCCTGACCTTGAAGCCAAGCTCGCCCGCCTAGCCAATGAGCGGGGTCGGGATACGCAGGCACTCGTGCAGGAGGCAATCGAGAAGTTCGTCGATTACGACGAGTGGTTTCTCCGCGAAGTAGAAAAGGGACTGTCTGCCGCCGACCGTGGCGAATTGATCAACCATGAAGACATCGGGAAGTTGATTAACCGCCGGTATCCTGGCTGATGGTGTTTGAGCATCTCGATTCAAACTGAGGGCTGAAAGCTGACGGCTGACAGCTGCTCCTTTTTCCACATTCCCTTCCAGAAAGACTTCTGCCATAATTGATCGTGCACCCCAACCCGCACAAATTTCCCAACAAAATTAAAGCGAGGAAGCGATGTCGGCCAAGTACATCTTTGTAACCGGCGGTGTGGTCTCATCACTAGGCAAGGGTCTGGCGGCGGCCTCCATTGGATGCCTGCTCGAAAGCCGCGGCCTCAAGGTCAACCTGATGAAGTTCGATCCCTACCTGAACGTGGATCCGGGGACACTGTCGCCGTTTCAGCACGGCGAAGTGTTCGTCACCGACGACGGCGCCGAAACCGATCTCGACCTCGGTCACTACGAACGCTTCACCCACGCCAAACTTTCTCGCGATAACAATTGGACCACCGGGCGCCTCTACGAGCAGATTATCGCCAAAGAGCGGCGCGGCGATTACCTGGGCAAGACCGTGCAGGTGATTCCGCACGTTACCAACGAAATCAAGGCGGCGACGAAGAAAGTCGCTCAGGACGTGGATGTGCTGATCGTCGAAATCGGCGGCACGGTGGGCGACATCGAGTCGCTGCCTTTCATCGAGGCGATCCGCCAGATGCGGCAGGAACTGGGCCGCGATAACACTCTGTTCGTGCACGTGACGCTGGTGCCGTTTATCGCCGCGGCGCAGGAATTAAAGACCAAGCCGACCCAGCACTCCGTCAAAGAATTGCTGAGCTCGGGAATTCAGCCGGACATCCTGCTCTGCCGCACCGACCGCTTCCTTTCCTCGGAGATTAAGTCAAAGATTGCGTCATTCTGCAACGTCGAAGAAGAAGCGGTGATCACGGCGAAAGATGTTGCGTCCATCTACGAAGTGCCGATCGTGTTCGCGCATGAAGAGGTGGACACATTGATCCTGCGCCGTCTGCGCCTGGAGGCGAAGGATCGCGATCTTTCAAAGTGGAAAGACCTGGTGCACCGCGTCTACAACCCGAAAGATGTGGTGAGGATCGGCATCGTCGGAAAGTATGTGATGTACGAGGATTCCTACAAGTCGCTGAAAGAGGCGCTGGTGCACGGCGCGCTGGCGCACAACCTGAAGCTGGAAGTGAATTGGGTCGACGCCGAAGGACTGGAGGCCGCCGACAAAAGCTATGAGGCGCAGTTAGAAGACTACGACGGTTTGCTCGTGCCCGGCGGATTCGGCAAGCGTGGCATCGAAGGCATGTTGCGGGCGATCCAGTACGCGCGCGAGAAGCATGTCCCCTACTTTGGAATCTGTCTGGGGATGCAAACGGCTTGCATCGAATATGCGCGCAATGTCTGCGGATTGGCGGATGCTAACTCAAGCGAGTTCGATCCGGCGACGCCGCATCGCGTGATCTACAAGTTGCGCGAGTTGCGGGGCGTGGAAGAGTTGGGCGGCACGATGCGGTTGGGGGCGTGGCCGTGCAAGATCGAGACGGGCACGCTGGCTTACAAAGTCTATGGCCAGACCGAGATCAGCGAGCGGCACCGGCATCGTTACGAGTTCAACCGCGAGTATGAAGAGCCCATGGTGGCCGCCGGGCTGCGCATTTCCGGCTCGACTCCGGACGGCACTTACGTTGAGATGGTCGAGATTCCGGGCCATCCGTTCTTCATCGGATGCCAGTTCCATCCGGAATTCAAGTCGAAGCCGCTGGAGCCGCATCCGCTGTTTAAGGAGTTCGTGGGCGCTGCCTACGAACACGGGCAGAAGCTTAAAGAGCACAAGGAATCGGCCGAGGTGGAGATGTTCTTGCGGCCGGATAATGTGGGACGGAGATGATTTCACCGCCGAGACGCCGAGTGCGCCGAGAGGCAGCCTTATCTCGCTCGATATAAAAAGTGGCGCATATGGACGAACGCGATCAAGAGGAGTACGAGGGTGGTGAATCAAGCGACAACGACGAGCGCCTCGACAACCTAGAGCAACGTGTTGAACAACTCGAATCGGCGTCTCGCAGAGGTGAGGCTGGCTTGTCTTTGGGCTACGCCATGGGGATGACGCTGGCGATGATTTTGTCCTGGTCTAGAAACGCAAGCATCTTGTGGTGCATGTTCCATGGTTTATTCAGTTGGGCATATGTAATTTACGTGGCAGTAACTCGGTAAGCGGTTTTTCTCGGCGTCTCTGCGGTAAAGATCTTGACGCTCTCTTTCCAAATCGATAACGTTCGCGTCGGCTCCGGCGATCTGTTTCTTATCGCGGGGCCGTGTGTGATTGAGAGCGAAGAGCACGCGCTGCGCATGGCGGAGATCATCAAGGGCGTGGCTCGATCGCTGAATTTTCCGTTCATCTTCAAGGCCTCGTACGACAAGGCGAACCGCACTTCGATCCGCAGCTATCGCGGGCCGGGGATGAAGGAAGGCCTGCGCATTCTGAAGAGGGTGAAAGATGAAGTACACATTCCGGTGCTGACCGATGTGCATCAGGTGGCCGACGTCGCTGCCGTCGCGGAAGTAGTCGACGTGTTGCAGATTCCCGCGTTTCTCTGCCGGCAGACCGATCTGGTGGTGGCGGCGGCGCTCAGCGGGCGTCCGGTGAACATCAAGAAGGGGCAGTTTGTTTCGCCCTGGGACATGAAGCACGCCACCGAAAAGTGCCGCGACGCGGGGAACAGCCAGGTTTTCGTGACCGAGCGGGGGTCGAGTTTTGGCTATAACAACCTGGTCGTGGACATGCGCTCGCTGGCCATCATGCGCAAGTTTGCGCCGGTGGTGTTTGATGCGACGCACTCGGTGCAACTGCCGTCGGCTTCGCACGGTGATGAAGATGAGCCGGCGGTAAGCGGAGGCCAGCCGGAGTTTATCCCGGTGTTGTCGCGGGCAGCGGTGGCGGCGGGCGTGGACGGTGTTTTCATGGAAGTCCACGACAATCCGAAAGAAGCGAAAAGCGACGGCGCGAACGCGCTCGACACACGCCATCTGCGCGGCTTGCTGAAAGAATTGCAGGCGGTAAAGAAAGCCCTGGACGCGGCGCACACGGCGCCGTAACGTCATTTCTGAATCTGCTATCATTCCCGCTTCATCTGAACTCTCATCTATGCATTGGTGGGCATCGATCGCCGGCATTGTTCTGATCTTCGTCATCCTGATGGATGCGTTTGAGACCATCGTTTTGCCGCGGCGCGTCAGCCAGACTTTTTTCCGCATCTCGGCCCGGTTCTACAAGAAAACCTGGCGCCTCTGGACCCGAGTGGGGCGGCATATCAAGTCCGCGAGCCGGCGCGAAAGCTTCCTGGCGTACTTTGGACCGTTGTCGCTGTTCCCGCTGCTGGGTTTTTGGGCGCTCGGGCTGATTTTTGGATTTGCCTGCGTACAGTACGGACTGGGCGAACATCTGACGCTGGGCAATGAAAAGATCACGTTCGGCAAAGTCGTCTATCTCAGCGGTGAAACTTTCTTCACGCTGGGCTATGGAGACATCACGCCCAACAACTCCGCCGCCCGCGCCCTTGCGGTGATGGAAGCGGGCATGGGCTTCGCCTTCCTCGGAGTTGTGATCGGATACGTGCCGGTTATCTACAATTCATTTGCTGCGCGCGAGACTGAAATTTCGCTGCTCGATGCGCGCGCCGGATCGCCGCCGAGCGCCGCTGAGTTTCTTGGCCGGCTGGGTTGTTGTCCCGAGCAAACCGTGCTCGACCAAATTTTTCGCGACTGGGAACACTGGTGCGCCGATCTCCTGTCGAGTCACATTTCCTATCCGGTGCTGGTATTCTTCCGGTCGCAGCACGGCAATCAATCGTGGTTGGGCGCACTGACGGTTATGCTCGATGTCACGTCGCTGGTCATGACCGGGGTGGAAGGCATCCATCCGGACCAGGCAAAGCTCACCTTCGCCATGGCGCGGCACGCTGCCGTCGATCTCGCTCAGGTCGTGAATGCGGAATACAGTCCGCATAATGCCGACCGGCTCCCGGCAGCAGATTTGATCCGGCTGCGAGCGGAACTCGCCAAGCATGGCGTGACTCTCAATGACGGTGCGGACAATAACGCTGCGGATAATAACGCTGCGGACGTGCCCGATCGGCTGGCGGAACTGCGGCTGCTCTACGAACCTTATCTCCACTCCATCAGTGGCCGGCTCTTGATGACGCTGCCGCCGTGGATCCACACGGAGCACAAGAAAGACAACTGGGAGTCCAGCCCGTGGGACCGCGCGATTCAAGCGCGAGCGCTGGAGAGTCCGAAGCGGGCGGCGGACGATCACTTCTGAGCGGGCGATCTGGTATGCGAGGAGGTTGGTGTGGCGCCAGCACTGGCTAAAGGGTCCTTGTATCGTTGCCACGGGCTGACGCCGCGGACTGCGTAATGGACTGCGCCGTGGGCTGCGGGCCATCCCACAGCCCCGGTTTAAGCTTCCCCTTGGGCCTACTTAGCCATGCCCATCGAATACGTGCCGGTGCACGTTATGTCGTCTGAGCCGTCCGCATTCATTTTTCCGGAGCAACTTCCGGAACCCTTGATGCCCTTGTATTTTCCTGTGCCGCCCACGATCTTCCATTTATTGGCGACAGGTTTCGTGACGTCGGCAGAACCGGAACCTTCGTACGTATAGTTCACCTTGTCGCCGCTGTCCGTGGTCGCGATGAAGTAGCCGTGGAAATTGAAGGACGCTTTCCATGCATCGTGAAATTCCGTGAAAGTGCCAGTCTTGTCCTTCTCGTCACCGCCGCTTGAGGTAGCATCGCAGGTGCCTTGCCCGATCCAATAGATGTGATCCGGTGCGTCGCCGACATCGAATTTGTGTTCCGCCGCTGCTTTCGAGCAGTGCCATTTGGTGTCAACCTTGCTCTGAGCCATCGTTACGGACACTGACACTAATAAACAAAATGCAACCAGCAAAAGCTTCCGCATCTTTCTCTCCTTCTGAGTTTAAGTGGAAAACCGGGGCAACTATAGTGCACTCACCCAATTCTGGCAAGCGCTGGCGGCGCCGCCGAATCGAGCGGGCGCGGGGTTGAGATGACCCGATGGCCCGATGGCCCGATCACCCGATGCTCGCCTCCTTCTGCTAACATTTCCCCTTCATGAAACATGTGGGCGAAAACGTGGTGCGTATTGAGGCTGAGGCGTTGCGGGCGCTGGCGGATCGGCTGGCGGGCCCGATGGCCGCGGACTTCAATCGGGCTTTGGAACTGCTGTTCGGCTGCCGGGGCCGAGTGGTCGTGACCGGCATAGGGAAGAGCGGGCTGATCGCGCGCAAGATCGCGGCTACGTTGAGTTCGACCGGCTCGCCGGCGCTCTACCTGCATCCGGTGGAGGCGCTGCACGGCGATTTGGGGATGATCGTGCGCGGCGATGTCGTGCTGGCGCTTTCGGCCAGCGGCGAGACGGAAGAGATCCTGCAGTTGATGGCAACGATCAAACGCTTGCAGGTGCCGCTCATTGCCATGACCTGCGAAGGCATCGCAGAGGTTCGCGCGGACAAGAGTGTCCGCGCTACACGGGCTTCTACGCTGGCATCCGCTGCTGACGTGGCTTTGGACTGTTCGATCTCGAAGGAAGCTTGCTCGCTGGGGCTCGCTCCTACGGCTTCTACTACGACGATGCTTGCTCTGGGCGATGCGCTGGCGGTGGCGCTTTCTGAAAAACGCGGGTTCAAGGCAGAGGACTTTGCCAACCTGCATCCGGGTGGAAAACTGGGCAAACGGCTGGCGCGGGTCGAATCGTTGATGCACTCGGGAGACGCGGTTCCGCGAGTGACGCCGCAGACGAAGATGCCGGATGTGATTTATGAAATGTCACGCAAGAAGCTGGGAATGACGACGGTGGTCGAGGGCGATCGTTTGCTCGGCGAGCGCTTGCTGGGGGTGATCAGCGACGGCGATCTGCGGCGGTTGCTCGAGCAACGCGGCAAAGACACGCTCGACCTGACAGCGGGGGAGTGCATGACGCGGACTCCGAAGACCATTGGCACGCAGGAGTTCGCAGCTACCGCGCTGGCGCGCATGGAAGAGATGAAGATTACTTCGCTCGTCGTCGTGGACAGCGTTGCGGGAAACGATCAGCGCTTGCTGGGGATCGTGCACCTGCACGATCTGTGGGGCACGGAGATGGTGTAGTGGTGTCCAGCCCCTAAAGCGGCTTCTGATTTCGACAAGCTGCGGCATCGCTAAAGCGATGGCCTGATACGAAGCTCAACATATTCCGTAGTCCGCTAGTGGCAGAAACGCTGTAGTTTCGGCGGCGGAGGGGCAGGGAACTCGTCAAACTCTCCGTCCCATCCGGAGCATCCGCGCGCTGCGACGGCGCGAATCACGACCTGTTCCAGATCGCGGGCTTTCGCTTTCGCTTCTGAGATCTGGTCCAACGTGAGCGAGCCGCCGTTGAGTTCGCCGAGGTCTGCGCCCGCGGCGGCATAACCGGCGTCGGCCGCAATGGTGTACCAGATATACGCAGTAAAGCGATCTTGCGGAACGCCGCGGCCATCTTTCAGCGTTTTGGCGTAGAAGTATTGCGCCTGGGGAAGTCCCTGATCGGCGGCAATCTTATAGAGCTTCGGGGCCTTGGTGAAATCTCGATCCGCCATCAGACGGCCCAGGTAGTAGGCGCCGAAAGCGTTGTTCTGGTCGGCGGACAGCTTGAGCCATTTTTGGGCCGCGTCGGGATCGCGCGGCACCCCGTTGCCGAGGAAGTAGTGCCGTCCGGCGAGCCATCCCGCAAGCGGGTCGCCTTGTTGAGCGGCCTTGCGATACAGGTCGACGGCCTGGCTCGGGTTGCTGGCGAGCACGGTTCCGGTTTCGTAATAGTAAGCCAGTGCGACCTGGGCTGGTCCGAAGCCGAGGTCGGCGGAGCGTCGAAAGTAGTCGATCCCCAGAGAGTCGTTTTGCGAGGGCCCAACGCCAGTGATGGCGTCCACTCCACGGTCGTACAGGGCTTCTGGAGAAGTGCTCTGCGCGATGCCGATCGTGCTCCATAGCACGAGAATTGCAGACAGAATGGTTCGACGCATTGCGGATTTTCCCGTATGAGGTGCTCGAACAAGTATAGAAAATACGGCGCATCAGTGTAGAGTTACGAAAGTTTGGCGCGACCACACGAACGGCGGAGGCAGAACAGTGGCCATTTCCGAAGCAGCGCATGTCGCCCCGCATGTCGCCGATGTCGCCCAAAGAGCGGCGTTCTACGCGGTCATCGCCTGCTGGTGGATCTTTCTCCTGACGTTCTGGTTGAGGAAACGTCCGCCCCGAGCCCGGGAGGCGAAACGCGATCGGACTTCACTCATCGGAATGTTTCTGCAAGCCGTAGCCTACTTCTGCGTCTGGTCGTTCCCCTTAGAGCAGAAACATTTTTCGCCGGTCAGGCCCGGTTCGCCGGGGGTGGAATGGGGAGTGGCGGTGTTGACCGTGGCCATAGCCGCCGCTTCGACATGGCTGGTGAACGCCGCCGCCCGCCGTTTGGGCAAGCAATGGGCTTTGACGGCGCGCGTGGTTGAGGGCCACACGCTCATTCAGGACGGCCCCTATCGCTTCGTAAGAAACCCGATTTACGCGGGCATGTTTGGAATGCTCGTGGCTACCGGACTGGCCGTGACGCAATGGCTCCCGCTGGTGGTTGCCATTGTGTTGTTTGCGGTTGGAACCTGGATTCGCGTTCGCAGCGAAGAGCGTCTGCTGCGCGAGGCCTTCGGTTCCGCGTTCGAAGCGTACGCGCGCCACGTGCCGGCGCTGATCCCGGGGATCTATTGAGTTTCCAGATTTTGTCATCCCGAGCGAAGCGAGGGATCTGCAGTCCGCCGCAAAATGCAGAAACCTCGCTTTGCTCGGGATGACAATTCATGAAAGGCGTCGCGGGTAGAAATATCTCAATGCTCGCCCCAAGTCCCTACGCGTAGCGCTCTCGCATGAAATCGCCAATCGCCGCGTACGCGGCGGTCAGCGTCTTTTCGTCGGGCAGGAAAACGATGCGGAAGTGCTTCGTCCCCGGGCGCTGGCCGAAACCGGAGCCGTGCACGACCGTCACATACTTCTGGCGAATGAGTTCGGTGACAAAAACGTCGTCGTCTTCCGGGATGTCGATGCGCGGATAAGCATAGAAAGCTCCGCGCGGCGCCACGCAACTCACGCGCGCAGTTTCCGCGCACCACTTCATGGTCAGGTCGCGGCGGCTGCGCAGCTTGCGTTTTACTTCGACCAGGTGATCCTGCGGCCCTTCGAGCGCAGGCTTGATCGCGTACTGCTCGGGATGGTTGGCGCAAAGGCGCGCCCGCAACAGCTTGTTCACGCCTTCCAGATACGGCTTGATGACGGAAGCTTCGCCGCTGGCAATACCCCATCCAATGCGCCATCCGGGGGCGAGGTAATTCTTGGACAGACCGCCGAAAGTAATGACCGGCAGATCGGGCGCGACCGCGGCCATGGCGATATGGGGATCGTCGTCGATTATAAGTTTGTCGTAAATTTCGTCGGCGAAGATTATCAGGTTGTGTTGGCGCGCTAGTTCGGCAATCCGCTCAAGCATCGCGCGTGTGCAGACCGAGCCGGTCGGGTTGTTGGGATTGATCAGCACAATTCCGCGCGTCCGCGGCGTGATCTTTTTCTTGATGTCGTCGAGATCGGGCTGCCAGCCGTCTTCTTCGTTCAGGTAATAGGTGTTCAATCCGATTTCGAACTTCGCCAGAACCGCGGAATAGAGCGGATAGTCGGGGCAGGGAGTAAGCAGGTTGTCGCCCGGATTGAGCAGCGCGGCCAGGCAGATGTCGACCGTCTCGCTGACGCCCGAGGTGACGAAGACATCCTGAATGTTCGAGATCCCCTTACGGGCCGCCTCGCCGCGAATCGCTTCGAGCGCCTGGGGAATACCCGAAGAACTCGAGTATCCGTTCTTGCCGTCGCGCATGGCTCGATACACGGCTTCAATCATGTGCGCTGGCGTCTGGAAATCAAAGTTGAGCGGGTCGCCGATGTTGAGCGGCAGAATTTTGTGTCCCTGCCGGGCGACCTCGTCGGCGATGCAGGCCAGGTCGCGAATGGCGTAGCGGACGTTTTCGAGACGGGCAGCGGGGGTAATTTCGCGGGCTTGAGTCACGGGCATTGAGCACTCCCAAAAAGCTCTTAACGCAGAGATCGCAGAGTAAGAGCGCAGAGTACGCAGAGAAGAGGAACTAAAATCCGCACTCTCTGCGTTAACTCTGCGTCCTCTGCGTTAAAGATCTTCTTACTCCGCCCGATCGATCTGCGCCTTCTGCAGCTTATCGGAGTAATCCACATAGACCGCTTTCCACTCGGTGTAGAAGTCAATCGCGCCTATGCCGCCCTCGCGGTGTCCGTTGCCGGTGGCTTTCGTGCCGCCGAAGGGCAGGTGAACCTCCGCGCCAATGGTCGGGGCGTTGATATAGGTGATCCCGGCCTCGAGGTCGCGGACGGCGGCGAAGGCTTTGTTGACGTCCTTGGTATAGAGCGCGGACGACAAGCCGTACTCGATGTTATTGGCGATTTCGATGGCGTTCTCGATATCGTCGCAGGGAATGATCGAGACCACCGGCCCGAAGATTTCTTCCTGCGCGATGCGCATCTTGGGATCGACGTCGGTGAAGACGGTGGGTTCGAGGAACCAGCCGTGCTGGTACTCGCCCTGGTCGAGACGGTGGCCGCCGGTGACGAGCTTGGCGCCTTCGGTTTTTCCGATCTCGATATATTCCAGGTCGGTCTGGAGCTGGCTCTCGTTGATCGCCGGACCCATCTCGACGGTTTCATCGAGACCGTTGCCCACTTTGATCTTCTTCGCGCGCGCGACGAAGTGATCGACGAACTCGGTGTAGACGCCTTTCTGCACGATGATGCGGCTGGTGGCGGTGCAGCGCTGTCCGGTAGTGCCGAACGCACCCCAGAGTCCGCCTTCGATGGCGAGGTCGAGGTTGGCGTCGTTGAGCACGATCATCGGATTCTTGCCGCCGAGTTCGAGCGAACAGCGCTTGAAGCTCTTGGCCGCCGTGGCGCCCACGATTCGGCCGACCGCCGAAGAGCCGGTGAGCGAGATGGCGCGGACCACCGGATGCTCGGTCAGCGGCGTGCCCACTTCCGAGCCGAAGCCGGTCACGATGTTGATCACGCCTTTCGGGACTCCTGCGTCAGTCAGCGCCTGCACCAGGTTGAACGTCGAGAGCGGAGTGTCCTGAGCCGGCTTGATCACGCAGGCGTTGCCGCAGACGACGGCGGGCAGCAGCTTCCACGAAGAGATGGCCATGGGGAAGTTCCAGGGCGTGATCATGCCGCAGACGCCGATGGGCTGGCGGAGAGCCATGGCAAACTTGTTGGGCAACTCCGAGGGCACGGTCGGGCCGAACAGGCGGCGGCCTTCGCCGGCGTTGTAATAGGCGGCGTCGATGGCCTCCTGGACGTCGCCGCGGGTTTCTGCCAGCACCTTGCCCATTTCGCGGGTCATGTCGCGGGCATAATCTTCTTTCCGCTCAATCAGGATCTCGGCGGCACGGAAGACCATCTCGGCGCGGCGGGGCGCGGGCACCAATCGCCATTTGGCAAACGCACGCTTGGCCGCATCCACGGCTGCGTCCACATCGGCCTTATTCGAGCGCTGGAAGATGGCGACGACTTCGCGCGTATCCGCGGGATTGCGGTCTTCGAACGTCCGTCCGCTGACGGATTCGACCCATTCGCCGTCAATGAAATTCTTGAAAACTCTGGTCTTGGTCGTGCCGCCCGCGATCGCCGGGCCGGTCAGGGTATCGGTCGCCATAAGTCCTCCTGGGAGTAGTGCGGAACACTTTATGCTAACGCCCGGAGCGAAGCCGGGCAAGGGAAGCGCGGGTTGGTTGGTGGATCAAGTTCGAATGGCTGCCCGGAGTGCCTCTGCCTTATCCTACGAACTGTGCGAGTTCTCGTTATCGGCGGCACCGGCTTCATTGGCGCACACATCGTGCGGCAGATCGCCAGCCATGAACACGCTGTCGCTGTCTATCATCGCGGCTTGACCCAGGCAGTCCTGCCAGACCAAGTGGAACGCATTACCGATTCACGCTCCGTCATGCCGATCCAAGACTTTCCGAGTGAATCATTCGAATTCAATCCGGATGTTGTGATTCTCACGGTGGCAATGGGTGCCGTCGATGCCGGCGCGGCGGTGGAGGCCTTTGCAGGTCGAGCGGGCCGCATCGTTCTCCTGAGCAGCGGGGACGTTTACCGGGCATATGGGCGATTTACTGGGATTGAGGCAGGGCCGATCCAGAAAGGATTGCTGACAGAGGACGCACCCCTGCGGTCGGTTTTGTTTCCGTACCGTCACAAAGCGTCTTCCCCTGGGGCGCTCGAATATTGGTACGAGAAAATCCTCGCGGAACGCGCCGTGCTCAACGCCCCTGATCTGCCCGGGGCTGTTCTTCGGCTACCAAAAGTGTATGGGCCCGGAGGCAATGACGATCTCGCAACCGTTTATCGATATCGCCACCACCCCAATTGGCGATGGACCCACGGTTTTGTAGAGAATATTGCGGTCGCCGTCGAACTTGCGGCGCTTCATCCTGCGGCCGGTGGTCGCATATACAACGTCGGCGAAGCCTACACACCGACAATTGCAGAGCGCCTGGCGTGGCTGCCGCCCTCGACCATCGAACCCGACCTAAGCAGCCAGTTCGATTTCACTCAGGATATTGCCTATGACACGAGCCGGATACGGGTCGAGTTGGGTTATTGCGAGGTCGTCCCGGAAAAAGAAGGCCTTCTAAGGACGCTGCGATCCAGTTCAGACTGATTCACTACCACGGTTGGGTTTTCGAATCCGACTGGTGGCGATGCCCGCAAATGGCCGTTGCGCTTGGGTCACTTTCGTAACCTTTCCCGCAATGACCCAAGTCTAATACCCATCCCCGCAGAGATATGATGGTCAGAGTGTGAGAGATATCTGGTATTTTCAGAATTCTGCAATGAGGTTGGCACGAGCTCGTGTCGAATAAACCCAAGGCGGGACTCTACGTCGCCTGGAAGACGGTGACGTACCGCAGCGTGATTATGGCGCTGCTCGGTGCGGCGCTGATCTTTGGCTTCGTCATGCACGTGGCGTTTCCGAAATTGACCGACTCGACGGTGAAGGCGGCCGGGTATTTTTCCACCGGCGTGCTCGAAAAAGTTGCGGGACTGACGCCTGCGTTCAAGGGGCCGTCGGCCACGATTTCGCAGCAGGCGCACTTCACGGCGCTCGATGGCACGATCCGGGTAAGGAAAGGCAACGGCAACAGCTGGATCAACGCCGACTACAACGTCCCGCTCGAAAAGGGCGACGTGGTGCAGACCGGCGCGGAAGGCATGGCGAAGATTGTTTTCAACGACGGTACCAATTACACCGTGAAGCAGGATTCGCTGATCGTGATCGAAGAGAACTCGGCCAACGATCAACAACAAACCAGCGTGTCGGTGGCGGTGACGACGGGCACGGTGGACCTGACCACGGCGACCTATGTTCAGGGTTCGAAGTCGCAGGTGATCGTCGCGGGCGCGAAAGCTTCGCTCGCTCCGGATTCGGCGGCCATGGTGCACAATAATCCGAAGGACGACCAGCACGAAATTTTGGTGAAGAAAGGCAGCGGCGAGGTCGAACGCAACGGAGAAGTGGAGCAGCTGTTGCCGTGGGAAAAGGTGAGTTTCCGGAGCGAATCGAAAACCATGGAACGGGCCACGGAGATCGGTCCGCCAACGCCCATTACGCCGGGAAACATGATGCCGGTGTTCATCAACGCCGGGGAGAAGTCGAAGGAAGTGGAGTTTGCCTGGACGCCCATGGCGAACGCCGCCGGATACCGGCTGCGCATTTCGCGCAATCCGTATTTTTCGTCATTGCTGGTGGATAAGAAGGTGGCGGCGCCGGGCGCGGTGGTGACCGGTCTGCCCGTGGGGGCTTACTATTGGTCCATCCAGTC
>PLHP01000128.1 GCA_003138955.1 Acidobacteriaceae bacterium | reverse complement strand
CGCGTGCCCCTCGGGAAGGGTGAGTTGGTCGTAAGATAGCAGCCACCGAGGCTGAGGTCGCTGAGACGGCAATTCACCGGTGGGTCGTCCTGCTCGGGCTCAGAAAGCTGGCTGTTCAGCCACTGCCGAAGAATGCTGCGGTCCTCGTCGGTAGCGTCTTTGAAACGGACACCGGCTTTATCGCCGTTGCCTTCCCAGGCCAGATCTCCATTGAGTTCGAGTTTCCCGTCCATGCCCGGCAAATCGAGCGAGAAGCGGAGCGGGCTCTCTTTCGCGACGCGCCCGGAAAACTGAATCGCCATGCCGCCTTCGCAGAGGTCGATGGTGGCGGCTTTGTACCGGTTCGACCCAAAACACTCGACCGGAATTTGCACAGCGACCCGCATCTGCAGCCGCCGTTCCCGCTTCATCAGGGCTCGAACCGCACGAAAGCTGGCTTTGGCGCGCTCCACCGCGAGCGGTTTGTGGAGGACAAAATGAGCGCCCATTTCGAAACCGCCCTTGAGTCCCACGGGAGCCTCCACCAGCACGATCCCAAGCGCTCGCCGGTTGACGGGAGCAGCTTTTGCTCCCCGCAACACGCTGCCAGCTTCCTCCGCATTCGCCCCATCTACGATGATGGCCTCGAAACGCTGGCGGGTGATTCGGTGGATGGCATCGTCCGCCGCCGAGCAATGGTCGACGTCAATTTCAAGGTCGCTCAGCACCCGGCGCAGGATGCGCACCGTTCTTTCATCAGAGCTCACTAGTAGGGACTTCAGGTTCATGGTCCGAATCACGATCCAAGTCGTTGGTCTCGCTCCGTCCCGGTTTTGCCGGGGCGGATGATGGTAAAGGTCTTGCGCCGCGCTTCTCGCGCGCTTCGGTAGGGGTAGATCGCAACTCCCCAATAGGGCGGATCAAAACTCTCCCCCCTCGCAACTCTAAGTCTCTGAGACTCCATGGTCAACGCAATGGCCTGCTATCCGGTTACGGTGGTCACCTTTGCTCCAGGCATCTCTCCCGCACAATGCCCCCGCTAGCCGAAATTCGTCTCTTGTTGTCGTGTAAGTCTTTGCGGCTCAGCGCGTGTGTTTTTGAAAAACTCGCCGCAGTGCAAATCTACCCTGTTGATTCTGTCCTGGGCCGGATTAGTCCCGCAGTTGGTGCGGGAGGTGGTCTGTTGTTAAGCTAGGTGACAAGCTAGGTGGCAAGCTAGGTGGGCTATGCACCCCAAGACCCTTCTTCGAATAAGACTTTTCTTCGTGCTGGCTGTGCTCGTAACCTTCCCGCTGCAACTCGCCTCGGCGCAGCAGAAGCAGGTTGTCTGGAGCGCGAACGAGCAGCCGCTCGCCGACCAACTCCATGGACTGCGCAGCCTCGCGGATGACGTCCGCGCGGGGACTACGAAAGATCTGGCGCTGAAGATCCGGAAGCTGCCGGCGACCGAGAATAAGCTGCGCCTGGCGGTCGGTTTGGCGGGTCTTTCCACCGAAGGCGATTTCGGACACGACACGCTGCAGGAAGTCGCGACCATGCTGGCCGAAACGTTACGCGAGCGGCCCGTGCCCTGGGCGGAGCCGAAGGATTCCGAAGCCGGCAGCAAAGCCGCCGCCCGCGAGCCGGCGTATCCGTATATTGAGCTCGCCTCGCTGGTGCGTTACGAGCATGTCAAGGCGTCGCTCCATGACGACGAGCAGTTTCAGGCCGCCATGGCGCGCCTGGAGGAGGATGATCGAAAGCGCGAGCATCCCGACTTTACCCTGAAAGATCTTTCCGGTAAGCCCTGGACGTTTCCGGAGTTGCGGGGCAAGGTTGTGCTGGTGAATTTCTGGGCGACCTGGTGTCCGCCATGCCGCAAGGAGATGCCGGATCTGGAGGCGCTTTTCGAGCGCTTCCGTTCGAAGGGGCTGGTGGTGCTGGGCATCTCGGATGAAGAGGCGGCGAAGGTCGAGCCCTTTATTCGCGAGCGCAAGGTTTCGTTTCCCGTGTTGCTCGATCCCGGGCGGAAGGTAAACGAAATGTTTGTGGTGGAAGGGATTCCGAAGAGTTTTGTCTACGACCGGGAAGGGAAGCTGGTAGCGCAGTCGATCGATATGCGCACGCAGAAGCAGTTTCTAGAGATGCTGGCGAAGGCTGGACTGGCGTAGAGAAATTACCCGAATGCTAAGACTTCGCTTCGCATCAGGGTATCGCTTTAGCAATACCATAAGTTCTTGGCATCAGACGCCCCTTTTAGGGGCTGGGCCGCGTTACAAAAAAATGATCATTGGAGGAATCGGCGAAATGAAAAAGCAAATGGTTGGCGCAGTTTTGTCGGTACTGATTCTTGCAGCTCTCGCTTCCGCGCAAAGCGCAGCGAAGAAAGACACGCCGCCCAAGCCGGCGGTGGGGCCGTCGCAGTACTTGCTGGAGAACTGGAACGATATCGGGCGCAAGTTGATTGCGATGGCGGAGGATTTTCCCGAAGACAAGTACGACTTCAAGCCAGTGCCGGCGCAGCGCAGTTTTGCCGAGCAGCTGTTGCACGCCGCCAATGTGAATTATTTTTTCACCAACCCGGCGATGGGGCTGAAACCGCCGGGCGAAGAAGATCCCAAGCGCGAGCAATACAAAACGAAAGCCGCAGTCGTCGAGTTTGTGAAAAAATCGTTTGCCGACGGGGCGGCGGCGATCAAGCAGAAGGGCGATAAGGGGATGAATGATCTGCTCGTCGATCCGTTCGCCAATCGGCAGACGCGCGTCTCCGATATGGCGTGGGGCCTGATCGAGCACTCCGGGGAGCACTATGGCCAATTGGTCGTGTATTACCGCGTGGCCGGATTAGTGCCGCCCGAGTCGCGGCCAAAGAAGTAGCATCGGTGCTGATATACCATACTCTAAGTGCGCCCGCTGCTCGAGATCCGCAACCTGACCATCGAGTTCCCGCAATCCCGTGCTGGGCAGGCACTCCCGCCCGCCCAGCAGGCAGGGACGAAGACAAGGACGAAGACTGGCGCACCCGTGGCTGCCGTCAGCAGCCTCTCATTCTCTATCGCCCCCGGCGAAGTCCTCGGCCTGGTCGGCGAATCCGGCTCCGGAAAATCCATCACCGCGCTCGCCATCATGGGCCTGCTCCCGCCCGCCGCCATCGTCACAGGCGAAATCACTTTTCAGAATGGCGACGCAGTCCCCACGCACCTCACCGCGCTGCCTCCCGATCAGTTGCGCCAGCTTCGCGGCTCGCGCATTGCCATGATCTTCCAGGAGCCCATGACCGCCCTCAACCCCGTCACGCGCGTTGGCGACCAGATCGCCGAAGCCGTCCTCGCTCATCACCGCGTCTCCAAATCGGAAGCCCGGCGGCAAGCGGTCGCGGGCATGCGCGACGTTGCCATCCCCGATCCTGAGCAGCGCGCCCGCAGCTATCCGCACCAGCTCTCCGGAGGCATGCGCCAGCGCGTCATGATCGCCATGGCCATCGTGAACCGCCCGCAACTGCTCATCGCCGATGAGCCCACCACCGCGCTCGACGTCACCATCCAGCAGCAAATCCTTGACCTGCTCAACGACCTTCGCCACAAATTCGGATTGGCGATGCTCTTCATCTCGCACGATCTCGCCGTCGTTTCGCACGTCGCTGATCGCGTCGCCGTCATGTACGCCGGCAGCCTGGTCGAACTCGGCGCCAAGGCCGACATTTTCCATGCGCCCGCTCATCCCTACACCCAAGGACTGCTACGCGCTATTCCTACTCTCTCGACCGACCGCGCCCTGCCCCTCGCGACCATCGAAGGCACCGTCCCATCCATCGCCCAACTCCCGCCCGGATGCCCCTTCGAACCCCGCTGCAGATTCCGCGTCGCCGCCTGCGCCGTCCAACTCCCTCCGCTGGTCGAAGTCAGCCCCGGACACTGGGCCCGCTGCCCGGTCGTGAATCCGCCAGGAGTCTGATAAACATATTGAAAATTTAAAGAAATGGTCGTCCCAGGCGACCGGGGCTCAGCCCGCCGCTCTTGCTGGCAGGGGTGGGAAAGGGATCTGCAGTTCGCCAGGGGTAGCTGCGAGCTGCGAGCCTGCTGATGATTCTCTTCCCTCGATACTCTCCTCGATACTCTTAACCGGCGCTATCGGCGGTCTCGTCATCGAGGGGCGGCAATTTGCGATACGCCGCGATAATCTTTTCCGCTTCGGACGCGTCTTCTTCGCGCACAAGAATGACCGTTCCACCGACGCCGGGAAACGCGTTCTGCACCGCGTCAATGGATTTCAAATCCGATTCGATCCCGGCAGATTGAAGCAAGCCCTGCACGACGATGGCTTCGTTTTCCTGCTCGGCGTCGAAAATCTTGACCAGTTTCTCGTTGGGCTCGGGTTGAGGCGAGGCGTTAGTCGGTTTTGGCATGCGTCCTCCGCAAAACTGTCTGGTAACAGATTACGGCAGTCACTATATCTCTGTCTTGCGGATCACAAAGGTGTACGGCCAACGGAAGCTTGCTTCGCGGGCGGAAGCTGGCACAATGGCGACTGGGGCGCAACCCGGGGGACCGGGTCAACATCCAATATCCGGCATCTAAGCCAAACGGGGGCAGTATGGAAGTTCAGGGGGCCGAACAGCCAGGCGGAGAACACAATGAGCGCAAGGACAAGGACAAGGAAGAGGCCCGAAGGCTGCGCCGCCTCCAGGTGATGATGAGCATGGTGATGTCGGTGATCAGCCAGGATCCCGATCTGACCCTGGAAGAAGCGTCGGAGATGGCCGCGAACGCCCGCCGCGCCGCCCTGAGCATGTTTCCCGACAAAGAACTCGCCTACGATCTCATCTACCGCCCGCGCCTCCAGCGCCTGATGAACGAACGCTTCCGCCTGCAGTAGAAGTGCTGGTCCCGCCTTGATGAGTAGTACTCTCCGGGAAAGATTCGGCTACCCCTCCGCCGCGGGATTTGGGACGTAAACAGCCAGGGGCACTGGTCGGCCAATTCTCAATGAGCGAAATCGCCTGTTTACTACACCCGTCCGCTACAATCGCCCATGATGCACCAGCGAATGGACCTTTCAAAAGGCTTTCAGATCGAACAACCGCATGTCTTTGTGCCGTGGAACACTCCCGAAACAGAGTTTCTGGACGGGTTTAGGGGGCTTCACTTGCGGCTCGTCACCCACGGTTATTTCACAACTCATTGCACGTCTCTTTCAGGCTTGTCCCACGAGTTGGGCTTTCGCTTCTATCCGCAAGGGTTGGTTGAGCTCGAGTTTTTCTGCAGTTCCTGTCTAGACTTGCCCACTTCCTATGATGTGTTTCAACGACATCTCGAAGAAACATTCGGCCCGCCGACGTTGACTAGCCCCGGCTCGGAAGGCTATCTCTCGCACACTTGGACATTTCCCGGAGTGGAGATCCTTCACTACGTTCAAGAGCATTTCGGACCAGCGGAATACGTCCGAATCCGAAAGACTGCCGAACGCGTACAGTAGCTGTTGTAATATCTCGATTACACTCAGTGCCCCTCGGCAATTCCTGCTAACCTTTTCAGCAAAAGTTGGGTTCAATGAAACAAGATGTCTGTTTTGAATACATTCGGCTGAAAGAGCGAGAGAAGCAATGCAGCGAGACCTCCGAATACTTCAGAGTCCACCCTGAATACGGAGAATTGACCTCGAAGAGAGCAGCCGAGCGATACCACCAGCGGTCTCTGGAGGCGCGCAGGGAATGTGCCGAACATTCAAAAAACTGTCCCGTCTGTAAAGGCCAAACCACCGAGTGGACATGAAACGCCTTTCGCCAGCACGGGAAGCCTTTGCCCCGTTGTTGGCGAAACATCCCGATTACACTCAAAACCCCCTTCCTCGGGCTGGCAAGGGTCAACGAGTGTAAACGCCTTCCATGAGAAGGCCGG
>PLHP01000211.1:478-19927 GCA_003138955.1 Acidobacteriaceae bacterium | reverse complement strand
CATCTGAAGACGCGCGGGCAGTACTACCACGAGCAAGCCAGGAAGTTCGAAGAGCTCCATGGCCGCCATCCGAACGTGGGCGCCGACAACGCGGCGTTGGCGTTGCACGCATTGGCCGAAGTGATGGAGAAAGCCCGTGTCGCACGCCTGACGCGCTATCAACACATTCTGCTGCGTCTGGGCGAGCTGATTGCCTACGCCGAGTGCGCCGGCAGTTTAGCTCGCCGCGCCGGATTGATGGATGAAGGCAAACTCAACGAGAAAGCCAACCGGCGCTTCGACGCGACAGCGCTGGCTGCGCTGAGCAGAGTCTTCGCCCGCGAGGCCGCGCTCAAGGTTGCCGAAGAAGGCTTGCGCTGGGTCGTCGGAGCCGGCGGTGTGAGCGCTGCCGAACTGCCCGCGTTTGAAACAAGCCTGGGAGTGCCCGCAATTCACCGTGCGCAGGCAGGACTGATCTCGGACCTGGATTACATCGCAGACGTACTGTACGGCCGCGCGGCGAAGCGCACGGAACTCGCCGCGTAACGCTGAAAGACAAAATTTGAATGGGCTCTGTCAGGCAAAATTCTTTCTCCGCAAAGGAGCGCAGTCATGGAAAGCACTTCATACCGAGCCGTCGCCATTGTAGGGGCGGGAGCCATTCTGCCCGATGCCCCGAACGTCCCGGCTTTCTGGGAAAACATTAAGAACGGCCGTTACAGCGTCACCGAGATTGATCCCAAGCGTTGGGACCCGGCGCTCTATTACGATCCCGACAAGAGCGCCCCCGATAAGACATATTCAAAAATCGGCGGCTGGGTTCGCGACTTCGTGTGGGACCCGATGAAGTGGCGGCTGGCCGTCCCGCCCCGCGTGGTCGATGCCATGGATGGGGCGCAAAAATGGGCCATCGCCTGCGCCCGCGAAGCGCTGGAAGACTACGGCTATCCCAAGCGGCCGCTGGACCCGGATCGCACCGCCGTGATCCTCGGCAATGCCATGGCCGGCGAGAGACACTATCTCACCGCGCTGCGTATTTACTTCCCGGAATACGCTCGCGAACTGGCTGAAACCGCCAGTTTCGCCGCGCTCCCGGAAGCGCTCCGCCGCGACATCACGCGCGAATTGCACGCCCGGACGGACAAACTTTTCCCTGAGATTACCGAAGACAGCATGCCTGGTGAATTGGCTAACTGTATCGCCGGTCGCATTGCCAACATCTTCAACTTCCACGGTCCCAATTACATTTGCGACGCGGCTTGCGCCTCCGCGATGGCGGCCATCAGTTCGGCAATTGAGGGATTAGTGGAGAACGATTACGACGCGGTGGTCACCGGCGGCATTGACCGCAACATGGGCGCTTCGATGTTCGTCAAGTTCTGCAAGATCGGAGCGCTCTCGGCGACCGGTACTCGTCCTTACGCCGAAGGAGCGGACGGCTTCGTCATGGGCGAAGGCGCTGCGATCTTCTTGCTCAAGCGCCTGGCCGATGCCGAGCGTGACGGAGACAAAATTTACGCCTTGATTCGCGGCATGGGGGGCGCGAGTGACGGCAAGGGCAAAGGGATCACTGCCCCCAACCCCATCGGCCAGAAGCTGGCCATTGAACGAGCCTGGCAGAATGCCGGCCTATCACCCGCTACGGCCACCTACATTGAAGGCCACGGCACATCCACCCGGGTGGGCGATGTGGTCGAAGTGCAGAGCATGGCCGATGCGCTCAGCAGTGCTCATCTCCCGCCGCAGTCAGTAGCCCTGGGCTCCGTCAAATCGAACTTTGGACATCTCAAAGGAGCTGCGGGCGCCGCCGGATTGCTGAAAGCCGCTCTCGCACTTCGCGACAAAGTGCTGCCGCCCAGCGTGCACTGCGAGCGCCCCAATCCAGAGATTGACTTTGCCCATTCCCCGCTTTACGTCAACAAGGAGTTGCAGCCGTGGACGAAGACAGCAGATGGCGTGCGGCGCGCCGGCTTGAGCGCTTTTGGTTTTGGCGGTACCAACTTCCATGCGGTACTCGAGGAATACATTCCCCACAGGCTGAATGGAAACGGCAAGCGGTCGGTTGCGGTAAGCGAGATGCCCGCGAGAATTACAGAGGCAACTATGAGCGCGAAAGATTCCCCCCCCACTTCTGCATCTTCTTATAAGGCGCCGCTGCGCGGTGCGCTGGTTATCGGCGCCGCATCGGAGGCGGCACTGGTCGAACGTTTGCGAGTGGTAGAGAGCGAGGCCAAGGCGGGCCGCGCACCGGCTCCTACTGCCCCGGCTGAAACAGACCTGCGCGCGCCCGAACGCCTGGCTATCGACTACGCCAACGCCGCCGAACTGGCAGAGAAAGCGCACACCGCACTCAAGGCGCTCACCGCCAGTCAACCGGCGATATGGAAAGCTCTGCGCGCGCAAGGCGTCTTCCGTGGCCACGGTCCCGCGCCCAAGGTGGCGTTCCTGTATCCCGGCCAAGGCTCGCAGTACGTGAACATGCTGGAGCCACTCCGCGCAGTGGAGCCGATTGTGGCGGAAATTTTTGCCGAAGCCGATCGCGTGATGACGCCGCTGCTGGGCAAGCCGCTCAGCGAATTTATCTTCGTGGACAAGGCCGACGCCGCCGCCGTGGCCAAGGCCGAAGACAATCTGCGCCAAACTGCCATCACTCAGCCGGCCGTGCTGGCGACCGATCTGGCGCTGACCCGGTTGCTGGCCGCTTATGGCATCACGCCAGACTTCACCATAGGACACAGCCTGGGCGAATACGGAGCGCTGCTTGCCGCCGACGCACTTCCCTTTGCGGACGCACTCGAAGCCGTCAGCGCCCGCGGCCGTGAAATGACCCGCTTTGCTCCGGAAGACAAGGGCCGCATGGCCGCAGTGTTTGCCCCGCTGGAGGAAATCGAGCGAATCCTGAAGACCGTGACCGGCTACGTGGTGATCGCCAACGTCAACAGCAACCGGCAGGCGGTCATCGGCGGCGCGAGCAAACCCGTCGAGCAAGCCATGGAAGCATTCCAGAAGGCTGGCTACGACGTGTCGGCATTATCGGTGAGCCATGCGTTCCACACCACGATTGTGGCTTCCGCCAGTGAACCGCTACGGCGAGTGCTGCAGCGCCTGCACCTCGCGTCTCCACGCCTGCCCATCGTCGCCAACACCAACGGCGAGTTCTATCCCACGGGGCGGGACGTCGTGCCGCAGATGTTGGACATTCTCGCACAACAGGTCGCCGCTCCTGTGCAGTTCGTTAAGGGCCTGCGCACGCTCTACGACGCGGGGGCGCGAGTCTTCGTCGAAGTCGGTCCGAAAAAAGCATTGCAGGGATTTGCTGAAGATGTGCTCGGCGAGCGCGGCGATGTGGTCGCGCTTTTCACCAACCATCCGAAGGTCGGCGATATCCCCGCGTTCAATCAGGCGTTGTGTTGCCTTTATGCGGCGGGATTGGGCCGCGGGACCCCGGAAGCCGCGCGTCCAACGACGCCGGCGTTCGTGCCGGCAGTTTCCGCACGAGCGGAAACCCCTAAGCCAATCGGTCTGACCGCGCCGCCAGCAGTTGCTGCTACCGCACCGGTGGCGGCGATCAATTCAGGTCAATCCAACGACGGTCACTACAACGACGGACAATACGTCGAACTCGGCCGATTGTTGGGCGATGTTCTCGAGCGCTGGCAGATTACCCACGGCCAGAGGCAGGCTCCAATCGACCCTGCGGTCGCGATCACGGGGGCAGCTTTAGGCCTGCCTGGTACCGAGCATATCTTCGATGATGGCAACATCGGCCGCCTCTTGCGCGGTGATCAGTTCATTGACACCATCCCTACGCGCTTCCGCCACGCAATGGTTGACAAACACATTACGCGGCTGGTGAAGAATGACAACGGCGGCACGTTTGAAACTATTAATAATGTTGCGGACGTCATCAAGCTGGCAGGCCGGGGCGGCGCCTTCGATCTGAAAAACGAATTCGGTGTTTCCGCCGAGCGCGTTGCCGCTCTCGACCGCACCACCCGGCTAGCCATCGCGGTGGGCCTCGACGCATTGCGCGACGCCGGCATTCCGCTGGTTTTGCGCTACAAGACCACCACCAAAGGAACGCAGTTGCCCGACCGGTGGGCATTGCCCGACGCTCTGCGCGATGACACGGGAGTGATTTTCGCCTCCGCGTTTCCGGGCTTGGACTCATTCGCCGACGAAATGGCGCGCTATTACACGGACCGCGGCCAGCGCGAGCAACTGGCCATGCTGGAGAGCTTGCGCGTGCGTGCGGCCGAGGTGAATGGCCATTCGATCCTGGGGGAGGAGATTGAGCGGCGCATCGACGAGTTGTGCGACACCATCGAGAAAGAGCCGTATGTCTTCGACCGTCGTTTCCTGTTCCGTACCTTGTCGATGGGACATTCGCAATTCGCTGAATTCATCGGCGCGCGTGGTCCCAACACCCAAATCAACTCTGCCTGCGCGAGCACCACACAAGCGGTGGCGCTGGCCGAGGACTGGATCCATGCGGGGCGTTGCCGCCGCGTGATCGTGGTCGCAGCCGACGACGTCACTACCGACAATCTGATCGGATGGATGGGCGCCGGTTTTCTGGCCAGTGGAGCAGCGGCCACCGACGACGTGGTCGAAGAGGCCGCCATTCCCTTCGACCGCCGCCGCCACGGCATGATCATCGGCATGGGCGCCGCTGGCCTGGTGGTGGAGAGCGCGGAGTCGGCCCGCGAACGCGGTATCCAACCCATCTGCGAAGTGTTGAGCGCGGTGACCGCGAATAGCGCGTTTCACGGCACCCGTCTCGATGTCCAGCACATCAGCCAGGTGATGGAGAATCTGGTGAGCAAAGCGGAAGCTCGCGGCGGCATTCGCCGTCATGAGATCGCTCCGCAAACGGTTTTCATCTCTCACGAAACCTACACCCCCGCGCGCGGCGGCAGTGCTGCGGCGGAGATCCATGCGCTGCGTCACGTCTTTGGTGACGATGCGGACAAGATTGTGATCGCTAACACCAAGGGCTTTACCGGCCACGCGATGGGTGCGGGCGTGGAAGACGTCCTGGCTGTGAAAGCGCTGGAAACGGGAGTGGTACCGCCTGTGGCCAACTTCAAGGAGGTTGATCCGGAGTTGGGCACGCTGAACTTGTCGAAGGGCGGCGTTTATCCGGTGGAGTACGCGTTGCGGTTGGGGGCCGGATTCGGCTCGCAGATCAGTATGACGCTGTTGCGTTGGACGACGACGAAGGACGGCGTCCGCAGGAGCCCGAATGCGCTGGGCTATGCCTATCGCGTGGTTGACCCGAACGCATGGAACGCCTGGCTCAGCCGTATGGCCGGCCATCCGGGCGCCGATTTGGAAGTGGTTCACCGCACGCTGCGGGTGCGTGATCAAGTTCGTGATCATGTTCGTGGCCAAGGAACGGCACGGATTGCGGAACCTGCTCCGGAATTGCGCACCGCGGCGCCAGTGCCAACGCCCCAGGCAATGGCGCCCACACCCGTAGTTAATACGAGACCTCCGGATAAAAAGCCAGCAACAGCCGTGAGCGCGGCCCACGCGCCCCAGGTGAAGGTGCAAGCCGCTGCGCTCGCGCCCCCTGTACCGCCGCCGCCCGCCGCCGCGAAGGCGGAAAGTGGAGTCAAAGCCACCACATCGGCAACCGCGCCAACACCTACCAACAAGGATTATGCCGGCGATCCCGTGAAGGAGCGCATCCTGGCCCTGGCCGCGGAAAAGACCGGTTATCCGCAAGATATGTTGGACTTGGACCTCGACCTCGAAGCCGACCTCGGAGTTGACACGGTCAAGCAGGCCGAGATGTTCGCGGGCATCCGCGAGATCTACAACATCCCTCGCGACGAGAACCGCAAGCTGCGGGATTATCCGACATTAGCGCACGTCATCCGGTTCGTGTATGAGAAGCGTCCCGACCTGGCCGTTGCGGCACCGGTTCCGGCAACACCGAAGGCAACGGAGAAGACTGAGCCCATGGCTCCGGCGCCTGCGGCCGTTCTTCCTTCTCCGCCGGCCGCTCCTCTGGCAGCTCCTGCGGCAGACAGCGCGGGAGATTCCGTGAAAGAGCGCATCCTGGCGTTGGTCGTGGAGAAGACCGGCTATCCAGAAGATATGCTCGACCTGGATCTCGACCTCGAAGCAGACCTCGGAGTTGACACGGTGAAGCAGGCGGAAATGTTCGCCGCCATCCGCGAGATTTACCACATTCCGCGCGACGAGAATCGCAAGCTGCGCGACTACCCCACGCTGGCGCATGTAATCCGCTTCGTATATGAGCGGCGTCCCGATTTGGCCGTCGCGGCTCCAGTTGCGGCAACACCCAAGGCAACGGAAAAAACGGAGCCCATCGCTCCGGCTCTTGCGGCCGCTCCTCATGCGGCCGCTCCTCCGGCCGCTCCTGCGAAGGATAGCGCTGGAGATTCCGTGAAAGAGCGCATCCTGGCGCTGGTCGTGGAGAAGACCGGCTATCCCGAGGATATGCTCGACCTGGATCTCGANNTTGGCAAGCGCTGCTCCATCGTCGCCTGCAGTCGCGGAGCCTCCCCTACCCGCACCGAGCCCGGTCACGGACGTCTTAATTGCCCAAGCCCCCACGGACGTTATTACGGACGACTCTATTAAGGAGAAGGTGCTGGAGATCGTGGCGGAGAAGACTGGCTATCCCAAAGATATGCTCGACCTCGACCTCGATCTCGAAGCAGACCTCGGCATCGACACCGTCAAGCAAGCGGAGATGTTCGCCGCAATCCGCGCCGCATACAACATTCCCCGGGATGAGAATGTGAAGCTGCGCGACTTTCCTACCTTGGCCCACGTGATCAAATTCGCGCGCCGCGGGCCTGGGTTAATCGGGGCATCCACTTTAGTCCCGCCCGCTGCGCAGGAAAAACATGAACCGACGGCGGAGAAACCATCCGCATCTCCTGCTCCAACACCGCTCAAGGTCGCACGTCCGGCTCTTGCCAGTCTGGATGCTGCGAATCGGGTTCCACGGCGCGTGCCGGTGCCGGTTCTGCGTCCGGAGCTCCGCATGTGCAAGCCAACGGGTGTCTCGCTGGAACGCGGCCGGCGGGTGGTGGTCATGGCCGACAAAGGCGGAGTGGCAGAGGCGCTGGCGCAGAGTTTACAGAAGGCAGGCGTGGAAGTTCTCCGTATCGAGAACGCGCCCGATGCCGAAGCACTAGCCAATCGCCTGAAGGAGTTCTTGGCTGCCGGTCCGGTGCACGGAGTCTACTGGCTGCCCGCACTCGACAACGAGGGCAATCTCCGCGACCTGGATCTTGCCACCTGGCATGAAGCCGTGCGGGTGCGCGTCAAATCGCTTCACGGCACGATGCGCGCGCTCTACGAGCAGATCGCGCAGCCCGGCACGTTCTTAGTGTCGGCAACCCGGCTGGGCGGACAACATGGCTACGACGAAGCCGGGGCAGTAGCCCCGCTCGGCGGCGCGGTCGCAGGTTTCAGCAAAGCGTATAAGCGAGAGCGGCCGGACGTTCTAGTCAAAGCAGTCGATTTCGAAGCGCAGCGCAACGCGGAGGAAGTGGCTGGCATCCTGATAGAAGAAACCGTGCGCGACCCGGGCGCTCTCGAGATCGGCTACAAGGCAGGGCTGCGCTGGACGATCGGGCTGGAGGAACAACCTGCGGCCGACGGACAGCCTGGTCTGACGCTCGACGAGAACACTGTATTCCTGATCACCGGCGCAGCGGGAAGCATCGTCTCGGCCATCACTGCCGATCTGGCAGCTGCTTCCGGCGGCATCTTCTACCTGCTCGATTTGGTGCCTGAGCCTGATGCTAACAATCCTGACCTCAAACGCTTCGCCAGCGATAAAGAAGGACTAAAGCGCGAGCTGTTCGCCCGCATCCAGGCACGCGGCGAACGGGCCACGCCGGCGTTGGTGGAAAAGGAGCTGGCGGCCCTGGAGCGGGCGCAGGCTGCCCGCAGCGCGATTGACGCGGTGCTCGCCGCCGGGGGCACGCCGCACTATTTCAGCGTCAACCTCGCCGATGCGGACGCTGTGCAGAGAGTGATCCAACAGGTGCGCCAGCGCAACGGCCACATCGATGTGTTACTGCATGCCGCCGGCCTGGATCGCAGCCATTCCCTGGCAGACAAAGACGCGCGTGAATTCGACCTGGTGTTCGACGTCAAGAGCGACGGGTTCTTTAATCTGCTGCGCGCCGCCGGAGACATGCCTCTCAGGGCGACGGTGGCCTTCAGCTCCATTGCCGGACGCTTCGGCAACGTCGGACAGACGGACTACAGTTCTGCCAACGATCTGCTCTGCAAGATCACCTCGAGCTTCCGCACCACCCGTCCGGCCACACGCGGCATCGCCATTGACTGGACTGCCTGGGGCGGCATCGGCATGGCGACACGGGGCTCTGTCCCGAAAGTGATGGAATTGGCGGGCATCGATATGCTGCCAGCCGAAGCGGGCGTTCCGCTGATTCGACGGGAACTAACTGCGGGAGGGACGCGGGGCGAGATTGTCATCGGCCAGCGTCTTGGTGTGCTGCTGAATGAATTCGATCCCACTGGCGGGCTTGAAGTGAACCGAGCGGAAGTCTCCGCTGAGCGTTCGCCGGCACAAGGGCTAGCGGGCTGTGGAGTGATGTGTGGAGTGATGATCGGCAAGATCGCGAGCGCCGGACTCTACAGCCCACTCACGATTGAGACCATGCTCGACCCGGCCATTCAACCGTTTCTGCACGACCATCAGATTGACGGCACGCCGGTGCTGCCCGGCGTCATGGGCATCGAGGCGTTCGCCGAAGCTGCCCTGTGCCTGCTTCCGGGCTGGCATGTCGAGGCGATTGAGGACGTAAACTTCCTGGCGCCATTCAAGTTCTACCGGAACGAGCCCCGCCCGGTGACGGTCGAGGCAGTAATTCATCCGCACGGAGACGGCTTGATCGCGGAGTGCCGGTTGCTTGGGCGCCGGCCACTTCCGAATCAGACCGAGCCGCAAGTGACTGCGCACTTCACGGCGCGGGCGCGACTGGTGAAACACGCACCCGCGTTGCTGACCGTGCCGGCCCTGGGCCGGCCCGACGGACACATCATTGAAGCCGCCGACATCTACCGCCTCTACTTCCACGGCCCGGCGTACCAGGTTGTGGAGCGGGCGTGGTGGGATGGAAAACGGATAGTTGGCCTGATGGCCAAAGGCCTGCCTAACAATCACCATCCATCCGGGCTGCCGACGCTGATGGCGCCGCGGCTGATCGAGCTATGCTTCCAGACCGCCGGAGTCTGGGAGATGGGTGTCGAGGGCCGCATGGGTCTGCCGCAGCACATTGATCGCGTCTCCTTATTAGTGTGCGATCCCGAAGAGGCGGAAGGCCAGTTGTATGCCGTGGTCACTCCCAACCCGTTGGAGGGAAGTTTCGATGCGGAGATTGTGGATGCGAAAGGAACCCGCTACCTGCAGCTTAGCGGCTACCGCACGGTGGCGGTTCCCGGGGCCGTTGATGCTGGGCGGTTAGAAGCGCTGCGGGCGGCAATGTTATTGGAAACGGTCGCGGCGTGATTTCTTGTGGCTTGGTAGCACGTGATGAACTGTCGAGGCATTTATGAATCTCGAATTCCAGCGTGTGGCGATCGTCAATCGTGGCGAGGCCGCCATGCGTTTCATCCACGCAGCCCGCGAGTTCAATCTAGAACATGGCACATCTTTGCATACCATCGCGTTGTTCACCGAACCTGACCGCCATGCCATGTTCGTCCGCGAGGCGGACGAGGCCGTGTGCCTCGGCCCCGCTCAGGTCCTCGACCAAAACACGCAGCAGCTCAAGAGCAGCTATGTGGACTATGGCCGGCTGGAACGGGCGCTGACGGCCGCGCGTGCGGAAGCGGTTTGGGCGGGATGGGGCTTTGTCGCCGAGCACGCCGCGTTCGCGGACCTTTGCCGCGATTTGGGCATCGTGTTCATCGGTCCGGATGGTGAGGCGATGCGACAGGCGGGCGACAAGATCGCCTCGAAACGCCTGGCGGAGCAGAAGGAGGTTCCGGTAGCGAACTGGAGCGGCGGCCCGGTGGAAACGCTCGCCGATGCCGAGCGCCACGCTGGACGGCTGGGCTATCCACTCCTTATTAAAGCCACCGCCGGGGGCGGCGGTTCCGGGATTCGCCGGGTGCTTTCGCCCGGCCAACTTCCAGAAGCTTTTCGGAGCGCCCGCGCCCAGGCGTTCAAGGCCTTTGGAGACCCAACTGTTTTCATGGAGCAGCTGGTTCAGGGAGCACGCCACGTCGAAGTGCAAATAATCGCAGACCACCATGGAACCACGTGGGCAGTCGGCGTGCGCGACTGCACAATTCAACGCCGCCACCAGAAAATTCTCGAGGAAGCGCCCTCGCCGGCGCTTTCTCGGGAACAAGATCAGGCGTTACGCGAAGCGGCAGTGCGCCTGAGCCAGGCCGCGGGCTACTGCAACGCCGGCACCGTGGAATTCCTGTACCAACCGGAGAGCCGGCAATTCTTTTTCATGGAGATGAACACGCGGTTGCAGGTCGAGCATCCGGTGACGGAGTGCACCACCGGGCTCGATCTGGTCAAGCTGCAGATTCACGTCGCGCGGGGCGGTCGCCTGGAAGGCGAGCCACCGCGCACCACCGGTCATGCCATCGAGGTGCGGCTGAACGCGGAGGATCCGGACAATGGACTTGCTCCCGCACCAGGCGCAATTGGGCGGTTCAGAATTCTGACGGGGCCGGGAGTGCGGGTTGATACTGGCGTCGCGGAAGGCGATGTCGTCCCCTCGGAGTTCGACTCGATGATCGCCAAAATCATCGCCTACGGGCAGAACCGGAAGGAAGCGCTTTCCCGGTTGCAGCGAGCACTGCGTGGCAGCGTGGTTGTCATCAAGGGCGGTGCGAGTAACAAGGCATTCTTGCTGGAATTGCTGAATCACTGCGATGTGCAGCGTGGAGAAGTCCATATCGGGTGGCTGGACCAGGTGGCGGCGAACGGGGAGCACATCTCCAGGCGCCATGCCGACGTGGCTCTGGTGCAGGCCGCGATCGAGGCCTACGACACCCAGTTGGCGGTCGAGCAGACCCAGTTCTATGCCTCAGCCGTGCGCGGACGGCCGCAGGTGCGGAGTGAGGTAGGCGGGACTACGGAACTACGCTATCGCGGGCATTCCTACTCGGCCAAGGCGTACCGCCTGGGCCCGCAACAGTACCGCGTCGACGTCAATGGATCGCGTATCGATGCCCACCTCGACCGTCTGCGCCAGTATGAGTATTGGCTCACCGCCTTCGGGCGGCGTTTCCACGTTGTATCCGTGCCCCAGGGGTTGAGTTACCGCATCGAGGTGGACGGCGTATCGCACCAGATCGACCGCGATGACGGAGGTATCGTGCACGCGCCGGCGCCGGCGGTGGTAGTTTCCATTGCCGTCAAAGCGGGTGACACTGTTTCGGTCGGAGACCGTCTGGCGGTGCTGGAAGCGATGAAAATGGAAATGCAAGTCGTCGCTCCATTTTCCGGAAAAGTCCGGCAAGTGATGACCATTCCCAACGTGCAGGTGGGCACCGGAGCGCCACTCCTGCAGATTGAACCCGATGCCGGCGACGATATGGTGGCCGCAGGGGAGCGTGTAGTTTTTGGCGCGTCACGCGGCTCGGGCGGAAACGAGGAAGCCATCCAACCCAGCTGTCGCCAGAGCCTGGAAGAACTCCGCCAGCTCATGCTGGGCTTTGACGTGGACCCCAAGCACAGCACTCGGCTGCTTGCCGAATGGGACCAGATCTGCCCCGCGGACAGTGACGAAATTAGGCAGGCAGAAAACGAAATCCTCAACATCTTTGTGGACATCTGCTCGTTGTTCCAGCGCGACCCGGGGGTAAACCATCGGGCCAGCAGTGAAGAGCCGAGCGCTGAGGCCCATCTGTTTTCGTACTTGCGCATGCTGGAGACGGGCGGCGAAGGACTCCCGCCGGCCTTTGTCAGCTCGCTTCGCCGCGCTCTGTCACATTACGGCGTTCAAAGTCTGGAGCGCTCGCCGGAACTGGAAGAGAGCCTGCTCTGGATATACAAATCGCACCAGCGCCTGGAACAGCAAATCGCCCCGGTCATGGGAGTGCTGGAACGGCGTCTGCGGTACGTTCAGAGCCTTGCTCCGCACGCCGAGGAATCGCTGCGGACGCTTCTCGACCGCATGATTGTTATGAGCAACGGGCGTTTCCCGGCGGTCAGCGACCTGGCCCGGGAAATCCGTTATCGCTACTTTGATCAGCCGCTGTTTGAGCAGGCGCGCAAGCAGGTCTATGACCAGGTGGAGGAGCAACTTGCTTACATGGCTTCCAATCCCGATGCCGCCGACCGCCGCGAGCGAGTCCGTGTGTTGTTGGAATATCCGCAGCCTCTCGTGGCATTGCTTTCCGCCCGGTTCGCGGCTGCCTGCCCCGCCATGCGCAGGCTGATGTTGGAGGTGATCACGCGGCGCTACTATCGGATCCGGACGCTTGAAAACTTCCGCTCTCTGGAGATGGATGGGCAGTGCTTCGCATCGGCCGAATACGATCATGAGGGCAAGCGCATTCATGCCTTTACCACGCACGCGGAGTATTCGCGGCTCGCTCAGGGAATGCGCGCGCTGTTTCCCTTGATCGCGCAGGCGCCGGCCGACCATGACATCGTTATTGACCTCTACGCGTGGCATGCGGGCCCGCTGGGCGAGCCCGAAGTCACGCAGCGGGAAGTTCAGTCAGCGCTCAACCAAGCTGGCTTACCCCGTTCCATCCGGCGCATCGTGGTGGAAGTCGCTGGCCCCGTCCACGCCCAAGGCGCGGGCGGAATGCAGCATTTCACCTATCGCCTCAGTGGGAATGCCTATGAAGAGGAGAAACTCTATCGCGGGTTGCATCCGATGATGGCCAAACGGCTGCACCTCTCGCGGCTCAGCAACTTCAACATTGAGCGGCTGCCTTCGGTGGAAGACGTTTACCTGATCCATGCTGTCGCTCGCGACAACCCAAAGGATGAGCGGCTAATCGCGTGTGCGGAAGTGCGCGATGTAACGCCCTGGCGGGATGAGACGGGCCGCATCGTGAAATTACCGCATTTGGAGCGCATGCTGACGGAGGCGATTGCCGGCATCCGGCTGTTTCAGTCACGGCGGCCAGTCAATCAGCGCCTCTATTGGAACCGGATACTGCTATACGTGTGGCCGCCGCTCAATCTTCAGCGCGACGAATTGCGCGACATGGTGCGCAGACTGTCGCCCGCGCTCGAAGGCCTGGGGTTGGAACAAGTAGTAGTGCGTGCCCGTATTCCCAGTCCGGCGACCGGGGAATTGCGCGACATGGTGGTGCGCATTTCGAGTCCGGCCGGCGTCGGGATGCTCATTACCTTCCGGCCCGCGGACAAATTGCCGCCAATCAAACCGCTGACCGAATACGAGCAAAAAGTTGTCCGCATGCGCCAGCGTGGACTCATCTATCCGTACGAAATCGTCAACCTGCTCACACCCGCCCAGAAACACACGCGGGCTGAATTTCCTCCGGGCGATTTTGTGGAATACGATCTCGACACCGACGGCCATCTGGTTCCTGTCGCCCGTCCCTACGGTCAAAACAAAGCGAACATCATTGTTGGCGTCATCCGCAACTTTACCGTCAAGTATCCCGAGGGCATAACGCGGGTCATTTTGCTGGGAGATCCGAGCAAGGATCTCGGCGCCCTCGCCGAACCGGAATGCCAGCGCATCATCGCAGCCATTGATCTAGCCCGAGAAATGGGCGCGCCGCTGGAATGGTTCGCCATCTCGGCCGGCGCCAAGATTTCCATGGACAGCGGTGTGGAGAACATGGACTGGATTGCCCTTGTACTGCGCCGCCTGGTGGAGTTCACGCAGGCAGGCGGAGAGGTGAATATTATTGTTAATGGGATCAACGTAGGGGCGCAGCCCTACTGGAACGCCGAGGCCACCATGCTCATGCACACCCGGGGCATTCTGATAATGACGCCGAAGGCAGCGATGGTGCTCACGGGCAAGCGCGCCCTTGATTATTCAGGCGGCGTCTCGGCCGAAGACAATCAGGGCATTGGCGGGTACGACCGCATCATGGGCATCAACGGCCAGGCGCAGTACTGGGCACGGGACATTGATGACGCCTGCCACCTCCTGTTCCGCCACTACGACCACACCTACGTAGCGCCCGGTGAGCGGTTCCCGCGGCGGGCGAAGACGACCGATCCCATCGGCCGTGACGTGCAAACCTATCCTCACAACGGCGAGGAAGGCTTCACATGTGTGGGCGACATACTCTCGGACGTGACCAACCACGGGCACAAGAAGTCTTTCGACATTCGTACCGTGATGATGGCGGCCATCGACCAGGATCATGCACCCCTGGAGCGCTGGGCTGGCATGCGCGCAGCGGAGACGGCGGTCGTTTGGGATGCGCATCTCGGCGGCTATCCCGTTTGTCTGATCGGCATCGAATCACGACCGGTGCCACGGCTAGGATTTGTCCCAGCCGACGGGCCGGAGCAGTGGTGCGCTGGAACGCTGTTTCCGCAATCGTCCAAGAAAGTGGCGCGCGCCATCAACGCGGCCAGTAATAACCGGCCGGTCGTGCTTCTGGCCAATCTGTCGGGGTTTGATGGCTCGCCGGAGTCGATGCGCAGGCTGCAGCTTGAGTACGGCGCCGAGATCGGCAGGGCGGTGGTGAACTTCAAAGGCCCTATCGTGTTTTGCGTGATCTCCCGTTATCACGGCGGTGCTTACGTGGTTTTCTCGCGGGCGCTGAACGCTAATCTCGAAGTAGCGGCGTTGGAGGGCACGTACGCCTCCGTCATCGGCGGCGCGCCGGCGGCGGCCGTTGTTTTCGCCGGCGAAGTCGACGCCCGAGCCCGCAAAGACCCGCGTCTCCAGGAACTGACTGGGGCGATGGCCAAGGCCGAGGGCGCGGAAAAAGGACGGTTGCGCGCCCAGTGGGAAGAACTCTTTAAACTCGTACACTCCGAGAAGCTGGGCGAGATGGCCGCCGAGTTTGACCGCGTGCACAGCGTGCAACGGGCCCTCGCCGTCGGCGCGCTGAATCGCATTATTCCGCCCGCGACCTTGCGGCCGTATCTCATTGATGCGGTGGCGCGGGGAATGGGACGGGAAGAGGAAGCGCAGTTCGAGAAGCCAGTTCCGGTTGAAGTGGCGGCCTAGGTGGATTTGATGGAGGTATATTGGCTCGAACAGACTGAAGCAGATGTGCCGAGGGAGAATGCCTGGCTCGGCGCTAACGAGATAGCGCGACTAAACGGCATGCGCTTTGCCAAACGGCGCGACAGCTGGCGGCTGGGACGTTGGACGGCGAAACGCGCTTTGGCCTCTTACCTGAATCTGCCCGCTCATCCCCTGGTCCTTAGGAGAATAGAAATACGTTCGGCGCCGTCCGGCGCACCCGAGGGCTTTCTCGCCGGCAAACCAGCGGTTGTGACTATCTCACTCAGCCACCGGGCCGGCAGAGCTGTTTGCGCGGTGGCGCCATCCGGAGTCGAGTTGGGTTGTGACTTGGAAGCGATTGAGCCGCATGGCGACGCCTTCCTCTCCGACTATTTCACGGCCGAAGAGCAGGCGCTGGTTGCGCGGGCGCCTCCCTCGGACCGCGCTCGGCTTTTGACGCTGCTGTGGAGCGGGAAGGAGAGTGCGCTCAAAGCACTGGGCACCGGGCTTCGACTCGATACCCGGAGTGTGATCGTTAGTCCCGATGACGAGTCATTCGACCTCAACGGCTGGAGCCGGTTGCAAGTTCGTTATACCGACGGCCAGATCTTTTATGGCTGGTGGCAGCATATCGATGACATCATGCGCACTGTAGTCGCCAATTCACCACCGGATTCCCCGATTCCCTTGAAGATCCCCGTTTATTTATCCGACCGGGTTTCGCTGTGCACGTAGAGGGCTGGTGATATGTATGTCCGCGAAGATCCATTTCTGTGGCCCGGTTCAATACCAGATTAGGAGCATGGCGGAGTTGGGCGAATCCATCCTCGAAGTGTTTGTCCGCCGGATGCTCAAGGGCCCGCGGCGGCCAGGCTGGAACTGGTTTGTGGAAGTGGCCACGAGATTGGCCAAGAAACAGGTAAACACCGCCTTCAAAATGCGTGATGTAAAGGAGGCACGCCGTTATTTGGATTCGGTGGCGTTCAGCTCACCGGCGTTGTCAGAGGTAACCATCCGTTACACTGTGCATGAGAAGTTCAGGGGAAGCTGGTTCTCCTGCAGGAACGCGGAGTCGCCGGTCACTGTCTTGTATTTTCATGGCGGCGGATACTCCTTTTACCCTCAGGCTTACAGCAGCTTTATCGCGCACATCACACTGGCGGCAAAATCGAGGACGTTTGCCCTCGATTATCGCCTTTCTCCGGAGCATCGGTTCCCGGCGCAGCTTGACGATGCGCTCAACACCTACCAATGGTTGCTGGAGAACGGCACCGATCCTGACAATCTGATCCTCGCCGGAGACTCGGCCGGTGGCAACCTGGCGCTGGCTTTGCTCTTGCAGGCGCGCGATTTGAAACTCCCGCTGCCGGCATTAGCCATTGCTCTCTCTCCGCCAACCAACTTCGACCTCGAAATCGTTAGCAATGAGTTTGACTGGATCGACAAGCCCGCGCTCCTGCAGTGGAGGGACTGGTTTTGTGACCCGGCACAGCGCCGGGCCCCGCTCGTCTCGCCGCTATGGGCTGACCTGCGCAACCTTCCACCTATTTATATACAAGCCGGGTCCGCCGAGATTCTGTACGACAGCATTCGGGCATTCGCCGATCACGGCAAGAATCAGGGAGCGGATGTCGTCCTCGAAAGCTGGGAAGACATGACTCATGTTTTCCAGATTTTCGGACACGAGGCGCCGCAGAGCGCCGATGCGCTGCGACGGTTTGGAGAAGTCATCGAGGCCCGGGCCCGAGGGCGGGAGAAAAAGGAAATGATTTCGTGCTGAACGGGAGACAAATTTGGACCGCCAAGCCTTAAGTTGCGGCTTTGCTGGAACCATGAGCTGCTTCGGCCAAGCGTATCGCCCTCTCGTGCAACTCCCACGACTGAATGGCTTTCTGACATCCTTCTCGCGCCATATCCGTATTCAATTGTCTCTCCGCTTCGTCGAAAGCTTCTTCCGCAGCCATTCTGGCCTGGTAGGCTGCGTCATCCGCTTCTTTCACCTTCTTAGCGAAGAGTCTAACTTGAGGATCGATGGCCTGAGATGCGGGTTCGCCTTGGCGGCGTGTTCGAGCGCCACCTGCTTTCGCCGCCAACGCTTTGTAGGCGGCTTTAAAGTCGCTGCTCCAGCGCGCTTTAACCGCTTGGTTCAATTTGTCCAGGGCAGCATTGGCTTGGTCGGCGGTTTCTCGTACTCTGCGCTTTTCAAACAGCCACCTGAAAACCGACCAGTCCACGGCTTCAATCATCAGCGCCTTGGCCTCTTCGACTTCGGGGAGCTTTCTCACGGCGCACTGACCATAATCTGGCACAACGGGAAAGTCCAGCGCGACGGCGGTGTAGTTTTACCCGTGAAGACTCGGCGTAGCAGGCCACGGAAAAAGTCGGTGTCGCACTTGATTTTGGGTGGCGCAGCGGTTCACCGCTGCGGTGACTGGCTTGTTTTCAGGGCCGGCTTTAGCCGCTGAGGTGAGCTGCGATGCGGAAAGTACTTTTTCCGCAGCCTGGTAGGGAAGTTATATGACGCTCCGCAACGAACAGCATCAATTCGATTTCGACTTTATCGTCGTCGGCTCGGGCTTCGGCGGCAGTGTTTCAGCCCACCGGCTGGCGGAGAAAGGCTACAAGGTTGCCGTCATGGAGATGGGCCGCCGCTGGACGCCCGCCAATCTCCCGCGCACCAGTTGGTCCATCCATCGCTGGTTCTGGCGCCCAAGACTCGGCCTGCGCGGCTTCTTCAACCTGCGATTGTTCAGGCATGTAGCCATTTTCCATGGCTGTGCGGTGGGCGGCGGATCCATCACCTACGCCGGCACCTTGCTCCCGCCCCCTGAGAAAGTGTGGGAATCGGGATCGTGGAGCGGCTTGGCCGATTGGAAAACGGAAATGCCCCGGCACTTCGAAACCGCCGCGCGCGTCCTGGGCGTTACGGAAAACAAGATCCTCGGCCCTGCCGACCTCTTGCTGAAGCGGGTTGCGGAAATCTCTGGGGTTGGGAACACGTTCTACCCCACGAAGGTGAGCATCCTCCAGTCTGCGGAAGGGGAACCGCCCGGCCAGACCTGTCCTGATCCATTTTTCCAGGGAGAAGGTCCGTCGCGATCCACGTGCATCGCCTGCGGCGGCTGCATGATGGGTTGCCGCTACGGCGCCAAAAATACGCTGGATCTTAACTACCTTTACCTGGCTGAAAAACACGGGGCGCACGTTTTCCCGGAAACCAAAGTTGTGAACGTGCGACGGTTAGATGTTCGGAGCGATGGCAGCGCCGGATACGAAGTTTCGACCGTGAAGTCCACCGCATGGATTCGCCGCCAATCCCGCCGGTTCACCTGCCGCGGGGTGGTCTTCTCGGCATCTTCTCTGGGGACGATGGAACTTTTGTTTCAGCTTAAAGAAAAAGGGTCACTGCCAGCCATCAGCAGCGAACTGGGCAAACACGTACGCACCAACTCCGAATCGCTGATTGGAGCGCGCGTAACGGGATCTAAACAGGACTTGTCGCAAGGCATCGCCATCGGCTCTGGCATCTACCTTGACGAGCATCTGCACATTGAAGCCGTCCGCTATCCCAGTGGTTCCGACGCCATGGGCCTTCTCACCACCATACTGACCGATGGTTGCCCCGGTTCGCAACGGATTGTGCTCTGGCTGAAGAATGTAATGGGCTCTCTGCTGCACCACCCGTTCAAGACTCTGCGCATGTTGCAGCCCTGGGGCTGGGCGCGCGAAGCTGTGATTCTGCTTTGCATGCAGGCGCTGGATGAACAAATCGAGATGTGCTGGCGGCGTCCCTGGTTCTGGCCGTTCAGGAAGTTTCTCGTCAGCTACGGTGAGAAGGTGCCTACCTACATTCCGAGGGCCAATGAGTTTGCCAAGACATTCGCGCAGGTCGCTGGGGGAATTGCCATGAGCACGCTGCCGGAGATCCTCTTCGACATTCCCGGCACTGCGCACTGTATCGGAGGCTGCGTGATCGCCGATTCACCCGACCACGGCGTTGTAGACAATCGACACCGCGTGTTCGGCTATAAGAATATGTACATCTGTGATGGATCGGTAGTGGCGGCCAACCTCGGTGTCAACCCCAGCCTCACCATTACCGCGTTGACCGAGCGGGCTATGAGTTTCATTCCGCAAAAGGCGGAGACACGTTGGAACGATGCGGCTTCAGTCGTCGCTCATGTCGGTGCGCATTGAGTCAGCGAACCGGCCGGGAGCAAGCGATCGAGTATTGCCTGTTCGCCCTTCAGCCACAAACGGCTGGTATAAAGTAACGCGCTGCACTGCAGGGTGATCCAGTCCC
>PLHP01000211.1:0-454 GCA_003138955.1 Acidobacteriaceae bacterium | reverse complement strand
AACATCACCTTGGACAACATGACCAGCGGACCAGGAAACTTGATGCCCTTTAGCGCGATGTGTTCCAGGAGGAGCATGGCGTCCACACCGCTGGAGAGACGCCTTACCGGCAGGTCGTCAAGAAAGCGCGTGACCAACCGGCAAATCATCCGCCCCCGTGGTGAAGTAGATTCGATGCGCTGCTGACTGAGCGCCAACACTTCGTTGAGTGTGCCCGCCGGGTCGCGCAAGCTCACCATAAGAAATAAGAGCGCCAGATGCCGGCGCTGGTCGCGGCTTAAGCGCTCCCTCAGGGCCCAGTCGATGATAGTCAGTTCGCCGGTGCGGTTGTTATAAAGGAGATTGCCGGCATGGGGATCGCCGTGAAAAATGGCATCCTCCTGCGCCGACAAAAGAGGCACGGCCACCAGCGCCTCGATCAGTTGATCCGCAACCTTCCTGCGGCCAGACGCCG
>PLHP01000302.1 GCA_003138955.1 Acidobacteriaceae bacterium | reverse complement strand
TCACTTAACCGGACAGCAGTGAGCAACGATATAATGCCGAACGAGAGAAACGTGGTCGAAGGGTGCATATTCAATCCGACCCCGGAAGATTCGCGTTCCCAAGCCGGTGGTTCCGACGTTGATGCGTTTGTAGATGCTATTCGGCTCTCCGCTCCAACTGCTCCAACTCCATCTACTTCTGATACTGAAGCCGGACGTAAAGCATTTGACAGAGTTGGATGCGCGTTGTGTCACTCCCAAGCATTAACTACCTCCCAATCGTTCTACACGGGAATGAGTTACGTTCAGTATCATCCGTTCTCCGACTTTGCATTGCATCACATGGGCAGTAACCTCGCGGACGGGGTTAATCAAGGACTGGCTACTGGAGACGAGTTTAGAACAGCTCCGTTGTGGGGCATCGGGCAGAGGTTGTTTTTCCTGCATGACGGGAGAACGTCGGACTTGTTGGATGCAATTAACCAACATGCCTCTCCAGGATCGGAAGCGAATCAGGTAGTACGAGGTTTTCACCATCTTTCGAATACTGAGCAGCAGAGTATTCTTAACTTTTTGAGATCGTTATAAACGGGGTCGGACAGTCCGATGGCATTCTGCCCGATCCGCGGTTTCAGTCAGAGGGCATCGCAGCACGACGTAAGACCAGCTAAGTTTGAGAACAGGGGTGTTCTCCGGAGAGCGGTCGGGGCGGATGCACAAAGAGTGGGATCGACGTTGAATTTCCCTCCCTCCTTTAGATCGCGACCAAGGTTATGCCGACACGGGTAGCGGCCCGCCGCAACTTGTCATCCAGCGTGGCCAGGGGGAGTGCTTCGCGCAAGGCGAGTTCGACATAGGCGGCATCGTATTCGCTTAGGTCGCTTTGACGTGCAAGCGAAAGGATTTGGTTGAAAGCTGTACCGGGATGAATGGGGTCAACTGAAATGCGCAGCCCCGCCATGCGCTGAAGCAACGCCGTAACCTGTGCCAGGGTGATGCGCTTGCGTCGTTCCGCCACGAGCAACGCATTCGCAACCTCAAAAGGCCAAATGGCGGGGGTTACCACCTCGGTCCCGGCCGCAAGCAGATCGAGAACACCTTCGGTGAAACGCGTACTCTCGTCCTCGAAACACCAGGCAACGGCCACGGACGCAT
Source organism: Acidobacteriaceae bacterium (assembly GCA_003138955.1). Classification (GTDB taxonomy): domain Bacteria; phylum Acidobacteriota; class Terriglobia; order Terriglobales; family Acidobacteriaceae; genus Acidiflorens. The sequence goes on along the minus strand of PLHP01000302.1, from coordinate 4,993 downwards.
CCAAAACGATTCGCTTAATGATGGCGACCTTCATTGATCAACTCGCGGATAGTGATCTTTCCCAGAGTTGCGCTCTTTCGAAGCTCGCGAATCTCTCGTACCAGCTGGTCGGGCTGCTCTTTTTCACCCGCGTCAGCAGGAACCAGTTTGGCGATCGGAATCCCCCGCCTCGTGATTCGGATCGTCTCTCCCTCGGAAACTCTTTTCAGCAGGCTATTGAGATGGGTCTTTGCGTCGAAGGCCCCGACAGTAGTTTTGCGATCCATGTGAACTAGTTTATCAACTAGTCTGTCAGCACAGCAAGTGACGACTCGGCACCTCAAACTTGCGCCTCGCTCCACCACTACTGACTTTTGTGATTGAGCGCAGACCGCAGCTTGTGATCGTGAGGGTACAAGGGACGGCCGCCCGCATGAGCCAGGAAACCGTGGCCGCACAGGACATGATCACTTATCGCCAACGATCAGCCAAACGACCGCTCAAGCCCTTTTTGCTGATTGACTTGCGCTACCTCGACTCCTCTAAGATTTTAGCGCAAGGATCGGCCAAACCATCTCCCCTTTACCGCATCATCGAGATCTCGAAGGAGGACAGCGGCAGCTACGCCCAGTCCGTAGAAGAAGGAAAGGGGAAAACACACCACGACTTCGGGAATAGACGTTTTCATTCGTCACAAACGGTCACGGCGTGACATTCTGCTCTCAAAACTGCGAGCACTTTCGTAATGTGGCGTGCTCATCTGGACGTGCCAAAACCGGACGTGATCCTCGATAGTAGTATGTGGCACTTGCGTAAGGTGGATCAGCCGATCCTCCCATTTTTGCACAGACGCACTTGCGAAGAGATCTGTTCGGTTCTTCATGACCCAAACGGTCCGGGCTACGCGGAGAACCCTAACCCGCGATGTGGGAGTCTAGTGGCACGTCCGAAATTGGCCTTTGTATTTGGTTTTCTCGCGACGGCCATCGCCGTCTTGGCTGCTCTCTCTTGGTATCAAAGAAATCAGGTCGACGAAGACCGCTCTGGCCAAGTAGTTCTCAATCAAATTGCAGTTCTTACGCGAGAGATCAACAATCTTACCTGGACAGCCTTGCAAGAGCAGAACCTGCCCCCCGAAGCGGACACCGAGATGCGGGCGGCAAGACAGGCACTGCCTAAAGCAGTGCTGGCGGCACACCTTCATGCTTATCACACCTCTGCCCTAGAGGGGGTCTGGCCCGCGTTAGACAACTACATTGCGTCGGCCGGTCGGCAATGGGTCCTGATTCTAGTTGGGGACTTTGACGAGGCCAAGCAGGCCGATTTCCAGGCGGTCAGCCCCCAATTCGACTTGATGCAGCACCAACTGCAGATCGCCGTTGAAGCCGAGGACAAATGGGCCCAAGGTGTTGCGCTGAGAGCGAGAAACGAATTGCTGGCGGCCGCAATATTGGCAGCGACCGCCATCCTGATACTTTTTCTCCGGCTCCAGAGACAAGAGCACATCGGCCAGTTGCAAGAAACCGAACGCAACGCCCTCCGCGAGAGCGAAGAGCGCTTCCGCGCTCTCACCGAGCAGTCCACCGACATCATTCTTATCGCCGATCCCTCTGGCCAAATCAAGTACGCTAGTCCTTCCGTTCATACAGTTCTATTGGTGCATGGAGATAGTCTCGTGGGAACGAACATGATCGACCTAGTACATCCGGACGATTTCGCGAAGACCATGAGCAAGGGGCCACAATCGGTAGCGTCTCACCAGAATCCGATAGTTGAGTTCCGGCTAAGACATGCAGGCGGAAGCTGGCTCTATTTCGAGTGTGTTGTTCGGAACTTGAATCTGTACAAAAATATCGGCGGCATTGTCTACAATGCCCGAGAGATAACAGAACGGAAACATGCTCAGGAAGAATTGCTTTTCAACGCTACTCACGATGTGCTCACCGGCCTTCCAAACCGGGCCTTGTTTTTGGGACGTTTAGAAAGCGTCGTGGATCGGATGAAAAGACATCCACAGCAGGCCGCTGCCGTCCTTTTCATTGATATCGATGACTTTAAGGTCGTCAATGACTGTTATGGCCACGCAACCGGGGATGCTCTAATCAAAGAAGTAAGCGACCGACTGCGGGCATGTATGCGCAGCGACTGCACAATCGCCAGGATGGGCGGAGATGAGTTTACGGTTCTAGTGGAGGACGTTACCGACCCGAGCGATGCCATCCGTGTAGCCGAGAGAATCCAGTCTTCATTTACGCGACCGTTCCTATTGGAGGGACTTGAGGTCTTCAAGAGCACGTCAATTGGCATCGCGTTGACTTCACCAGAGACACGTGCGGAGGCGGTGCTTCAGAATGCCGATATCGCTATGTATCGTGCGAAAAGCCAAGGCAAGGCTTGCATTGAGCTCTTTGACCGCACGATGCACGAGCAAGTCATGAGTCGACTTCTTCTGGAAGCCAAGCTGAGATATGCTCTCGAGAATGAAGAAATGACACTTCACTACCAGCCAATCGTTGCGGTAGATACCGGGGCATTACAGGGCTTCGAGGCACTCTTGCGGTGGCAGCCCTCGGGATCGAATTCGATATCACCAAGCACTTTCATCCCGGTAGCAGAACAGTGCGGCCTGATTGTTCCTATTAGCGTCTGGGTTTTAAAGAAGGCCTGTTTAGAGGCGGCGAGTTGGCGACGGCGCTATCCTGCTGACCCGCCGTTCTATGTCAGCATCAACATCAGTGCAAAGCATTTCTCGCACGCCGGTCTTGTTGGGCACGTCAAGGATGCACTGGAAGAAAGTACAATTGATCCGCAGTGCATGACCATCGAGCTCACCGAGAGCTTAGCCATGAACGACGTTGCGGCGACCTTCCAAACAATGTCGCAGCTACGGGCTTTAGGTGTGAAGCTGAGTATCGACGACTTTGGTACCGGATATTCCTCTCTGAGCTATCTCCGTCGTTTTCCAGTCGACACCCTGAAAATCGATCAGTCGTTCGTTAAGACGATGGATGCCGAAAACTATGCCATCGTTAAGACAATCGTCGGGCTGGCGCATAATCTAGACCTTAAAGTGGTCGCAGAAGGGGTGGAAACAACTAACCAACGCAAACGATTGGTGTCGGCCGGTTGCGGGTCGGCCCAGGGATACTTGTTTGCGGAACCCATGCCTGCAGAGAGTGTAGGCGTTTTCATTGAGGCCAACCGGCGAAACTCCAGACAAACTAAACAGACAGGCTTGGCGCGCTCGACGACAGCGGGACTTTGATCCTTCAGGGAGAGGCGAATCCCTCGGGCGCTTTCCACTTGACCGCCCCGCGCCTCAGAGAGGCAGTTGTCACCCTCCGGAAAGATGCCGACCCCGACATCCCCATCCTGAAGGAAGCCAAAGCAAAGTACGCGAAGCTGAATAGCTGGAAAAGCGATACAGGCCGTGTCCTAGCAGATGCGAGTGTTCGCTCTCACTCGCCTACGCCGACGATCACAGGCGTTCCACGCGGAGATTCGTGCGAACCGCTCTCGGGTTCTAGCGTAACCGCAAAGTTCTTGGCCTCGACACCCTCCGGCAGCGGAGGATTCACGACCGTCGCGCTGCCACGAGCATCGGGTTTGAACAGGCCCGCCGCGATGGGCGCACCGCCGTTGGCGGGAAACAGCCACAACTCGTAGATTTTTTCCGCTGGCAGCGGCGGCAAATTACTGGCTAAGAAAATCAGGTTGCGATTGCGCCGCTGGTAGATCGCCTTACCTCTCGGCTGCGGATTGTTGCCCGCGGCGACCAGTTCGATCTTCTTTGCGTCTGGATCCAGCAGCGTCGCCACGACTTCGTTTGCTTGCTCGAGCTTGCTTCCCTGGTCGGTGAACCGTGATCGCAGCGAAGCCAGGTCCCGCTGCAGTGTCGAATTCTGCCGCAGCAAACCGATGGCGACGACGATGAGCGCAACCGCCGACGCCCATCGAAGAGCAGGCAATCCAAGAGCAGTCCACCAGGAGCGTTGCCGGTGTTGCGACGCAGGCGCGGCTGCAGGCAGGCGCGGCTCGTCGGCAATAGCGGACATCAGCCGTTGCCGGGCACGCGCGGGCGGCTTGGGTCCAGCGGTCGTCAGCGCGAGCAGGCTGAGGTCGCCGCGCAGCTGTTCTATTTCGCGGCGGCAGGAGGCGCATCCGTCCAGATGCTTTTCGAGCGCATGGCGCTCCGCGCCGTCGAGCGATCCGAGCGCGTAGAGCGCCAGGTCTTCCGCGAATTGTTCGTGCACGGTCATACGGCCAGCACTTTTCGCAATGCGAGTAATCCGGCGCGAATCCTGGTCTTAATTGTGCCCAGCGGCTCGCCGGTTTTCCCAGCTATCTCGGAATGACTCAAGCCTTCGAAATACGCCATTTCGAGCGCGGACCGCTGCGGTGCGGGCATCGCCTGCAGCGCCCCGCGAACCTTCTCCATGGTGCGCGATCGGTCTGTCTCGCTGGCGAGGTCGTGCTCGACTGAAACTACCAGGTCTTCAATATCGTTTTCGGGACGGCGGCGGCGCAGGGCGTCGATCGCCCGGTTGCGCGCTATCACTGCCAGCCAGGCTGCCATGTTGCCGCGGCTCGCGTCAAAAGCTCCGGGATTGCGCCAAAGTTGCATGAAGATATCCTGCAATACGTCCTCGGCCGCGCCCGTATCCTGCAGCACGCGTAGCGCCACCGAATATACAATGGACGAAAAGCGGTCATAAAGAGTCGTCATGGCGTTCTGATCGCCAGATCGGATCGCCGTCACCAGCTCCAGGTCGGACGTCATCGCGTTGGGGTCCGCGCTCGGCACGCCGATCTTCATCCTCCTGAAGTACGTCTCAGAATGAGCTTTGGATTATCTGTAGGCCGAGGCCTGGTATAGCCCGCGGTTTATGGCTCAACGAAAAATAGCAGTCTGGGCCGTTAGCACGCAAGGGCCTGTACTCGCGCAATGAATAGGTGAACACTTTCGGCAAAGACGGTGGCGCGGCCAGGGGAATCGGCATAGGGGGGACGGTTA
>PLHP01000178.1 GCA_003138955.1 Acidobacteriaceae bacterium | reverse complement strand
ATGGCGTCTTACGCGGCTAGTTCAGTGCAATTCCTTGCGAACGGCACTGGGACGGAAAACGCAATTTCTCGGTTAGTGTAAAGGCCTGATAGCGTCAGCAATCCCGGCAATCGAGCCTCGCAATAGCACATGCAGCTAGGTTGATCTCGCGACTACTGCAGCTTCGCATACTCGGCTTTGGCTTCCTTCAGGATGGGGATGTCGGGGTCGGCATCTTTCCAGAGGGCCAGGAAGTCTTGATATGCGCTTCTTGCCTTGGCGGCGTCACCAGAGAGGGCGTACGCCCGCCCCAGGCCCAAGTGCGCCAATGCGCCGATCGGCTCGTTCTCGACCACTCCGGGGTGATTAAGAATTTTCTGGAACTCAGCTGCGCCTCCTTGGTGCGCCGCCACATAAGCTTCGCCACGCAGGTAAACGGAATAGAGAGCGATAGCCACGGACTGAGCAGGAGAACCAAGCTCGTACGGAGCAGTCGGAGCGAGCGCTTCGATTGCCTTGGTGCCGCTGCCGCTTTGAATAGCAACGGACGCGTGGATCATGGGCAGGTAGTCGAACTGCACGATAGTGTCTTCCGGGAAGCGCTTCGCCAGATCGCTCGCCATCCGCATGGCTTGAGCGGAATCGCCGGCCAGAGCCAGCGCGATGGCCGATACAGCCTCAACGTCTCTACCGGTCGAGAGAGCGAGCGCCGCCTTGGCGCCCTGCTTTGCCTGGTTCATGTTGCCCACCAGCGCCTCGCGCAGCGCGGACTCCGCCTCGTAGCCAGCCGCCGTCTCTTTCTCATCTGCTCGCTGCGCCGAGTCGGACGCGCGCCGTGTCAGCTCCCGCGCTTTGACAAACTGGCCGGCGTTCGCCGCGGTGTCCGATTCGGCAGCGAGCATAAAGTCCTCGAATCCGGGCTTGCCCATCAGCGTTGCCGCCTCACGCTCCATTCCTGCCGCGTCGTGTTGCAGGAAATCAATGATGTAAAGGCCAAAGTGAATTGCAGGACTACCCAGACCATGGCCTTGCGCCTCCTGCGATGTGGTTCTGGCTTCATCCAGACGATTGACCTGCATGTACGAGGAGACGAGGTTTCCGTAGACGAGCCCACTTGCGGGACTGAGCTTCAGCGCCTCCTGCGACGCAGAGAGGGCTTTATCGTAGTCGCCCAGATAGCCGTAGATGGCGCTCAGGATGACGGGCGGAATGGGGTCGTGTGGGTAGGTCTGCGCCCACAACTCACAGGTCTTGCGGGCTGCCTCCAGGTTTCCGGTGGCATTACCTTCATAGTGAGAAACGATGTAGAACCTCTCGCGTTCGCCTACCCGTTCGCGCAATTCGTACGCCTTGCGGGTATTCTCGGCGCCGCGGGCGGTTTGCCCCATGTTGCTGTAGCTATTCCCCAGCCGCGCGTAGGCCATGGCAAAGTTGGGATCCAGGCTGATGGCCCGCTGGAAGAATGCAACGGCGCCAGGGTTATCGTATTTCACTACAAACGTTTGGTAGCCGAGGGTATAGGCTTGGAGCGCTTCCAGCGATGGCGTGGTCACATTTTCCGCCGGCGCGTCATACTTCTGCACCGAAACCAGCGATTCGCCCAGCTTCTCGCGTATCTTCGTCGCTGCCTCGCCGAGCACTTTCAGTACTTGCTCCTTGCCGCTAGCCGTCGCCTGCTCGTTCGCCAGCACATCGCCGCTGCGGCAGTTAACAGCTCTTAGCCCTACGACATACTGACTGCCCAGACTGGAAATCGAGCCTTCGATGCTGGCCGCGCTGGCAGTGCGCTGGCAGACTTCGCGGGCCAACTCGCGCGTGAGACGCGCGTCTTTAGGCTGCGCCATCAGAGCCAGGGCCTGTGCCACGCGCTCATCGGAGAGCAAGTTCAGAAACGGCGACTGCTCCAATTGTGCCGACAGCCCCTGCCGCAGCGTACCGTCGAAGACCGGATCTCCCGTGGTATTGGTGAACTCGGCGAGGACGATGGTGTCCTTCTCGGTCAGGCGGTGCGTGGTCTGGCGTGAGCGGAAATAGACGCTCCTGCGATTGCAACCGCGACAATTATCAAGGCCGCGGGAACCAGAACCTTCCAGAGTTTCCTGCCCGCTACAGAAACCTCGCCCACTTTCACTGCGCTCGATGACAGAGATGGAGCAAGCGCAGGGGAGGAACCGGATGCTGGCGACGGCTGCTGGGCTGCAACGTGAGAGCTTTCCTGTGCGACCGCCATCGTGCCGGAACTCGCTGATGCGCCGTGCCGTGATTCTGTTTCCCGTTTTAGCCGCTTTAGATCGGTGCGCATATCCAAAGCGTGCTGATAACGGAGATCCCTATCTTTTTCCAGCGCCTTGTTAATGATGCGTTCCAGGTCAAGCGGTACATCGGGATTCAGCCGCACGGCAGGAACTGGGTCACGATCTAGAATCTCCCGGAAGATGACCGCAGAACTCTCGCCACGGAAGGGCAATTGCCCTGTGGCCATCTCATAAAGGACGGCGCCAAACGAGAATAGATCGCTCCGTGCATCTAGTTCTTTCGCCCGCGCTTGCTCCGGCGACATATACGCGACCGTGCCGAGCGCTGCGCCGGGACTGGTCAGGTGCTCCGCGTCCACCGTCTGCGTGTTGAGGGACCCAATGTTGCTCGAAGAACTGGCTGTGATCATGACCTTCGCCAGCCCGAAGTCGAGAATCTTGGCGTGCCCGCGCTCAGTGACGAAGATGTTCGCAGGCTTGATATCGCGGTGGACGATTCCTTTGGAGTGAGCGGCATCCAGTGCGTCGGCAATCTCGATGGCGAGAGACAGAATCAGTTCGGTTTCGAGCGGACGCCCCGCAATGCGATGCTTCAGCGTCAGTCCATCCAAGAACTCCATGGCGATGAACGCCTGCCCGTCCTGCTCTCCGATGTCGTGAATCGTGCAGATGTTGGGGTGATTCAGCGCAGAGGCAGCCTTGGCTTCGCGCCGAAACCTCTCCAGAGCTTGATCATCTTGGGCTACGTCTTGGGGTAGGAATTTGAGAGCGACAAAGCGATCTAGGCGGGTGTCCTCGGCCTTGTACACCACGCCCATTCCGCCACCACCTAGTCTTTCCACGATGCGGTAGTGCGAAATGGTCTGGCCGATCATTAGGGGCAAATCTTACGTCGGTGAACCCGGCAAGTCAGTGAACGCCGTGGAGTTGGCGGGATTACACTGACAACCGACGGCCGCCTGGTCACATGGAAGCTAGCGCGAACGGCGGGTGAGGAAATGATGCTCCGCGTTGCCATCAGCGGGAGAACAGAGGTTTTATTCTTGGTGTGGAGTAAAGCGCCTATTTACATTCCCAAGTGTACTTTGAGGAATCCGTGCATAGTCGCAATCCAATTCTTCAGTTGAACCTGGCGAAGCAATCCCGCGGATTTCTTGAACCTGACGAAACCGGATAATCGCCGGTCGGGATTCTTTAATCAGACTGACCTGTTCAACTGACTTTGAGCACCGAGGTTTTACAGTTCTGATGGCCGACTCAGTGTTTACTATGTCGTTTTCTCTAAATCTAGAAGTGCACGAGGCAAGCAATTAGGAGAAGGAAGATAAGACCAGCGAAGAGCGGCAACTTCATCCACCCACCTCGACAGCAGTGTGCCGGTCCATCGGTTCACCGGGCAAGATTACGCGCGTGATGAAATGAGGCCAGATGACACCTTACTTCCGGATTGCCGGTAATCCGCCCAAAATCGATGCCATGTGCGGAGATCACTTCCGACGAGCTGACTCCGCGGGATTACTAATGGATGCCTCCTGCGTACGCCTTATACCGCAGCTGTGTAAAGGCGGCGGACCATCCCATTAGTAATCCCAAGGTAAGAGTTGCCGACGATCCGGGAAGAGGACAGCTGCTGGAGTTGTTTGATTTGAACTTGGCGCTTGCGCAGCCCGCGCTAGCACCCTAGATGCAGGGCTCAATCTAGTGTAGTGCGTCACAACT
>PLHP01000078.1:697-23883 GCA_003138955.1 Acidobacteriaceae bacterium | reverse complement strand
GTGTATGAAACCTTCATGCTGGGTAATCAGCAAGCAGATCCGAACGACCGGCTGGCGGCGCTGAGCGATGCCATCCGGCGCGTGTACGCCTCGATGTTCAGCCGCCATGCCAAGGCCTATGTGCGGGCTACGCCCTACCGTCTGGAAGAGGAAAAAATGGCGGTGATTTTGCAGCAGGTTGTGGGCACGCGCTTCGGGGAGCGCTTTTATCCGGATTTCTCCGGTGTCGTGCGCTCGCGCAATTTTTATCCCGTGCCTCCGATGACTTTCGAGGACGGCATCGCGGCCGTGGCTCTGGGCCTGGGCCGGGCGGTGGTAGATGGCGGGAAGTGTTTGACGTTTTGCCCGCGCTATCCCCGCAACCTGGTGCAGTTCTCCTCGGTCGAAGACATACTGGCCAATTCGCAGTCGGAATTCTGGGGTCTGGAGTTGAATGGTAGTGCGGAAGGCCGGCCAGGGCATTGGCACGAGCGGCGGTTCGGCCTGGACGCGGCGGAGAGCGACGGCACCCTGCAGGCGCTGGCCTCAACCTACTCCAAGGATAACCACGCCGTCTACGACGGTGTGAGCCGGCCGGGATCACGCATCGTGACCTTTGCCCCCATGCTCAAGCACGGCACCTTTCCGCTGGCGGAGATTCTCGATGACCTGGTTCGGGCCGGTGAGGATGCGCTGGGCAATGCCGTGGAGATCGAGTTTGCCGTGCGTCTGCCCCAGCAGGCCGGGTCGATGGATGGACAACCGGCGGAGTTCGGGTTCCTGCAGATCCGGCCACTGACGCTGTCTCGCGATACCGAGGACTTGGCGCTTGACGATGTGCGGCCGGAGCAGTTGATTTGCCAGAGCAGCAAAGTTCTGGGCAACGGCCGCATCGACAATCTGCGCGATATCGTAGTGGTCGATTCGCAACGCTTCGAGCGCTCGCGCAGCCAGGAAGTGGGCACGGCGGTTGCCCGGTTCAATCGCCTGCTCAATGAACAGAACCGGCCCTATCTGCTGATCGGGGTGGGACGCTGGGGATCGACTGAACCCTGGCTGGGCATTCCGGTCGAGTGGGATGAAATCTCAGGCGCGCGTGTGATTGTGGAGGCAGGATTCCGCGATTTTCGCGTCACCCCATCGCAGGGCAGCCATTTCTTCCAGAATCTCACTGCCTTTCAGATCGGTTACTTCACCGTGAATCCAGACGCCGGTGAAGGCTCGGTGGATTGGCAGTGGTTGACGGAACAACCGGCCGTCGAAGAAGAAGGGTGTGTCCGGCACTTGCGGTTTGCGGAACCGATCCGCGTCCTGATGAACAGCCGCACCAGTCAAGGCGTAATCTTCAAGCCGGAGCCCGAAGCGCAGCCGAGCGAAGAAGCGAGCTGGCGCGGCCCTGGTGTTTAGTGGTCTGATAGGCGGCTGACATCACTCCACCATTCAGGCACTAAACCGGCACCGGCACGCTCTCCACGATCTCGCGCAACACCTGTTCGGCTTGCTCGGACGCTTTCAGGGTGGAAGTGTAAAGCGAATTTACGACTACTCGGTGGGCGAAGACGGAGACGACCAGGGGTTTGAAATCTTCGGGCGTGCAATAATCGCGGCCCTCGAGAAAGGCCATGGCTTGGGCGGCGCGGTAGAGCATCTGCGAGCCTCGGGGAGATACTCCGAGGGAGAGATACTCGGACTCGCGGGTTTTGCCGACGATGTTCAGAAGATAGGTGATTAGCGATTCATCCACGTGGACCTGGCCTACGGCTTGCTGGATTTCAACTACGTCGGCGGCGTTGAGCACGGGGTGCAGGTTTTCGAGTTGGGCGGCGCCGGCTTCGGCCCGCAGAATCTCGCGCTCGGCGTTGCCTTCGGGATATCCCATGCGAACGCGCATCAGGAAACGGTCGAGTTGCGATTCGGGCAAGGGGTAAGTGCCGTGGTGCTCGATGGGATTCTGCGTGGCGAGAACGAGGAACGGCTGCGGCAGCGGATAAGAGTGGGCGTCAATGGTGACTTGGCCTTCGTTCATCGCTTCGAGCAGGGCGGACTGCGTCTTCGGAGTAGTGCGGTTGATTTCGTCGGCTAACAGGACGTTGGCGAAGACCGGTCCGCGCTTGAATTCAAATTTCTGCTCGATGGCGGAGTAGATCGAGATGCCCAGCACGTCGGAGGGCAGCATGTCGCTGGTGAACTGGATGCGCTGAAAGGTGCAGTCGATGGCGCGGGCGAGGGCCTGGCCGAGCGTGGTCTTGCCGACTCCGGGGACGCCTTCGATCAGCAGGTGGCCTTTGGCGAAAATGGAAACCAGGGCGAGGCGGAGAACGTCGTCTTTGCCGCGGATGACGCGGCGCAGCGATTTTTCCAGTTCCGTTGCACGGCTAGAGGCGGCGCTCGCTGCATGTGCTGACATTGGTTGAATTTTACTATGGGGTCGGCTTGAAAAACGGTTACGGGGGTCATAACGGACATCGGCCTTGGTTGTGGTTCCGGCGCTTTGCCGACATTTTCAACTGTTTCAGGGCGATCGGGTTGCGCTTGCAAGACCGCGATCGAGACTCCTGAGTTAGCGTACAATGGCGGTCCATGTCGTGTTCTCGATTGGTTCTTATTGCAATTGTATTTTCATCGTTGGTCATGGCGCAACAAAAGGAAGTCTCGATGATGCACCACGCTCGCGGTACTTTCACGGTAAAAATTCAGCCCCTTACACCGGCCCCTGCGGAGGGAATCTCGCGCTTTTCCATTGATAAGGAGATCCATGGCGATCTCGAAGCAACCACGAAGGGAGAGATGTTCTCGGCCGGAGACGCGAAGAGTGGTGTCGCCGGATACGTTGCCATAGAGGTTGTGACCGGAACCCTTGCCGGTAAACGCGGCACTTTTGCGCTCCAGCATTCGGCGACGATGGACCAGAGCGGGCGGAAGATGACTGTGGCCGTCGTTCCTGGATCGGGGACGGGGGAACTCAAGGGTATTTCAGGATCGTTTGATATCCAGCTCGCGAATGGGCAGCACTCCTACGATCTTGAGTACAAGTTGCCGGAATAGGTTCTGGTCTGCTCAGGGCAGGCTTCGAGGGCGCTCGTCCCTACGTGTTCACTGCCCGAATTCTGCCGGCCTTCCGGTCAACCGCTCGATTCTTTTCGCCGTCGGCGGATGCGTCGAGAACAGATTGCCGAAACTCATCCCACCTAAGAACGGCGCGATGATGAAAAGATGCGCGGTCGATGGGCTCGCTATGAGCGGGCGCTGCTTGGAATAGGCGTCGATCTTCGCCAAGGCGCTGGCGAGGGCGTAGGGATTGCCGGTCCAGTGGGCTCCGGTGTCGTCGGCGCCGTATTCGCGGGAGCGCGAGACGGCGAGCTGAATCAGCATGGCTGCAAAAGGAGCGAGGAACATCATGGCAATGGCTGCGATGCCACCGCCTCCGCCGCGATCGTTGCGGCTGCCGCGCATGCCGCCAAAAATCATGCCCCAGCGAGCAATCGAGGCGAGCCAGGTGATGGCGCCGGCTAAAGTGGCCGCGATCGAACTGATGAGGATGTCGCGATTGCGCACGTGGCCAAGTTCATGGGCGAGCACGCCTTCCAGTTCGTCGTCGTTGAGCAGCCCGAGGATGCCCTGGGTTACGGCGACTGACGCGTGGCTCGGATTGCGCCCGGTGGCGAAGGCATTGGGCGAGTCCGACGGGATGAGGTAGACCTTGGGCATCGGCAGGCTGACTTTTTGCGCCAGGCGCTCGACGATGTTGTAGACGCGCGGCAAGTCTTCGCGGCTGACGGGCTGGGCGCGGTAGGTGGCCAGAGCGATTTTGTCGGAGAAAAAGTAGGCCACGAAATTCATGATGGCGGCGAAGGCGAGCGCCATCAACATTCCATTCTGGCCTCCGAAAGCACGGCCGGCCAGCATGAGCAGCAGCGTCATGACGGTGAGCAGGAGCGTGGTTTTGAATATGTTGCTCATAAATTATTGTCTCAATTTTATCGGCTCAGTCGATTAGATGCCGGGCGCTGGGCTTTGGGCTCCTTGTGTGGAAGCGGGGCTTCGCCCCGCTTGGACGGGGCGAAGCCCCGTCACCACATGACCCTAACCCTGGCGCTTTAGTGCGCGCTCTAGCGTTTGGTCTAGGGCTGCTTTGGCTTTTTCATAATCCGCGGGCGTGATCTTGCCTTGTTTTCTTTCTACCTCGAGTTGGAACAGTTCTTCTTTCAGCGCTTCGAGCAGCATCGATGACTTTGGACCGACTACGGTCGGGGAGGGCACCGCAGCGGCTTCTGCCACAGCAGCTTGTCTAGTCGAATTTGCGGATACCCTGCCGGGGCTCTTGCTGGCTCCGGGACCGTTAATGGGCGCCGCGAGCGGGGCGGATGCAGCCCTAGCGTGTGAGGGGGATATTGCTGCCTTTGCGGGGGAAGCCACGTGGGGTGGAGCATTTGGTGAATCAAGGGGGATCATGCCGGTCTGATCACACTTCGGGCAAACCCAGCGTTTCGTCGACACGCGCCATATCGAATAGATGATTCCGGGCAAGATCGCAAGCAGCCAGAGCAGAATCTCAATCCATGTAGAACCAGACTTTCTAAACTGTGGCCTGCCAACAGCGCCACAACTCGGGCAATATTCCTGCTCGGGTGAGACTGGTCCCACCCGTTTTGTGACCACCCATCCCCCAATGGCGAGCAGCACGGCGAATCCGAAGAGGATGGGCCAGCGATATTTCTGCAGAGCATCGGGAGCATCGATGGGAACGCCGAGTCCGCCGCCCGGCCGATTGTCGCTAGAACGATTGTCGCTGGAACGATTGTCGCGTCCCTGAGGTTGTTGTTCCTGCTGTTGGGCCGCGCCCGAAGCGGTCTCTCCGGGCGACTCGGTGATGACTCCATTGCCCTTCAGCGTGAAGCTGAGCTGCTGGCCGGGCTTCGTCTGTTGCGCGACTTCCACGTTGCTGTCGCCCTGGTTGGGATCCTGCATAGACTGGAAGCTGGACGGATCCGCGGCCTTGAACTGCATCGTCTTGGGAAGAACGACGACGAGATGCGCGGCGGGATAGAGCGGCTTGGGATCGATCTTGATCTCGCCGGAGTAGGGCAGAGTGAACTCCACCTGGAACTGGGTTTCTCCGGGACGGAGCGGGAAGGCGATGGCGTAGCGGTTCTTCTCGGCCTGGGGCACGGCGTCGGCGCTGATGGGCTGGCCGTTCGGGGCGCGGGCTTGCAATTGCTCGATTTTCGCGCCAGCGGGCAGATAGAACTCAAAGTTGTGATCGTTCATCTGCGTCTTCGCGGGAGAAGAGCCGTTAGTGACGACGAACAGGCGCGCGCCCTGCATGGTTCCGCTGTCGGCCTGGAAGCGAATGACGTCGGCGGTCACGCTGAGGTCGGCGACTTTTGTGGCGACGTCATAGACCTGAACGTCGGCCGTGTTAACGCCGGGAGGCGCCATCTGGTGATAGTTAACTCCCTGATGGACGGCGCGGATGAGGTGCGGCCCGGCTACGGTGAGTTTGAAGCTGAATTTCCCATTGCTGTCGGTCTTGGTGCTGCCGCCTACGTCCATGCCGTTGGCGAGGTTGATGATAATGACTTCGTCGCCGGCGGCGGGCTTGTTGGTGGTGCCGTTGGTGACGGTGCCGGTGAGGGTCTGGGCGGCGGCTGCTAGGGCCAGCGTGAGGATCGCGGCCAGTAGGGCGAACTTTGCTAGTTTGGTCAAAAGAACTCCTTTGGATCAGCGTGACAAATGAAGCTCAGTATACGAATGCACCGCTGCTATATAGTTTCCGAATTGCTGACTATGCGACCAATACTTCGCACCCCGTGCTGGCCAAAAGTCGAGGCGATCGGGTTGCTAATGCGACGGTCGGTTCTCGGGAGGTTGAACACCTTGCTTTTCGAAGTGTTCTTTGATCAACGCATGGATTTCGAGCAGCTCGCAGGCAGCCGTATTTGACAACAGAGGAATTACTTCGTCCAAGCCTCCCAACACGACGCTAGAGGCTATCGACAAAGCCGTCCTGTGCATGATCTTCGAACAGACCTTAAACATGGGAGCGAACTCCGCGCTCTGGCTTACTCGCTTCGCAATCTCTCCAGACCTCTTGGGTATAGTCTTCTCCTTAATACCAAACTCGGCCATCAGTTGCTTGAACATTCCGGCCTCCGCGTCTGTAGCCTTGGTTTGCGCACCACACACAATCTCTCTTCGAAGTACGTCTTTTAACGCTTCTTTTCTCGTACCGTCAAATTGTCCAATCACCCCCGACAATCCAGAGAGGAATTTGGAATGTGTTGCCTTGTGCCACTTGGATATTTCTTCGTAAAACTCTTTCGAATCAATCACGAAGTCGTTCTTAAAATCGGTCGCATTATCTATCGAAGTCAGCACATATTTAGTAATCACTTTCAGCTCTAGCAGATTACGGCAGCTCCATGCCGCCAGATAGGGCGACTTCTGTTTCGTGCCGATCTCCACGTACCTGAAATCGAGCAGAGCACTGTGGAGGAGTCCTAGCAGTAAATTTCGGAACCAGATGTGCTCGTCGCTAACGGTGGCGTCCCGAATACTCACGGCCAATTCGCGCACCGTTTTAAGAGCTTGAGACATCGCTTCGTCTATGTCATCGCTGATGGGATTGTCGTTACTATTTGCGCATTCCATGCCAATAACTATGCTCTTCTTGCTTCTGCGCCAGACCCCGCGTCAGGTTATTACGCCACCTGCCCAGCCACGCGATCTCCGCCACGATGGCAGCCGCTGCCTCACTGTGCGTGAAGTTCATGGAGCATGTGCTGGCGACGGACTTTGATTTTGCTTTCGTCCTTGCGGGCCTCGGCGAGATCGTAGGCCAGTTGCATCCGTAGCCAGGTTTCGGGCGTGCTGCCAAAGGCTTTCGAGAGGCGGATTGCCATCTCGGGGCTGATGCCCGACTTGCCGTGTATGACGTTGTTGAGCGTTTGCCGGCTGACGCCGAGAACTTCCGCTCCCTCGGTTACGGACAGGCCCAAAGGCTCAAGGCACGCGCTTCGAATACTGCGTCCGGGGTGTGGCGGGTTCTTCATCGGCATGGTGTTGTACTCCCTTTTTCTTAATGGTAGTCCGTTAGTTCAACGTCAAACGCATCCACACCAACAAAGCTGAAAATAATGCGCCAGTTGGCTCGCACAGTTACCGACCAAAACCCCTTCAGTTCGCCTTTCAGCGGGTGCAGGCGATAACCGGGAAGGTTCATGGCTTGCGGCGTTTCCGCTTTGTCGAGCCGGGCGAGAATATCTTCGACAGTCTCGATCAGGTCGGGCCGTATTCCGCTGCGATCGCCGCGCTCGTACAGCCGTTTAAGACCGCGATGCTTAAAACTCCTGATCATTAAGGATACATTGTAAAGTGTACATTGTCACTTGTCGATACCGGCGTCTCTGCAGGCGTTGCAGCTTACGCCACTTGCCCCGCCACCTGCTCCAGCCGCGCGATCTCGGCCATGATCGCGGCCGCTTCCTCTTCGAGCGACGCGCGCATGGATTGATAGTCTGCGTCCGGCACCTTGCCAGCCTTGTATTCGAAATTCAGATCCCGCAGATTCTCGTAGACCGCTTCCTTGCGCTCGCGGAGATAGCCGAGGCGTGTTTTTTCTTCGCCGGCGTAGACTTCTCCGGGAAAGAAGAAAACGTAGTAGAGACAGGCGAGCGTAACGGCGCCGCAGACGAAAAGGGTCATGGTGTTGTCTCCCTGCTAAAAATAGCGTTGCCAGCACTTGGCGGCATGATGGCTGCCACTCGCTGGCCGCAGTTAATGGGGGAAGTCGCGACTGTAGCGCCGGCATCCTGCCGGCTGTCCCGAGGGCGTCTCGCCCTCGGCGCGGCGGGCAGGGATGCCCGCCGGACAGCCGCCGGGAGGGCGGCGCCACATTCGATCATCATAGGTCGGTCTCCTTGCGGGCCTTTCGGCGGAACTCATCCAGCTCACTGCCTTGCGGGATGGTGATGCCATCGGCAAGCGCCGGTTCGGGACGATTCTTCCACGAGCGCACGATGTGAACGGCGAAGGCGATGCCGAGCGCCAAGACGAGGAAGGGCATGATCCAGGCCACGCGATTGAAGCCGGTGGCGGTGGGCGCGGCGATTACGGTCGGTCCGTATTCCTGCACGAAGCCTTGCAGGATGAGGTCATCGTTATTACTGCCTCCCTTATCGAGCGCGGCTTGCAGTTCGTCGCGCATTTTGTCGGAGGACTGGCAGCCGACGTGATTGCATTCGAGCAAGACCTGGCCGCATCCGCAGGTGCACATCATGCGGTGACCAAGATCTTTGAAGCGCACGTCGGGATCGCCGGCGCCCATGAAAACAAACACCGCGAGCGCGAGAGCGGCCGCTTGCAACCAGCGGCGAACAGCCCTACTGGGTACTGGGTACTGGGTACTGGCTACTGTTTTCATCTCAGCCACCTGCTCCCACCTGCGCCGGGGCTCGAACTGGCGTGGTTGCGGCCACCTGGACGGCGGCGGCATTCGGCACGAGCGCAACGATGGTGCCGAAAACCATGATGATCAGGCCAATCCAAATCCACGGCACCAGCGGATTCAAGTGCGCTTTAATGATGGGCCGTCCGGTGGTCTCGTTCTTGCCTTCATAAACCAGATAGACGTCCGTCACCAGGAAAAGATCTTCGCGGAAGCTGGGATAAATGCGCGGCAGCGTCTGCGGCTGTTGGCTGGCTTTATAGAAGCGGCGCTCGGGATACATGGTCGTAATCTGCTTGCCGCCGCGGAAGACGTTGATGATGGCCCACTCGTTGGCGTAATTGGGATTGTCGTCCTGGGTGAAGGACTGGCAGACCAGGGTGTAGGGGCCGATGTTGATTTTGTCGCCGAAGCCCATTTCCTTTTCAACTTCTTTGTTGAAAGGCGTTCCGAGGATTCCAATGATGACGAGCGCCACGCCGAAGTGAACGATGTAGCCGCCGTAACGCCGGGTATTTCTGTGGCACAGGTGAATCATGGCAGAGAGGAGGTTTTGCTGTGTCTTGCCGGCGATGACGCGGCCTCCGCGGACGAACTCGGAGATCACAGTAAAGATGACCAGCGCCGAGAGAATGGCGGCCATGGTGGCGTAGAAATAGGAAGGGTCTTCCCAGGGACGCACGCCGAAAAGGATCATCATGCCGCCGACGGCGAGCGAGCCGATCGCGGGGAACAGGAAATTCCGCTTGAGGCTTTCTACGGAAGTCTTACGCCAGGCGAGCAGCGGTCCGACCGCGGTGAGCAGCAGGAGCAGCAAGGCAACCGGAATAGCGACGCGATTGAAAAAAGGCGGCCCGACCGTGACTTTGTGTCCCTGAACAAATTCCGACAGGATAGGGAAAAACGTGCCCCACAGTATGGTGAAGCAGACCACGAGCAAGAGGAGATTGTTGAACAGGAAACTGGATTCGCGCGATACCAGCGATTCCAGTTTGTGCTCGCTCTTGAGGTGCGACCGGTTCGCTATGAGGAAGAATGTGCAGACTGCCAGGGTCAACCCAATGAAGACCAGGAACCAGGTGCCGATCGAGGACTGCGCAAAGGCGTGCACCGAACTGATCACACCCGAACGCGTGAGAAACGTCCCGAGCATCGAGAGCAGGAACGTCGCGAAGATTAGCGACATGTTCCAGACTTTCAACATGCCGCGTTTTTCCTGCATCATGACGGAATGCAGAAATGCCGTGCCGGTGAGCCAGGGCATGAGCGAGGCATTTTCCACGGGGTCCCATCCCCAGTAACCGCCCCATCCGAGGACAGCGTAAGCCCAGTGCGCACCGAGGAAAACTCCGACGGTGAGGAAGCACCAGGTCACCATGGTCCAGCGGCGGGTGATCTGAATCCATTTCTCGCCCGGGTACTTCATGATGAGCGCGCCCAGCGCGAAGGCAAAGGGAACGGTGAAGCCGACGTATCCCAGGTACAGCATGGGCGGATGGATGACCATCTCCGGATACTGCAGAAGAGGATTCAGCCCGGTGCCATCGGCGGGGAGCGCGCCCTGCATGACGGCGAACGGGTGAGCGGCAAAATTCAGAATCAGCAGAAAGAAAACCTGCACTGAGGCGATGATCACCGAAGCGTACGCGAACAGCCGCTGATCGGTCTTGTAGCGCAAGCGGAGAACGAACCCGTAGCCGGCTAGCAGCAGCGACCAGAACAGCAGCGAGCCCTCCTGACCAGACCACAACACGGCGAACTTATAGGCGGCCGGCAAATCGCGATTGCTGTGATGGAAGATGTAGGCGATGGAGAAGTCGTCGTTGAACGCGGCCACTACGAGGACGATGCCAGCCAAGAGCACGGCGGCGAAGGTGGCGATGCCAGCGCGGCGGGCAGTCTCGCCGAGGCGAGCCGACGCGGCATCGCGGCGGAACAACGCCACAAAGCCTGCCAGGAAACAGTACGCACTCAGGCCAAGCGCCAGCATCAGCGCAAAGCTTCCGATTTGAGACATCGCAGAAACCCCACAGTACCTTATACGTATTTTTTCAGAGAAGCAGGTGGTATGCAAACCGCCGGGCGCTCGGAGGCTCAGTTCGCTCAGGAATGAATATACGCCGGAGGCGCGCGGGGGCTGCTTGCGGTCCGCTATTTACCTTTACTTCTCCAGCGGGTAGCGCTTTTGCCGCCAGTCACGAATTCCGCCGTCCATGGAAATGACGTTGGTGTATCCCATTTTTTGCAGGCTATCAGCGGCCAGCGCGGAACGGAAGCCGCCGCCACAATAGAGTACGAGCGGAGTTTCGAGATCGGGATACTTGCTCTCAATGTCGCGCTCGATGATGCCCTTGCCCAGGTGGACGGCTCCGGGAAGGTGGTCGGCGTCGAATTCGCGGTCTTCGCGGACGTCGACGAGAACGAATTTGTCGCCGCGACCGAGCCGCGCCTTGACTTCGTCAACGTTGGTTTCGCGGACGCGCTGCTTGGCATCGTCGACAATCTTCAGAAAACGCGGTGGATGCTGATGAGCCATGGTGATTTTGTAATTTCGTAATTTTGCAATTTCGCGATTTGAAACCGCTCGCTCCAAACAGACGGTTGGCTCAAAACGCGGAGTTTGTTGCCCTACCAAACTACCAGATTTTAGATTACCAAATGGCAAAATTGCAAAATTACCAAATTTCCGCGAGCATGTAGTTCTGCGATTTCGCAAACTATGACGCTCATCCTTCGCCAGTCTCGCATTCACTCCTATGGTTGCTACACCACGCGGCCGATTCGCAAAGGGACGCTGATCGTGGAATACGTGGGCGAGTACCTCACCTACGAGCAGGCCGACGATCTTTACGACGACTTTGAGAACACGTATTTATTCGGCCTGGACGGTGGCAAGCGCATCATTGATGGCTACGGCGTGGCCGCCTTCGTCAATCATTCCTGCAAACCGAACTGCGAGACCGATCAGATTGGCAGCAAGATGTGGATCATCGCGCTGCGCGATATTGCGGCTGGAGAGGAATTGACGTACGACTACAACCTCTACGATGGCGAGGATGACGCGCCGTGTTTATGCGGGGCGAAGCGCTGCAGGGGAAGTCTGTATTCGGCGACCCACCTGCGCAAGCTCGCCAAGAAGCGCGCCAAGGCTGTGGCGCCTGCGGCCTCGTAAGCTCTGGCCTGGTAGAGAGACGCAACATTTTCCGATGCTACAATTATTGCTTCTATTACTTCCGATTGCTGTTCTGATCGCGTTCGCAACTCCGGAGTCATGCCTTGAACCGTGCTGCCGCAGGCCTCGAAACCATCATCGCCAAAGCTCTTCGTCGCGCGCCGGCGGGCGAGAGCGCGTTGCTGGCCTGGCCCGTCGCATGTGGCAGTGCGGTGGCAGAGCGAACTCGGGCGCTGAGTTTTTCCGACGGTATTCTGCGAGTGGAAGTTGCCGACGCGGGATGGCGTCGGGAACTCGCCAACCTGGCGCCGCGTTATGTGGCTCTGATCAACAAGTATTCCGCGACTTCGGTCAAGCGGATTGAGTTCGTGGTGAAGGCGTAGTGGGCGGTCGACGGATTACGGGTTCGTATCAGGGCATCGCTTCAGCGATGCCGCAATGTTTCGAAAGCAGAAGCCCCTTTAGGGCCCGCGCCTCGGGTTATGAAAGTTACTGACAAGGACGTCGCCTACGTGGCCGATCTGGCCAACCTCGAGTTGACCGAGGAAGAGCGCGCTCACATGCTGCGCGATTTGAACTCCATTCTTGAATATATGGAGCGGCTGAGCGAGCTGGAGACCGACCAAGTCGCGCCCATGGCCCAGGTTTCGGACCGCTACGGCAAGAACAATGACGAGTCGCGCCAGGGAAGCGACCGCTTCGCGTATGCCATCCGAGAGGATGTGAAGGGCGGTCTGCGGGAATCGTTGCCGCAGGATGTCGCGGTGAAAAATGCTCCGGACACGGACGGGACATTCTTCGAAGTTCCGAAGGTGATTGAGAGACAGTGACGAGAGATAGTGCTGAGAGATGGCGATGGGGGATAGCGATGAGAGATAGACGGTGCCGGAATTGACGATTGATGAGGTTCAGATCGCGATCGCCGGGCGGCACACGACCGCGACCGCTCTGGCTCACGACTTCTACGAGCGCATCCGGAAAGAAGATCCCGGGATTGGCGCGTATCTTACGGTTTGCAACGACCGCGCGCTGGCGCAGGCCGCGCGCATCGACGCGATGGCCGCAGAGGGCAAGCCTCTGCCGCCGCTCGGGGGAGTTCCGGTTGCGATCAAAGACGTCATGGTGACGAACGGCGTGCGCACCACCGCCGGTTCGAAGATTCTCGAGAATTTTATTCCGCCCTATGACTGCACGGCAGTGGCTCGCCTGGAAGCGGCGGGCGCGGTGATTCTGGGCAAGCTCAACTGCGATGAGTTTGCCATGGGTTCGTCCAATGAGAACTCGGCCTATCACGTCGTGCACAATCCGCGCGATAAGAGCCGCGTGCCGGGAGGATCGTCGGGTGGCTCGGCGGCAGCGGTGGCCGCGGAGATGGCGGTGGCGACGCTCGGCTCCGATACGGGCGGATCGATTCGCCAGCCCGCGTCATTTTGTGGCGTGGTTGGTTTGAAGCCGACCTATGGGCGGGTGTCGCGCTACGGGCTGATTGCTTTCGCTTCGTCGCTCGATCACATCGGCCCGTTTGCGAAAACGGTGAAAGAAGTCGCGCTGGTGCTGCGCATAATTGCGGGACGCGACCCCATGGATTCGACTTCCGCCGAGGTGCCCGTGCCCGACTATGTGGCGGAACTTGAGAAACCCGTCAAGGGTTTGAAGGTCGGTGTGCCCAAGGAATATTTTGGCTCGGGGCTCGATCCCGAGGTCGGCGCGGCGGTTGAGTCTGCGATCCAGGAGCTGGCCGGATTGGGATGCGAGGTTGTGCCGTTGAGTTTGCCGCACACCGAGTATGCGGTTCCCACGTATTACATCGTGGCGACGGCCGAAGCGTCGGCGAATCTGGCGCGCTTTGACGGTGTGCGCTACGGCTACAGGGCCAAGGCGAACACCCTTTCCGAAATGTACCGCCTGACCCGCGACGGCGGATTCGGCATGGAAGTCAAGCGCCGCATCATGCTCGGCACGTACGTGCTGAGCGCCGGATACTATGACGCTTACTATCTGAAGGCGCAGAAAGTACGCACGCTCCTGACGCGCGACTTCGACGAGGCGTTCAAGAAAGTGGATGTGATCGCTGCGCCCACCTGCCCCACGCCTGCCTTCCGCTTAGGTGAGAAAGTGAATGATCCGCTGGCCATGTATCTCGCCGATATCTACACCGTGACTGCGAACCTGGCGGGCATTCCGGGAATCTCAGTTCCGTGCGGCGAGAATCACGAGAAGCTGCCGATTGGGTTGCAGTTGTTTGCTCGGCACTTCGATGAGGCGACGCTGCTGCGAGTCGCGCATGCGTACGAGCAATCAAGAAAGCCCACGTAGGGACGGACGCATTCGTCCGTCCAGCAAGCGAAGCGAGCCGCTATCTAAAGAATTTCGTAATATCTCTCGCCGGCGCAGGCGCGGCATAAGACGCGTCCATTGCGCAGAACTTCGCGCCGGAAGTTGATGCCTTCGCCGCACTCGGCACAGACGATGCGCTCACCTTTGTAACCGGGAAATTCTTCGGCAGGAAGTTCGACTTTCACCCACTGCGTCGTGAACAAGTCGTCTTCCGCCATCTCGCGATAGGCCAGCATCTGCTGCTGGTTCTTGCTTTCGATTTCGGGATGCATGGTGCGCGCCAGCGCCTTGGACGATTCCTTCGCGGCGATGCGGATGGCTGGGTGCCCCGTCCAAGCTTCGCTTGGGCGGGCTCGGGTGCTCACGTCGACGAAGGTCGCGGCCATCTTTCCCCAGTCGCGAAATTTCAGGGCGCGTTTTCCGAGACGGCATCCGGTGACCACGCCGATGGCGTCGGTAGCGCAGCGGTCGATTTCAACGAACGTGACCAGACGTTTCCTATCTTTGCCGCGAGGGTCTTCAATGCCCAGCTTCTCAAGCCCCAACATGGCCAGGCGCACGCCCAGTACCTGCCCCGCGCAGAGATGGCCGTGGGCCTGTTCGGCTTCGTGAAGATATTCGTCGAGGGAGAGCATAAGAATTTGAAACCCGCAAGTCCGCCGATCTAAATTGCAAATTACGAAATTACCAATTACAAATTTCCTACTTTCGTCGCCACCGTACGCCGTCTTTTGTGTTCTCCACGATGATGCCGGCCGCGGTCAGTTCGGCACGCAGTGCATCGGAGGTTTTGAAGTTTCGCGCTTTTCTCGCGGTTTCCATTTCGGCCAGCTTTCGATTGACTTGTTCGTCGGCGAGTTGCGCGGAGCCGGCGATGTCGAGCAATTCGGGGCTGATTTCCTTTTCGCGCCCTTCGGCGCGAGCCCAGTCGAGGATGGCTTTCATCTTAGGCTGATCGTCATCTTTCAGCACGCCGAATATTTCGTCAAACTTTTCGAGCGCACAGAGCAGCGGCTTCACGTCGTCCTGATGGACCTCGTTCTGGCCAGCTTCCGCGGCATCGAGCGCAGTGTTGGTTTTGCGCAACATGTCGAACATGGCGGCTTGTGCCTCGGCAGTGTTCAGATCGTCATCGAGGGCGCTCTTCATTCGCGCGATGGTTTCCTCCGCCAGTTGCGTCATCGACTGGGTGGTACCAGCGGGGAAGTGAGTGCTCGTCAGGCGGAAGCGAAAGTTGCGCAGTTTCTCCACCGAACTGGCCGCGGACTTCAAGCCGTCGAAAGTGAAGTTCAGCTGATTGCGATAGGGCACCTGCGTCAGCAGCCAGCGGATCGACGACGGCTTGTGCCCGCGCAGCACCAAGTCCCGGATGGTGAAAAAATTCCCGAGACTCTTGGACATCTTCTGGCCCTCGACCAGCAGAAACCTCGCATGAAACCAATAGCGCACAAACGGCTTTCCGCTGAGCGCTTCTGATTGCGCGATTTCATTTTCGTGATGCGGAAAAATCAGGTCTTCGCCGCCGGCGTGCAAGTCGAAGCTCGGCCCGAGTTGCTCCATCGACATCACCGAGCACTCGATGTGCCAGCCCGGACGCCCCGGCCCAATCGAAGTGTCCCATGAGGCTTCGCCCGGCTTCGGAGCCTTCCAGAGGGCGAAGTCGCGGGCGCTGTCCTTTTCGTATTCGTCCACGTCGACGCGCGCGCCGTCGGCCATGCCGGCAAAATCTTTCTTCGAGAGCTTGCCATACCCGGGGAATTTCGCGATGCGGAAATAATAAGAGCCGTCGTCGGTCCGGTAAGCGAAACCTTTCTTCGCCAGTTCGGCAATGAAGTCGGCCATCGCATTGATGTGTTCGGTGGCGCGCACCAGAATCGGCTGCTCAATGTTCAACGTTGCCGAATCTTCGAGAAAGGCCTGGGTGAACTTCGCGGTGTATTGCTGCACGTTGACGCCGTCACGCGCCGAGTTGCGAATGATCTTGTCGTCCACGTCGGTGATGTTCATGACGTAGCGAACGTCGTATCCGCTCTGCCGCAGAAAGCGATAGAGAAGATCGACGGCGATGAATGTGCGGAAATTGCCGATGTGGCCGTAGTCATAGACGGTCGGTCCGCAGGCATACATGCGCACGCGGTTGCCGTCGAGCGGATGGAAATCTTCGATCTTCCCGGAAAGAGTGTTATAGAGACGAAGTGCCATGGATGATGACGAGTTCGCGAGCAGAGTACGAACTTTCATTCTAGGATGCCGCTTGAAAAGGATCAAATGGGGTGCGCTGATAGTTACGGTCGGGTGCAATTCAAAGTCTTCCACACTCGTGCATTCGAGCTGGGCGTTAATCGGCCGGCACACTGCTTCCTCGCGATTGACAATACCGTCCCTGCCTACTAGATTTCGGGACAGTGACTCCTCATTGAAGGGCGATATCCCAAACCAGCTGCTCCGCCGCAAAATGCCCGAATTGGACACGCTCCGCGGCGTGGCGATTCTCGCCGTCGTTTTTTACCACGGGTTTTCGCAATGCGATGCCACGGGCTTGCCAGGGATATTGCCAGGGATCGTTCGCGCCTTTTTCGCGGCTACTCGCTTTGGCTGGTTGGGAGTGAACCTTTTCTTTGTGCTCTCGGGCTTTCTGATCACGGGCATACTCCTCGAGAGCAAGGGAACGCCGCGCTACTACAAGAGTTTTTACGTTCGACGAGCGCTGCGAATTCTGCCAGCCTACTTGCTGCTTCTGCTGCTTCTCTTGCTGCTGCCGCGGATTGGTATTGTGGACCATCGAATCTCGTGGAGCTTTGTCGGGTTGAGCCTCATTTACTTGTCGAATGTCACCAACTTCTTTGGTGTAGCCATGCAATACGGGCCCTTATGGTCGCTGGCAGTGGAAGAACAGTTTTACTTGCTTTGGCCCGCGGCGGTGCGCAACCTTTCCCAGCGAGCGCTGGCGTTCTGTGCCCTCGCTGTCTTTCTCGGCTGCCCTCTTTTAAGGGCCATCGCATTTGCATACGGACACCCGGCGGAAGTCTGGTACACGTGGATGGTGGCCGATGGGCTGGCGAGCGGTTCACTATTAGCGATCTCGAGTCGCACCATTCTCACCGACCGGCGGTCCATGAAATGGTTTTCTGCGCTTTGCATCACAGCATCGCTCTTGCTGATAGCCCTGGGGGCGCGGTTTGGCACTCTTTCGCCTGTCCCTCCAACCACTCTTTTGGGTGCATCCCTCCGCTGGACGCTGTTCAATGTGCTGTTTACGGGAATGTTAGGCACTGCGCTCTTGCTCGGGGCGAGCGGCTGGGCGCGGATTGTACGGCGTCCTGTGCTGCAGTTTTTCGGAGGGATCAGTTACGGTCTGTACCTTATCCACACTCTTGTATTTGAAGTGACCGGCCATTTCGTAGTGCCCGTTGTGATGCGTCTCGCGCGGTTCAGAGTTCAGGGTGACGCTGCACTGCCGCTCATACTTATGCGCTTCCTTGTAGGCGCGGCGGCTGCAACTCTCATTGCATTTCTGTCGCGCCGTTATTTTGAAGAGCCCTTCCTCAAGTTGAAGGATAAGTGGGCCGCCGCAACGGTAGAGTCCGCTCCCCTGCCGAACAAGGCGCCGGCCCAACCTGCCGTGCAAACCAGCCAGGCCGAGCCGCATTGCATCCCTGGGGACTAGAGCTGCTGGATTGCGGGGGGTGGCCCGTGTGCATGCAGCCGGTGCTGCACCAGAAACGCGTAGTGCACAGCGGAGACGATGGTGAAGATAAAGGTAGCGCGCAGGAAGGTGGTTTGCGCGATCCAGACCCAGCGCACGTGCTCGATGAGGTACAGCAGCACGAAGAAAATCGCGGCCACTTGCGCGAAGGTGTTGGCTTTGCCGAAGATGCTGGGGCGAAAATCGCGCAGGCCGGCAATCATGAACAGCACGCCGCTGATCAGCAGGATGGAGACGTCGCGGCTGAACACCACAACCGTATATTTCCAGGGAATCATCCGTTCGATCGAGAGCACAAGAAACATCGTGCTCATCAGAAGTTTATCGGCGATGGGGTCGAGATACTGGCCGAGCAGGGTTTGCTGATGCAGAGTGCGGGCCAGCAGGCCATCGAGGCCGTCGCTCATTCCGGCAAGAATGAACAGCGCCAGCGCCCACTTGAAATCGTGTTTGACCAGATTGATGACGATGAAGGGCAGAAAAATCATCCGCAGCAGCGTGAGCTGGTTGGGCGCGGTCAGGATCTGCCGGTAGTTCACCGCTCTTTTTCTCCTCCGCCTTTACCTCCGGCGCTCCCAAGAAACTCGCTCACCAGAAGCGGGGCGGGATCCTGCCCCGTCTTCTCGGCGAAGCGCTGGGCGAGCGAGAGCAGGTTTCCCTCGGGAAGATCCAATTCCATTCGCTCCACGCGGTGCATGGGGAAAAAGACGACGCCGGAGGTGAAGGGCTCGCCGCTCTTGACCTGCGAAGCCAGGTCGTCAAAGCCCGCGACATCGACACCGCGCAGACTAAGACCTTCGCTCGAAAGCTGGAGAATCGCGCCCCAGAATTTTTCGCGCGGGTTGGTCAAGGTTGCGATCACGAGCGCGCCCGGCCGAAAGGGGCTGACGGTTTGCGGGTCCTGATAAAAGCTAGTACTGGGCACGATTCGATTGTCGTCTGTGGGGGATGGAAATTGCAAACGGAACGTTACTACGACCGCAACGTGCGGGATGCGCAGGAGTTCACGGTGAAGCTACGCTACCTCCACCGAAATCCCGTCAAGCGCGGGCTAGTGACGTGACCGTATGATGATTACGACGTGGAAAACGAGTAGCGCCGGCATCTTGCCGGCTGTCCCGAGGGCGTCTCGCCCTCGGCGCGGCGGGCGAGGACAACCGCCGGACAGCCGCTGGGACGGCGGCGCTACTCTCAGCAGTGAAACCGTACAAATCATGCGGTCACGGTACTAGTGAAAGAACCGGGAGAGTGGAAGTGAAGCAGCTTTCGCCACTATTCTTTACGAGAAATCGGAATCGTCGAGATCGAATCGCAATGGACAGCGAGAGATCGGGAAGCAAAAACCTGCGACGGACCAGCCCGAGTGTCCCTCCACCCAGAGCCTGCCCAGAGCTTGTCGAAGGGTTAGCGTCCAAAGAACGGACGCGAACCTGGGGCACCAGGCTCAGCGCCGAGTCCGGGGCTTTTTGTTCTGTTGAGGTTCCACAACATCGAAACTAGCCACGTACTCATCGTAATACCTAACGTCACAATTGATCTGTGTCTCCTTAGCGATCTCTTTCAGGCGCGTCGTCTGCCTAGTATCCCGAGTCACGAAACGTTCACAGTAGGGTAAGTATGCAGCCATCATGTGGTCGTTTCGCCCTACTAGTTTCTTGGGCGGCGGATATTTGCGCGTCTGGTCGAACCATGATCCTAGAACCGCATAACAGCTTGCTCGAAACGGTGGGCAAACATCTATGAAGCTCTCGATCTCTGCGTCGTTGAGTTTGACGGTCGCAACTTTGGCGTAGAGTCCTTGAGCGATTGCGAAGAGAATACTCGTCTTCTGTGTCGCGATCACAACAGCTTTGGCATAGGCCTTTGGTCGCAGCGCCGGGTTCTCGACAAACATTTTTTCTAACTTAAGTCCAAGATCACCCCACTGGTTCAAAAACTGATCCTCTAGGTGCTCCTGCATTTTCCACTCTTCTAAGCAGAGCGCGTCGTCGAAGTCACGCTCAACGATTGCTCGTGCGTATTCCGGCGCACCAATATCGACGCGACGCCAATCGAATCCAATCGGGTTGTTGTGATGAGCCAATATCAAAAGACGGATGATCTCCGAAGGTGGCCAGACACATCGTCCTGACGCAAACAGTCTTTGGCAGCACGCAAGGAAAAGCTCTCGCTTTACCGCATCCTGCGTCGAGATCAGTTCGCCAATAACCACGCCGGTAAGCAGCACAGAGAAACTGGAACGTAGCGCGGCGATGAACGAATCAGAGCGCGGAGGTCCTTTGCCATCCAGTTGATTGCGCTCGTGTCGAAAGCGATCGTGGGAAGTGACATGTCTTCGCTCGATTATGCCACTACCAGGTGCCCGGTGCCCCAGGTTCGCGTCCGTTCTTTGGACGCTAACCTCAGGCCGCGATACTGCCGACACAACTGGCAGTTAAGACTCAGAAATGTCATTTTATGCTATTTCTTGACATTATCCGAGAGCCGACGCATAGTACCCTTGGGAGCATCCCGTGAACATTTCTTTAACACCAGAACTGGAACAGATGGTGGACGACAAGGTAAAGAGCGGACGCTATGCCTCTGCCTCGGAAGTAATCCGTGAAGGCCTCCGCCTTCTGGAGGAGCACGAGCAACTCAAACAGCAGCGGCTTTCAGAAGTGCGCCGGAAGATTGACCGCGGGATCGAGCAATTGGATCGCGGCCTCGGTATTCCAGCGCCCGAGGCTAGAGCGCGGCTGCGGCAGAGGAGAAGCGTAAAGTAGCACCGATGCCCGCGTATTCGCTCTCTCCCGATGCGTTGGAGGACCTGCAAGACATTTGGGACTTCGTCGTGTTCGACAATGTCAATGCCGCCAACGGTCTGGAAGATGAATTTTTCAACGCCTTTGAGAAGCTGGCCCCGGCGGCCTCGGATGGGGCACACTCGCCCAGATGTAACTGACCGCGATGTACGGTTCTGGCCCACCGGTTCCTATCTGATTGTCTACCGCCAACTCCCAGCGACGCTGCAAATCGTGGCCGTTCTGCACGGAGCGCGTGATGTTCCAGAAGTAATGCGAAAAAGAGAATATCCACCAGACTAATGACTTGACATCACGCCGGGTGGGCCACCTTAACGGGGAAGTACGACGCCGGTCTGTTGCCGAACCTTGACCGAAATAACTGGGGGTGCGCCACTTCTCGCGCTTTTCGAGAAGTGGCCTGCCGAACCGCAGATGGACGAAAGCGGCTGTCCCTGTGGGTTTGACCGCGCCTCTACCGCACGATACTATCGCTTCCATGGCTAAGGCCAGATACCACTACAACATCATGCTCCGGCCCGAACCGGAGGGCGGCTACACCGCGCTGGTTCCGGCGCTGCCTGGGTGCGTTACTTACGGACGCACCGTGGACGAAGCGCGAGAAATGGCCAAGGACGCCATCTCAGGCTACATCGCTAGTCTGCGCAAGCACAAAGACCCCATCCCGACCGACGACAATACCCTCGTAGCCTCGCTCGACCCAGAGTAAGTTACCCGCCGTTAAGCCGCGTCAGATCGTTGCGCGGCCCCGAACTTACCCCGAACACTTGACATCTTGCCGTATAATAGCACTTAGTGGCAGCCCAGCGAGGCCGCAGCCGTAATTGACCATAAGCTCTTTGAAATCTAGACTTTGCGCCAAGCAATAAGTCGAGCGCACGAATTCTAAGAGTCAGGTGCCAATAGGCACCATTAACTCCTTATTTATCTAGATTTTGCGATTTTAGCCCTTTAAAGTCAAAGATCTACAAGGAAATTCCAGCTAACCCACTGATTCCAAAAGATCGAAGATTAATTTTTTTTCGCGGTTCTTCAAGCGCCTCCCATGACCAACCCAAGCATCTCTCCACTAAGTCTTTATTCCTGAAGACTTTTCATGTAAGCCCATATTGTTGAATACTTTAGCGGGAATTATGCGCTAACTCGATGATTCTAATATACCGAGAAATAGGGGGTGGGGGTACCGCAATTAATCGTGCCTTAGGGGGTGCCCCGCTCGCCGCGTTCTTTTCGATGACTGGGCGTGCGCACCGTCAAATGTCTCGCGGGAGCAAGCCGGAGCAATTGCACCTCGGGCGGTTAGGGAAAGATGCCGGCCTCGTTACTTTCGTCCTGAAATACGCCCATTAGCTCCTCTGCGGCGCGCGGGGACCGTGCTAAACAGTGCTTAGCCTTCGCAAAATGCCGACGGCCATGCAGGAGCCCGGCCCATGTTGAAGTATGTTGTAGTTCTGATTTTGTCGCTGACGCTGTTCGCCATACCCGCAAACTCGCAGTCGAGAACAACTCCCGTGAACGCCGCGCAAGTTCAAAGAATCGCCGCCGAGAGCGAGGCGATGGACAACGGCTTGTCCAGCGATCCGCACCAGCGGTTGCAACAGGAAATGATGGCGCGCGCCGTCGCAGAGCGCCAAGCCCAGTTACGGCTTGACACCGAGAAACTGGTGGCTCTGACCGCCGAACTCAAGCAGCACGTGGA
Source organism: Acidobacteriaceae bacterium (assembly GCA_003138955.1). Lineage (GTDB taxonomy): Bacteria > Acidobacteriota > Terriglobia > Terriglobales > Acidobacteriaceae > Acidiflorens. The sequence continues at coordinate 1,740 of PLHP01000078.1, read as the reverse complement.
TAAGGCCGGCGGCAATATCCTCTCCATGGATGTGATCAGGAAGGCGCAGGAAATCCAAAAGCTGGCCAAGAGCGTTCAAGACAAGATGCGCAACGCCTACTGAAGCGGATTCGGCTAAGGCGGTTTTCGTGATGGTGTATAGTGCGTGCCCTCAGCGGCTAAAAAGCCGGAACCCGTTGTAACTCCTGACGGCACGGCTTCAAGGCGTGCCCTACCCAAAACGATTTATGAGATAGCTTCTAAAGAGTGCGAGCCGCGGGGACAGCCGCGGGCGGCTGTCCCTGCAAGCTCAATTCGCGCACTTAGTTCGAACTGATTCGCATCCCGTAGAACGACCGGTAGACGAAGGAGACCGAGACCGCGAAGAAGCAGACCGCCAGGATGTGCGTCAGCCGGGCGCCATGGCTGTTGGCCAGCGAGACGGCCAGTTCGACCGCCAGCAGTCCGAAGAGCGTGGTGAACTTGATGACTGGGTTCATAGCCACCGAAGACGTGTCCTTGAAAGGATCGCCCACCGTGTCGCCGATCACCGTGGCGTCGTGCAGCGGCGTGCCTTTCTGTTTCAGTTTGGTTTCAACGATCTTCTTGGCGTTATCCCACGCCGCGCCGGCGTTGGCCATGAAGATTGCCTGGTAGAGACCGAAGATCGCAATCGAGATCAGATACCCGATAAAGAAGAACGGTTCCACNNGCGTACTTGGTGCAGATCTCAACTACCTTCTTGCTATCGGCAACCGAAGCCTTCTCCGCGCCCTCGAGATGGATGTTGGCCTTGATGAACTCCACGGCGCGATAGGCGCCGGTGGTCACGGCCTGCATGGATGCGCCGGTGAACCAGTAGATCATCGCGCCGCCGGTTATCAGGCCTAAAAAGAAGGGAGCGTGCAGCAACGAGAGCTTCTCCACATTCGCGGTCAGCCCATTGGTTAGCGCCATGATGATGGAGAAGATCATGGTCGTTGCGCCCACGACCGCCGTTCCGATCAGCACCGGTTTGGCGGTCGCCTTGAAGGTATTGCCGGCGCCGTCGTTCTCTTCCAGCA
>PLHP01000078.1:0-667 GCA_003138955.1 Acidobacteriaceae bacterium | reverse complement strand
GCGCGGCAATCATGGTGGCCGCCGCGCCCAAGCCCATCAGGCTGAAGAAGTAGGCAATCGACATCAAACTGACCATCGCCAGCCCCAGCCAATAGGCAGAAAAGTTTCCGGCCACGAAACCGGAAAGGATTCCGAGCGACGCGCCGCCTTCTTTCGCCGAGGTCACCACCTCGTTCACGTGGCGCGATTCCACCGAGGTAAAGACCTTGACCAGTTCAGGAATCAGCGCTCCCGCCAGCGTTCCGCAGGAGATGATCGAAGCCAGCTTCCACCACTGCGTCGTGTCGCCGCCGAGGTCGGGGATGATGAAATGGGAAACAAAGTAGGTGGCAATGATCGAAACAATCGAAGTGATCCAGACCAGCGAGGTAAGCGGCGTTTCAAAATTCATTTGGTCGGCATGGCCGAACCGGGCTTTCGCGATGGCGCCATTGATGAAATAAGCCAGCGCGCTGGACACCAGCATCATGATGCGCATGACGAAAATCCACACCAGCAACTGCACCTGAATCGCCGGATCCTTCACGCCTAGCAAAATGAAAGTGATCAGCGCGACGCCAGTCACGCCGTAAGTCTCGAAACCATCGGCCGACGGTCCCACCGAGTCGCCGGCATTGTCGCCGGTGCAATCGGCAATCACGCCAGGGTTGCGGGCATCGTCTTCTTT
>PLHP01000075.1:442-10701 GCA_003138955.1 Acidobacteriaceae bacterium | reverse complement strand
CACCGCCCCGGCTGCGGCTGCTACACTTGGTCAAAATCCAACCCCGAAAGGAGCTTCCTCCGCTACCGCCCAGCCCCTTCCCTCAGGCTCATCCTTCGATTGGAAAAGACTCCAGCAAGACGGTTTTCGTATATCCGACGGTACCAAATCTCGATTCCGATGGCAGCCCACAACTCCCACAAGTCCTCCGAATCCCCGGCACGGGCTTTCTGTAGCGACGGAGACAGCTCGGATGGGAGAATCCAGCCTCGCTCGGCGATCGCGGCACCGGAAAAGGGTTCCTGACCATCCAAGGCGTCCAATTCGCTCGTGAATACCGGCATGAAATCCGTTTGAACCCGCCGCCGGATCACCGGTTCCGGCAGACGGCCTTGCAGAGCATTCCGCAGCACAATCTTGACAAGCCCGCGATGCGAGCGTTGCCGCTCCGGCAGCGCAAAGGCGAACTCGGCGAGCCGGCGATCAAAGAACGGATGCCGGTGGTCTATACCGAGAAATGCGGCGTCACGGTCACCACCCTCGTGGGCATGGGCGTTCCATCCGGAATAGAAATACCGATGCATAGCCTGCTGGACGGGAGTGGCGCCGGGCGGACTGCCGGATGCTTCGATACGGCGTAGCAATTCGGACCGTTCTCGAAACTCGGGAGTGAGCCATCCAAACCGATGCCGGTGAGGGCGAAGAGGCCTCAAGATCCGTTTCACTGCGGAAGGAATGTTGGGCCGGACGCCATAGTCCAACACGAGACGCCACCACGGAGCGGCTGCGCACGCCGCCTCGGCCTTGGCCGTCCGAACCAGTTCGAGAAGCTTCCCTTCCCGGGCAAGTTCCGTCATGTAGCTCCTCCTGGATCCCTCCACGCACTCGTTCCCGCCGCAACCTGTCAGCATTACGCGCGTTCCAGCCTGGCGGAGCCCTTCCTGGAGCGGAAGATGCATGCGCCCGTTCGGCCAGCCGGGGAAGTCCTGATAACGGTCGGCTCGCTGCTGGTAATAGTCCAAACTGGGCCGGATCGGGGGAAAGAGGTGCGAGCGCAAGCCGGCGTGCTCCACAATTTCCTGGATGTAGCTGGACTCGTCGCAACTCATTCCGGGGTATACGAGGGAGAACGTGTCGAGAGGCTCAGCGCGACCCTGTTCACGGAGCAGTTCGTTTGCGATAACGGAAACAGAGGAGGAATCGAGCCCGCCGCTAAGATGCGAGCCGATAGGACCGCAACTGCGCAGGCGGCAGCGGACGGCTTCGCGAAAGAGGTCGAGGAATTGAGCAGCGTACTCGTCGCTGGTCCTATAGCGAACTTCCTTTGAGAGATCGAAGTCCCAGTAGCGACGTTTCTCGATGCCGCCAGGTCTTACCCACATGAAGTGGGCGGCAGGTAACCGGAGGATGCCTTCCCATAGGGTCTCCTCGCAATGCGTAATTTGAGCAGAGAGATACTCGGCCACCATCCCTTCGTTAGGAACTCTCCTTACTCTCGGATCATGAAAGAGTTGGTGAAGCTCCGAAGCGATCAGGACGAAGTTGACACCGCAGTAGTAATTGAGCGGCCTGATGCCGAATACATCGCGCGCGCAGAAGAGCGAGCCATGGCGGCCATCCCAGACAGCGAAAGCGAAATCGCCTAGGATGCGGATAGGAGCGTCTTCTCCCCATTGCAAGTAGGATTTCAGAACCAGTTCGGCATCCGTGTCGTCGCGCAGTGCCGCCCCTTTGGCCTCGAGCGTTTTGCCGAGATCTTCGCGGTTGTCGACGCGGCCGTCAAGTACGAGGCACACCTTGCCGCTCTCGTCGCATAGGGGCTGGCGTTCGTGGAGGGACTCTGGCGTTGTCCTGAGCATGCGGTGGCCGAGACCAACCGAACTCTCGACCCACGTCCCGGCTCCATCCTTGCCCCTGTGGGCAATGGCGTCGGCCATCCATTGCAAGGTGTGTGCGTCGATTGGACTACCGTCGAGATGGACAATTCCGGCGATTCCACTCACTGTTATTGAATATAATACATCGCAGAGCTCCGCAAACCTGCATCACAGCTCCCATATTTTCCCCGCAAGCTTATACTCGTTTGGCAAGCCTCGCGAGCATGGACTGCTGCTTGGGTTACTTCTTATCGCGACTGCTTAGCTTACGAGCGCACTTCGTCAATCGCGCCACTCTCGTTTTTCAAACTCATGGTGATTCCGCGGCTCTTCGCTCTGCCACTGATTCCAGCGGCCCTAAACCTGTCTAAATCCTACTATGCTTTGTCCGCTCCCTTGGGTTTTCAACGTAGACGGTCGTTAGGTCTCGAAGAATGACAACGTGAAGGAATGGGCCAGACCCGAACGTTGGCATGCTGACATTTCATGGAATTGGAGATGAACATAGCGGTGGGAGCCTATCTTGGTAGACCGCTTTGCCGCGATGGCGGCAGAGTTGGCGGAATACCGCAAATCAAATGCTGTCGAAATCGTCGCCTTCAAAGCGGGTGCGCAGCGGGTTAGGCGTGGGAGAGCGTGACCTTCAATGACGGCTGCGTTATTTCTTAGTGGAGATATGAAAAACGCTCCGCGTTTCCCACATCCCCACACCCCCGGCGACGACTACGGGACAATGTCCAACGAGGCCTTACACTAACACTCCACTTGGTACAAAAGATCGGTCAGGTCTCTGCGCCCCCTCTCCCTGCTGAGTTACGGCTCATAAACACGGTACGAGATGTTGTAATAATAGACGGGCGTCCCACCGTTTGTGCCCAGGAAGGTCTGAACCGTATGGGCGCCCGCGCCCACGCCACTCAACAAGTCCTCCTCACCAGCCTCGATGAAGGTGCGATCAGCGGGTGTGTCTTCCGTGTAGTGGCACCCATTACTACCATCGGGCGTCCCCACGGGAAGGTTCGAGACGGGACTGCCGTCTACGTACAAGCAGACAGCGTAGTTATTGCTCGTAACAATGGCATTGCCAGTCTGAACCCACATGTCAGCCACGATCGTGCACGTAGTGCTTAGGCATTGGACCGTCAGCGGACTATCGACCGCTGTATACTCACCGGCGTCAAAAGACGTGCCACCCTGGGTCCCATGGACGAAATAGGTTTGTACTAGGACTTCGTTTATGGGGGCTGGGGGGTCCCCCGTGATCTCGGAGATCGGCGCTTTATGGGAGATCGGCGTTTTATGGGAGATCGGCGCTGAGGCCGGGAAGTTACCCAGGTTCGACTCTCCCTGGGCGGAGACGTGGCGATAGGTCCCAAACAGAACCAGAGCCAGAGCCATAAAGGCTACAGCTCCGTACATAGCTCTTCTCATCATAGATATCCTCCTTTTCAGCAAAGACCTGTCTATTGTCCCCTCAATCGCCGTCCCGCGTCAATGTGAAAGCATGTTCGAGGTCCTCCTTTGGGGGTGACGCCATTTCCTGCCCATCCAGGGCACCCTGCAAAGGGAAAGGTGCCATGCTCTCGCCCCTTGAGTGTTGAGGTCAAGTACATCGGCATGGATGTTCACAAAGAAGCAATTGCCATCGCGGTCATGAATGAGGCCGGGAAGGTGTGATGGAGTCCATCATCGAAACGAAGGGATGGGTGTTGTTCCCCAGATGCATTGTTGAATTGCCGCACTTGGCGGCCAACTCATGGTAGCGGTATAGTCACCCTCATGCAGTATCACAAGGTTTGGAGAAAGCAGTGCCAGGCCACCCGCACCGTCCGGCGGCGATTCGGCCTGAAAAACGCATTGGATTATTTGGTCAGCGAGAAGCTGCTGAACTTCGCCGAAGCCGCCGAACAGCATCCCGAGTTTGCCGCTGGGCTTCCACGTTTTCAGGCCGCCGTGTGGGAGGTTCTATGAGCTTGCCGGTTACCTGGCTTCTCAGCGGCCCATGACCAGGAACAAACTACAGAAAACTTCTCTATATTCGCGGCTCTACGGGTTGAAGGAAAGTAGGGCGTTCGTGTACTCGGCTTTTTCGAGTACAGAGAAGCGTCAGCTTCTCATAGCTGAAACACGACCGTAGCGGAGCCGCTGTCACAGGGCGAGCGCAGCGAGTCGCGCCAACGATCTCAACCCCTGACGGCGGCGTGAGCGGAGGGCACTGGCACCATGAGAATGCGGAAGAGAAGACAACCACTTCGGCCCTGGCTCCCCAAGCAAGCCGAGCGCGGTTTTCACGGCTATCCCATCGCTACGATCGCCTTCTATGGGCCGACCGACAAGCTGGCCACCAAAGTCGCCGTCAGCATTATTCTCACCGAGAATCACGAACCGGATCTTCTGGAGCGCTGGTTCTCCGATAGCGGCTTGGATGTGCGTCATGATCCCGCCATTGGCGAGCAGGTCGTGGCCTTTCTCAAGACCCACGCGGTCCGCTCCACCGTAGTCGCTGACGGCATCATCGGCTGCCCCCACGAAGAAGGCGTGGACTATCCCGAAGGAAAGTATTGTCCTCAGTGCCCTTACTGGGCGGGGCGCGATCGCTGGACCAAGGAGCGAATCCACTGAGTGGATCGCCGCGATGGCGAAACCCAAGAAACTGTCGGGCGTGAGCGTCAGGAACGTGAATCTTTCTCTCGCAGGAGAGTGACAGACGAGCATGAGCGAAGTTGCCTTACAGGTAACTCCTGACCGGAGGGTCCGATTGGCATCGACTGGCCTTGTTGACAAACCCTTTGGACAAAGGCTTCCCGTGATAAGTTGATAAGTGACGACCCCGGATTTCTCACGATCCTCTCTTGAACCTTCCCCTACGGCGGAGTACTCTTGCCGTGCTGTGGGAAAAAGGGCTCGACGAAACCTGCCTACAGTTAAGGAGGGAACGATGTTTCAATCGAGAATTGCAGAGTGGTCGTACTACCTCGGCTGCGTCAGTGCGGCAGCGGCAATCGTTTACCGGGCATTGTGGTTTGGGAGTTTAGGTGCGCGCCTGTTCGACGCACCCCGAGTACTTCCTCACAACCTGATGGAACTCAGCATTCTGCTGTTTGTGGTCTCGATCGCGAGCAATGCGCATGCGATGGTTCACCGCGAGGACGGCAAAGCTGCTGCCACAGGCAGGGCGGTGTGAGCTAGTCTTCATGTAGCTTTGCTAGGATCGTTACAGATGTAAAGATATACGATAAAACATGGCCGACAGCGCCCTGGTGATCGAAGAATTGGAGAAACGCTTCCCGGCTCCGCAAACCGGATGGCGAGCGCTGCTTAATCCCTTCGTACCGCTTACCAAGCTGGCTCTGCGAGGAGTGTCTTTTGAGGTCGGTACCGGTCAAGCGGCCGCACTCATCGGCGCCAACGGCTCGGGGAAGTCAACGCTGTTGCGCATCCTGGCGACACTGCTGGTGCCGACGAGCGGCCGCGCCTCGGTAGCCGGTTACGATGTGGAGCGGCAAGCGTCCCAGGTCCGCGCGCACCTTGGATTTCACTCGGCTACGGATGGAGGCTTCTATAGCCGGCTCACGACGCGTGAGAACCTGAATTTCTTCGCTGCGATGAACAATCTGTTTGACGCGGAAGCTGCCACGCGTCTAGAAGAATTGACTGAACAGATGGGACTGGGCGCATTTCTCGAAAGTCAAGTGCGAACGCTTTCGACCGGCCAGGTGCATCGTCTGGGATTGGCACGCGCCATGATCCACCGGCCAAGTGTGCTCCTGCTCGATGAGCCGACGCGCAGTCTGGATCCGATGGCTGCATCCGAGTTCAGACGGTTTCTAAGAACCGAAGTGGTCGACCGTCTTGGGACGACGGTTCTCTTCGCCTCACACACGCTGGTGGAAGTCGAGCAACTGGCGGATCGCGTAGCCCTGCTGGACAACGGACGGCTCGTAGCTTGCGATTCCCCGCGCGGCCTTCGCGCAGCAACCGGCGCGGCGACCCTAGATGAGGCACTCGAGCGACTGACTCGTCGCAGTCTCTTCGCCGAGGCGTCGCCGTGACTGGGAATCGCACGCTGCGCAAGGTGTTTGCCTTCTTCGCACGCGACCTGGCGATCGTCCGAAGTTACCGGATGGCCTTCGTGCTGGAAATTCTGGAAGCTTTTTTTGGCGTCGCGACCTTTTACTATCTCTCGCGATTCGTTTCCAGTGATCAACTCAACCGCGCTCTTCCGACGGGAAGCGACTACTTTGCTTTCGCGCTGGTCGGGATTGCCTTCTTCGACTATCTCACCGTGTCACTGAGCGCCTTCGACAACAGCATCATGGAAGCACGGCAGAACGGCACGCTCGAGGCGATGCTGGTCACCGAGACACCGCTGACGATGATGCTTCTCGCCTCGGCTGCTTACCCGTTTGTACTGCTCGCCCTGCGGACGGTAATTTACCTCGCGTGGGGAGCGATGCTCTTTCATTTCCCCATTCGCGAGGCCAATTGGCTAGGGGCCATGATTATTCTCGTCGTTTCTGTTCTGGCGTTTTCCGGGCTGGGAATCATTTCGACGAGCTATCTTTTGTTGTTTAAGCGCGGAAATCCTGCCCGCTGGCTCATTGTAGGAGCCTCGAGCCTGCTTGGCGGCATCATGTATCCAGTGTCGGTACTGCCCGTTCCATTGCAGTGGCTCGCGCGGCTGATTCCGGTAACTTACTCCCTCGAAGGAATGCGCCAGGCGCTGCTCGCGGGCGCTGGTTTCGCTCAATTATGGCCTTCCGTGCGTGCGCTGCTTCTGTTCGCTGTAGTTTTGCTACCGCTCTCGAGTGTGATCTTTGCTTGGGCGCTGCGCCAGACAAAGATCACAGGCACGCTCACCCATTTGTAGCGTGCTCTGACCATGCCAGAAACCGCCCGCTCGGCAGGGTTTGTCCCGAAGCTTGCCTCGATTGGTGAATCACAAGGGTGAATGCCCGTGGGAAGGGAAGCCGGACACCCGTCAAATCTGAGTTGCGCGGTACGTTGCTTCAACTGGAACAAAGGTGCCCAATCGAACGGCATCCGGCACACGGGGTGATCAGGTTCTCTTCGGAATCATCGTCGCCCTGGCCACGAAATTCCCTGTGGTTAACTTCTAGATTTGACCTGGTCCCGCAGCATTAGCAATGACCCAAGAAATTCTTTAGTTTCAATAGCTGCGTGGTAGGCTTGGCAAAACAAAGCCAACTGGTTGCGACGATGAGGGATCGCGAAATCGTTCCTCTTCGCTTCGAAACATGGGGAGCCGAGAGCAGGAGCCATGAGCCCGACGAAGCCGGGGGAGGAATAGCAGCTGGCGGTCGAGAGCAAAGCAGGGAAGGGTTCGGAGCGGCCCGGAGCCGTCAAGGGGGAAGGCACCTATTTGTAAACTCCATGATGCGAGATGGGCCTCCACGTCCGTCCGCCCGATTTAAAGTTCCGCTAGAGCCAAATAATTAAGGATTGATGTTCGACTCGCTGCACCTGGCGCAGTGCCCGTCACAACGAAAATACCGGAGTATCGGTCGGCATCCCGATGTCCGGTATTTGTTTCAGGAATTGCCAGTCGTGACGGTTACTGCGCTAATCCCAGCATGCACGTTGCCACGTTGCTGAGGCTAACCTGGATTTGCCATTCTCCTGAGCGGCAGGAAGGCCAACGATTCGGAGGTAACGCTGCGGTATACTCGCAGTAGGCTCCGTTGGCTCTAGGTTTAGGGGACGAGCTCCCCCCCTCAAGTTTTCCGTCGCCTGGCCGATGAACCCACAAGAAGGTTGCGTGTGGCTGTGAAAGCCAAAGTGCTCTTGGTCGACGACAGCAAGTTTTTCCGGATGGCCAATGAGCACGCTTTGTCCAATGCCGGTTTCGAGGTCAGCGCCGCCGCCGACGGCGAGGAAGCGTTGCAGGTTGTTAATGACAAACTGCCCGACATCATCCTCCTCGACATGATGCTGCCCAAGATCAGCGGCCCCGACGTCCTAAAAGCGCTGAAAGCAAATCCCGCCACCATGGACATTCCGGTCATCGTGCTGACCAGCCTGTCGCAGAGGAACGAAGAAAAACTCCTCAGCGAAGGCGCGGCCGCCTACCTCGAAAAGTCCACTCTGGAACTCGACAAGAGCTCCGATCGCTTGGTGGCCACGGTGGAGACGGTGCTCGGCCGGGTCAATCACCAAAAAAGCCTGACTCTTCGTTTGCAGGCCTTAGGAGCAAAAAAAGGTCGCTGACGACTGAACGACCGGCTACATGGTCGGTTAATCAGGAAGCCTATTTCCGCCCCGCGCAGCAGTTGTCTGACTATCGGATGGGTGGCGTAAAATCGCCTCTCTAACAATGTCGGGGTATCAAGCACTTTTGGGGCGCTCTTCGCAGTGCACGGCTTAGTGGAAGCTGTTTACGGGAGCGGTGAAGCATTTTGCCGGGGCACTTCTTAACCCGTTTCTTATTATTTTCCGGTGGCGTTCACACTAGCCAGCACGCTGCCAATCAGTTGAATCAATCCGGCTGAACTGCCCTGGAAAGCTTGGTCTGACTTTTCAAAGAAGGCTGCCGCACCTTCGTTCATAAGCTTGTCCGCGTTGCCCTTGGAAAGGCTTGTCAGCACGATTACGGGAATGTACTTGGTGAGCTCGTCAGTTTTCAGTGCACGAAGTACATCGAGTCCAGAAACCTTTGGGAGAAGCATGTCCAGCAGGATGAGATCAGGAGTGCTCTGTCGCGCAGACCGCAAGCCGTGCTCCCCATCTGCAGCCGTGATGACGCGGTAGCCGGCCTTCGCCAGATCCCTTGCGGCCACGGTCCGCATCAGGCGGCTGTCTTCCACTACAAGTATCGTCCTCACCGTCGCTCCCGCGCTCCAACTCTTTATCCCCATCAAACAGTAGTGGCTGGCAATTCCAAAGGCTCAGGATAGATTAAATTCGCGAAATTTATCAGTCACCAGCTGGGGGTAGTTTTTTTCCAACTTCTGCGCCAGCCATGACTGGAGTTGAGAAGCAAGATCAGAGGGCAAGAAGTGAAAGGACAGACCAACCTCGCCCTTCTCGTTGTTCCAGCACGTCTTGGATTCGGCTGTGATCCGCAGGAGCGGGTCTGGCAGGGTGAATTGGGCCGTGGCCTCCGTCCCCGGTGCCAGCGGAGTTAAAGTGGTAAGCGCCATGCCACGTTCGCTGATGTTGACAGTTTGGCCAAAGACCTCGGGTGCCGTCTTTCGGTTGAGGACTACCGGGACGGCGACGGGATAGCGGAAATAGCGTCGGCGCTCGCGCGTAATGAGTCCGTAGGCAGCCTTGAGGGTGTGACCGATGGACTCCGAGGTGAGGGGTCTTTGAAGCACAAAACTGGAGCCCGCTTTCAGAGCGTGGGCAGTTTCCTGGCTGCTGCTGGTGAGTGTGAAAATGACAGCGGTTCGGTTTGAGGCGGAGGCCCGCACGTGTTCGAGGCAGACGATGCCCTGGCCACCAATCGCCAAGTCAATGACCACCCCTTCAAACTTGCGCCGGCTCAGCCGATCGGCAGCAGCGGAGATATCGACGCAGACTTCGACGGACACCGCAAGTTGCTGCATCGCATCGGTCACTTGACGGCTTGCAATTTCGTCTCTGGAGACGAGCAGTACCGTGCCAACCCGATTGGGAGAGGTGGTGTTCATCAGTGGGTTCCTAAGGCCAAGCTTAGCTGCAAGGGCGGATAGCCGGGATGTAACCAAGGTAATGATGTTCCGGATTCGTTGCCTTTCGGCGCGGTGAGGCGACAAGTACAGGGATCCCGCACGCTAGTGGCCTGTCGCAGTCAGTGCGTTACTGCGGACGCGTCGGGTGGCTGAACTGCTGAATTGTGACTGGATCAGCGGACACGAAAAGTCGTAAATGGGTCACAGGAATCTCCTTTCCCTATGACCCACACTATGTCAGCTCTTTCTGAACTTTCGCGGTTCACCCACGCGGTAGCGTCCGCCGCGCCAGCGGCTTAGTACTCGTCGGCTAACCTTACGTTGGGATTACTTCCGGGTTCCCGTCAACCGCCCAGAATCGGACGCGTCTCTTTCAAAAGCGACAATGCGATTGTCCACGAAAGACAAAACAAGGTCTCCCGGTGTCATCTCTCTCATGGATTCATAAAATGGTTTCGTGCTCCGGCGACCAGAGATAACCGCCTTCGATCTCCTTATGCCGCCAGCCTGCTAGACTGACGAACGACAAGGAGGCAGTCTTCTGTGCACCGACGCAGCGAGAACAAAAAAGATCACGCGGGACTTGGAGCGTGTACATGACGAGGAGCATACCCGCTGCCCTTTTCCGCCCCGGTGTGGTCGCAATCACTTTCCGATCAACAATGACGCGAGCGGCGTAATCCTCGTCTGGCTTGACTGCCCACATACCGAGCACGTCAACGAGTTCGAT
>PLHP01000075.1:0-339 GCA_003138955.1 Acidobacteriaceae bacterium | reverse complement strand
GTGGACGGAAAACTGATGGAAACGGCGTCCTGCCCATGGAAGCTGACGGTCACGCTAGTTTCGGCTTCGATGGCTTCGCCGTTCAACTCATGATGAGTGTAGCGCCAGAACCTGACGGCCTGAATCGCGGCCTCGGCCAAAATCCGATTGCCCCTCAATATGTGAATTTCCTTCACCCGGCCATCGGTTGCGATCACAGCCTTCATGCCGACTGTGCCGACAAGATTGGCGTCGGGCGCGTCAGGATAGATCACATGGCCCTGGGGCGCTTCCGCCACTTGCAAGCGATTCGATTCCGAGCCGGCGTCTTCCCGGGAGAAAATTACTTTGACATTGCCG
>PLHP01000306.1:1640-14189 GCA_003138955.1 Acidobacteriaceae bacterium | reverse complement strand
CTAATTTGGACAAGAGTGATTGCTACTAAAAGGATTGGCCGTTGAAGAACTTCGCCAAGCAACTTCCGTCTGATCGGGACGACCATGGCAATGGTTGTCCCGGCCGCGATCTCAGACTCTCACACGACGGAGTGACATGCATCACGGCATCGGAACTGGAAATGAGTATAATTTTTGACGAGCGAGCAGCGAGAAGACACTGTCCGCCTCAAGACTGCAGCGGCGAAAAGAAACTCCTGCATTTGGCCGCGATGTTCTGTGGCCCCCCATCAGCCTATTCGTGAGTTCCACCTAGTAAAGGAGAGGTATGGCGCTCAAGGTCCCCAACCGTTTGCCCGTCGTCCACCGTCAGCGGAATGGAAGGGCATCCCCGTGCTCCTTTAGGCAGCGTAGCAGGCCGCTCGCGTGTCGTTGGCCGGCTCTGATGGTGGTGAAGGGCGTCACATTCTTGGAGGAGGTGTTTTATGGCTGATCTATATACCTGCAGCTGCGGCAACCAAACCTGGGAAATCTTCGACACGGGCGTGCGCTGCACAGCGTGCGAGACGGAGTATGTCACGCCCCACACTCCAGTGTCGGAATTCAATTCCGCGGTCACGAAGGAACTGGAAGAGGAACTGGCAGAGTGACCGTCCGCAGTCATACCGAGGTGTCACGTGATGTTTCTCCCCGCCCTTAGGCAGAAGGAGTATCCACACTCCGGATGCCTGCCGGCAACATCGAAGCCGGAGACTGCGGCGCCTGACAGAATTTTTGCCGGAACTGCGCCTCCGGCTTCAGAAGGAGGTTGTCATGCCAACTGTAATTGCTCCAACCCACGTTAAACTGCAAAACATCCTGTTCGCCACGGACTTCACTCCATCCGCGCAATTAGCTCTGTCCTATACCCTCAACCTGGCTCACCGCTACGATGCTGAGGTGTACGTGGTGAACGTGCTCCCGCACTTGCCGTTTGTCGAAACGGTGCAGCCCGATCCGGAGCAAATTAGGTTTTTGGCCCAGCAACAACTGGCTGCCTTAGTGGGCTCCCAGTCGTTCAAGGGCGTTCGACACAAGGAACTGATTGAGGAGGGCGAAGTTGAGAAAGTGCTCCACACGTTGGTCTGGAAGCATGAGATTGACCTCATCGTCATTGGCACCCACGGCCACAAGGGACTCGGGAAAATGCTGATGGGCTCGGTGGCAGAAGAGGTCTTTCGCAATGCCGAGTGCCCCGTGCTCACGGTGGGTCCGCATGCTACCCGCTGGGAGATCGATGGCAAACTGCGGCACATTCTGTATGCCACCGACTTCGGGCCAGAGTCGGTGCACGGTTTGCCCTACGCCATATCCCTGGCAGAGGAAAATCGAGCTCGCCTGACGCTCATGCATGTGGCGCCCGAACCTGGTGTCGTTCTGCCGGAACCAGAACCCGGAGCTATGCCCGTGGTTGACCCGAGAGAGGTGGTTGCTTCGACGGAGAAGCAACTCCGCGACCTGGTTCCCTACGGGACAACGCTGTGGCATGAGCCCGAGTACATGGTGCAATTTGGTTCGCCGGCAGAGATGATCGTGAGAATCGCTGCGCAGTCGGTCGACATGATAGTGCTGGGCGTGAAAAGGTCGGCGGCTTTGACCAAACACCTGGGCGCAGGCGTCGCTTATAAGGTGGCCTGCGAGGCGACGTGCCCCGTCCTAACGGTCGGCGCACGTTTCCGAGGGTAGCGGGAAGGGCGGACGGCCCGGCCTTCGCGTCCCTGCTGACCGTCTTCCTAACCGCCTTCCTAACTATGAAGGGTGCCCAACCAAGCAGAGTTGGGCACCCTCACAGTTTCAGCCTCGGTCTTGGCCTCGGACTTTAATCTCGGAGTCGGCGATACCCATGCATGTCTTCTCGGCGACGCGGGCGAGCGGAGTATACGATTTCAGCCAAAGTTTGGCGTCCAAATACAACGGAAGCAGAAAATTCATAAAACGCACGGCCAGTGACGAACGCAGCTGTGCAGCCGGCGTTTCGAGCGCGTACCCCGTATCGACGAGCAGGTTGCCGAGGCTCGACTCGATGTCGCGAACCTGCGCCGGAGTGAACATGCGCTTCCATCGGCCGATGGTGTTCGTTTCCGTCTCCTTGCCGTCGCCGCGAAACGAAGAATTCGGGTTGCGCACCGATCCGAGCGCGACCCGCTGAATGCGGTCATAGTCCAGATCGTGCTCAATGAACTGGCCAATGCGCGCCAGCGCTTCGCGCGGATTCTGCACCAGATCCTCGTAATGAACTTCCATGTAGTTGGCACCAAACGCCTGGCCGTAGCGCCGTCCCTTGCTTACGATCCATCGCCAATAAATCGCCGGCGCGAGAAACGCGCGCATGTGGTCCCAGGGCAGCGGACGAACCCAGCCGGCTCGGAGCATAGAGGCGGTGACGTCGCGGCCGTCGCGAATAATGTGAACGACGAGCGCATCGGGAATCAGCTTCTTGATCAGTCGAAGATGGAGCGAGTGCCGCGGCGTAGATTCGGCCCAGCGGTGGACGCGTTGCTTGCGGGCGATGGCTTCCATCAGGATGCGTAGGAGGTCGCCGGCATTGCGACAATTTTCCATTACGCGCTCTTCGATACTTGTGGGGTCGAGTCCGGTCTGCTGAAACAACTTGCTGGCTAAATAGGCGTCGAGCAGTCGCCGGCGATTGCCTCGACTTGCGAGGTTGCCGAAGCACAGGCCGAGCACGTTGAAGGCGTTACTCTCCGGAGGACATAGGGCGAACCCACCGGCGGACAGCAGCGAGTAGTACAGCAACTTGGTTCCGCAGCGTCCGCTGCCCAGCACAAACACCGGAGCCGTGGAGCGTGCGCCCGGCGCCGCTGCCCGACCGGGCAGCCGGGCGGCCGGATTTTCAACGAGGGCGGTGGCGTTTTCCATGAAGGTTGCAACTCTGGCTGCTGGATTCATGCTTGCTTAAAGGCCCGATACGCTGCTTGGGTGGGTCGCTTGTGTTGCGGGACTTCAGTACTTATTGAATGCCGTCTAATCGGACAGCACTTCGGCCCTCCGTCTGTCAATCTAAGTGACACTGTCGACGTCGGCTGTGATCAAAGAACATTGTGTTTGTGATGAATCCTTGGCTGGCATATGAACTGGGCTCCGCCGCCAGTGCTCACCCACCAGGCTGCGACCAGCCGCGATAGCGGACGCGGCAACCAGTCAACGCGGTTCGACAACATCCTGGTAAATTGCGGGTGGAGCTTTTTCGAAGTGAGCCCCACCCGGATGTTTGGTTCTATGCGGCGATTGTCTTCGACGTCGGTTGAGTCAGCTCCGACTCTGCTTGCAGCCAATCGTTTAGCTCATACCCGTCATTTCTCCCTCGTTGCTCGTACAGTTCGTAGGCGCGCCGACGGATTTGCTCTTGAAGCTCACTGGTAGATTCGGTTGTTTGGTTGGTTGTCCTTAACAAAGTGGGCTTTGTGGGTGGAAGTTTCATTGTGATGTCACTCCTTTGTAGATAAGCAGTGCGTTTCTCGGCTTCGTAGGCCTTCTATATATGGCGAGGACGAATATTGGTGCGATCATGGCCGACCATCAGTTTCGCTGCAAACGCGCTTTGTTTCAGTGAGGACGCTCACACCGAAAATGTGATGAAACTTTACCCAACTACCCCGAATGTAGTTTGGCAATCCTTGGGGTTAAACTTGAAGCATGGTGGAGCTGGGGCGGGTGCTGGTGATGCTTGGCATAGCTCTGGTGGTGATTGGGGGCATCGTCATGCTGCTGGGACGGACAGGCTTGCCGCTTGGACGGCTGCCGGGGGACGTCCTGTATCGAGGCAAGAACACTACTTTCTATTTTCCGCTTGCGAGTTGCATTCTGCTTAGTGTCGTGCTTTCCATTGTTCTCTTCCTGATTGGGCGGATGAAGCGGTAGTGTGATGGCCTTGGATGTCGATTTTGAAGACTACCATTAGAGAGGAAGTTATGGAGAGAAAGAACGGACTGCCGCCCGTCCATCCGGGCGAGATTATCAAGGAGGATATCCTGCCTTCTGTCGGGCTATCCGTGACGGCAGCGGCCAAAGCTCTGGGCGTGTCCCGCCAGATGCTTCACGGCATTCTGGCGGGGCGCAAACCCCTGTCTGCCGTCATGTGCCTGAAGGTGGCCCGCCTGTTTGGTGGCTCGCCGGAAGTATGGATTCGATTGCAGGCCGCCTACGACCTGAAAAAGTCTGAGCAAAACAAGAAGGTCATGGCTCGCGTCGCGCGGATCGTGCCGGTCAAGCTGGTTCAAGAAGTTCGGGTCTGAACCCCCAACTTCATTAAGACTCCATTTGCCTGCTGCAACGCACTCTTTCGCCGCCGAAGTTCTACCGCAAAGAGCTTGCGAAGTCGGAGATCGACAGGCGCCTGGGCATCTCAATATAGATTTACGCCACAGGGTAAACTGAACGTCTTAATTGAAACTTCCATGGAGATGGCGGACCAACTCGGGTTTCAGTTTCGTCCTCCGGAGCGGCGCATCTGGACGGTGCGGGCGCTGGTCTCGGCGGTGCGGTCGCACNNAAGGAAGAGAGCGCGCAAATTCGGGTGGTTATGTTCCGCTCGTCGGCGAAGCTGCTGCGGTTTCGACCGGAGAACGGGTTGCAGGTCACGGTTCGCGGGCGCATCACCGTTTATGAAGATCGCGGGGAGCTGCAGATCTCCGCTGAATTCATGGAGCCGAAGGGCGCGGGCGCTCTGCAGTTGGCGTTCGAGCAATTAAAGGCGAGATTGCAGGCGGAGGGATTGTTCGAGGGGTCGCGAAAAAAGCCGATCCCGCCGCTGCCGCAAAGAATTGGCATCGTCACTTCACCGCAGGGGGCGGCGCTGCGGGACATCTTGAACATTCTGGCGCGGAGGCATCACTCGGCGAATGTGCTGATCTATCCGGCGCAGGTGCAGGGAGACGCGGCGCCGGCCGAGGTGATGGCCGGGCTGCGGTACTTTCACCAAGAACCGCGCGGCAGCCGCGCGGTCGAGGTCATCATAATTGCGCGCGGCGGAGGCTCGGCCGAGGATCTGGCCGCGTTCAATCATGAGGGCCTGGCGCGGGCGGTCGCGGATTCGAAGATTCCGGTGATCTCGGCGATCGGGCACGAGACGGATTTCACGATCATCGATTTTGTAGCCGATCTGCGGGCGCCTACGCCGTCAGCGGCGGCGGAACTGGTGATCCGGTCGCGACAGGAGATCGAAGCGCAGGCGGAGGATTTGTACCGGCGGCTGGAGCGCGCATTGCGCTACCGGCTGCTGATGGCGCGCCAGGAACTGACCGAGCGGGCGCAGCACGGAGCGTTTGCGCGCATGATGGACGGCATCCACCGACGGCAGCAGAAGCTGGATGAACAGCGGTTCCGCCTGGAAAAAGCGGAACGGCAACAGCTGGAGCGATGCCATCGGCGCTCGGAAAGCGCTGCTGCGGCCGTTCGTCACTACGACGCGCGACGCCGTCTGGCCACGGTGCGGCAGAGTCTGGAGAGTCAAGTTGCGAACCTGGCCGCCGCCACGCACACGCGCTTGCTGGAGAGCCGTGGGGCGTTGGATCGCTGGACCGCGAGCCTGGAGGCGCTTTCGCCGGTGGCAATTCTGAATCGCGGATATGCTTTGGTGTTCGATGCGAAAGGCCGGCTGGTGAAAGATGCGTCGCGACTCAAAGCTGGGGACGAGGTGTCGGCGCGCCTGGCTCGGGGACGAGTTCGCGCCCGCGTGACCGCGGCCGAGCGCAGCGAATCGTGATCCGGCAAACCGTGATCGGGCGGGGCTGCATTAGAATGGATACCAATTCAAGTTCCGACGTGAGGGTGTGGTGACGCCGTCCCTGGTCTGGTCGCACATCTCGGCGATCTCGGTCATTTCGATCTTGGACATTGTGCTGGTCGCGATCCTCATCTACCAGTTTCTGTCGCTGGTGCGGGGCACGCGCGCGGCGCCGATGCTGGTCGGGGTGGCTGCGCTTGGGCTTGCCTTCTATTTCGCACGCCTGGGGGAGCTGCGGACGCTGAACTGGCTGCTCAGCACACTGCTGCCGTATGTCGTTTTCGCGCTGATCGTCGTCTTCCAGTCGGAGATCCGGCACGCACTGGCTAACCTCGGGAGTCGCATTTCGCTGATGCGGGCTTCGAGTTCGGTGGCCGACGTTTACGACGATATTGTTTTGGCGGCCAATCTTTTTTCGCAGAATCAGACGGGTGCGCTGATTGTAATCGAGCGTGAGATTGGACTTCGCACCTACATCGAAAGCGGCGTGGCGCTCGATGCCAGGCTGTCGTACGACTTGCTGGCCACGGTGTTCCGTCCCAGCGCTCCCTTGCATGACGGCGCTGTGATTGTGCAGCGGGACCGCATTGCGGCCGCGGCTTGTTTTCTGCCGCTGTCGATGAATCCTGTGCTCTCGACCCAACTGGGGACGCGTCACCGCGCCGGGATCGGGATCACGGAAGAAACCGACGCGGTGGCCGTCATCATTTCGGAAGAGACGGGCACGATCAGCATGGCGGTGGCGGGAAGCATTGAACGCGATTTGACGGTGGAGCGTTTGCGTGAAAGGTTGAGCGCTCTGCTGCGCCGCTACGCTCCCACGCCTACGCTGCCCAGTCCGGTGGAGGAAAGCTTTATNNGAAGAGGAGCCGCCCAGTTCGCAGCTCTCCCGCAAGCACGATGCCGGAAGGGGCGACTGACGATGCCGGGCTTTGTGCAGAGCAGCTTTTTCCAGCGTACTTTCGGTCACAATATCGCACTCAAGTTCGTTTCCCTGCTGCTGGCCATCGGCCTGTGGCTGGTGGTGGCGCGCGATCCCATCGCCGAGGTCGAAATAAATGTTCCGATCGAGTTCCACAATCTTCCAGACAATCTGGAGATCGATTCCGCCAGCTTCACCACAGCGCAGATCCGGGTGCGCGGGCCCGAGCGGGTGATTCATCGCCTGCAGCCTGCGGATGTGCGCGCGGAGATTGATTTGGCCAACGTCCGTCCGGGGGAGAGAACTTTCGACTTGACCGGCCGGCAAGTTCATGTGCCGCAGGATCTAGAAGTGGTGCAGATCATTCCGGGTCAGTTTCACCTCTCTTTCGATGATCGCGAGACCCGCGTCGTCGAGGTTCGACCGCGTGTGACCGGAAATTTTGCGAGCGGCATGAGAGTGGCGCAAGTGATCGCCAACCCGCCAAATGTCGTGATCACCGGACCTCGCCGCCGCGTCGACGCGGTGGAGGCCGCCACCACGGATCCGGTAGAGGCGAGCGGAACCATGACGCGATATTCTTCTGTGACGCAGGCCTTTGTCTCCGATCCTCTGATCCAGGTTGTGCACCCCACCCCGATTCGCGTGACGGTTATCATGGAACATTCGGGAGACGAGAAAAAGTAAAACAGTCGTTGGTCGACAGTCGACAGTCGTTCGCGGATCTTAATCGGACGACGAACCCCGAACGACTAGCGACAGACGACAAGCGACTGATTCATGACGCAAACCAGACAACTCTTCGGTACGGACGGGATTCGGGGTGTGGCGGAGGAGTTTCCGCTGACGCGCGACGGTGTTTATTGGATTGGGCGGGCGCTGGGGCACGATCTGGTGCGCGCGAATGCGCAGGCGCGGCTGGTCATTGGACAGGACACGCGCGTCTCCAGCCAATGGATTGCGGACCGATTTCTGCAAGGGCTGGCGTCGGTGGGCGTGGCAACTCGCAGCGCGGGCGTGATTACCACGCCGGGCGTCGCCTTCCTGGCGCGCTCGCAGGGGTTCGATGCCGGGGCCGTGATTTCGGCTTCGCACAATCCCTGGACCGATAACGGAATCAAAATCTTTTCCGGCAGTGGCTACAAACTGCCGGACGCGCGCGAACTGGCGATTGAAAAAGAGATTTTCGCGCTTTTGCAGGCGGACGCGCTTCCGCCGCCGGATTCCACTCCGGAAATTTCGAGCCTCCCCGGAGAGGAAAGCCTGCGCCAGGCTTATGTTAGCTGGCTCGCGAGCAGTGTTTCGTCGGACTTGAGCCGACTGCGCGTAGCGGTCGATTGCGCCAATGGCGCGGCGACTGCGGAAGCTCCGGAGTTGTTCCGGGCGCTCAAGATCGACACGACTTTTCTGCACTCCGCGCCGGACGGACAGAACATCAACGAGAATTGCGGGGCGCTGCATCCGGAAACGGTGGCGCGCTATGTCTACGAGAGTTTTGTTGGAAATCGGGGACGTTTCGATGTGGGCGTTACTTTTGATGGTGATGCCGACCGTGCGCTCTTTTGCGATGCCCATGGGCGCGTGGTAAACGGGGATGCGGTTCTGCTGCTGGCGGCGCGTGAAATGCAGTCGCGCGGTGCGCTCGCCAATGCCACTGTGGTGGCGACGACCATGTCGAATATGGGCTTGGAGTTGGCGCTCAAGCGATCTGGCATTCGGATGTTGCGTGCCAATGTCGGCGATAAGTATGTGCTCGAAGAAATGCAGCGCGTGGGAGCTACCCTCGGCGGCGAGCAGTCGGGCCACATCCTGTTTCGCGATGGAGACGCGACCACGGGCGATGGGCTGCTGACCGCGCTGCGGGTGCTGGAGATCATGGTTCGGACAGGCAAGCCGCTGGCCGATCTGGTGGGCGATCTGAAGGTGTTTCCGCAGACGATTCGTAATGTGCGGGTGCGAAAAAAAATTCCCTTCGCGGAGATTCCGGCGGTGCAAGCCGCGATTGCAGCCGCGGAACGGGAACTCGACGGCAATGGCCGAGTGGTCGTGCGTTATTCCGGCACCGAAGCGCTGGCGCGGGTAATGATTGAAACCGAGTCGAAGGAGCAGATGGATCGAGTCGCGGAATCGATCGTCGGGGCGATTCGGGCGGCGCTGGGCGCGTAGTACAGGTTTGTGTGGAAGCGGGGCTACACCCCGCTTGGACGGGGCAAAGGCCCGTCCCCACACAAGAAATGCAATTTCCTCTTTCCCTCCCCACGTACGTCCCTTTGTACGGACTGGTTATCTTGTGTGCTGGGGCGAGTGAGTCGAGAATAAGAATCGGTTGAGAGTTAGCCGACTTAGAAGACGCTCATGAGAATCCTTATTGTGGAAGACGATGCGGCACTTGCCAGCTTTATCCGGAAAGGGCTGGAAGCGGAACATCATGCGGTGGATGTTGCCCACGAGGGCAACCAAGGCCGTTCGATGGCAATAGAGTTTGGCTACGATCTGGTGGTGCTTGACCATCAACTATCTGCGGCGCAAGGTGGACGATGGCTTCTCGCCATCTTTGATTCACACGGTTCGCGGGGTGGGTTATCAGATGAGTCCCGACGGGGCATCGGCATGAGCACGAGCTCGCATTCTTTCCCCAAAAGTGCCGCAAGGCCCTGACGTGCTCGGCGAATTGCTGCACTCACTGAGCCAGCCGCTCACCGGCTTGCGCTGCTCGCTCGAGCTTTCGCTGCAACTCCCGCTCGACCTCTCGATTGAGCAAATAGCGGAGCAGCAGCAGGTAAGTGTTGCGGCAGCTCTGCAACAGACGGAAAAAGTTATTGCCATGATCCAGTTGATGCGGGAGTATCTGGACGCCGAGCACCCGGGCCCGGAAATTTCCCCGGTCAAGCTGGAACCTGCCCTGCGGAGCGTGATCGAAGAACTATCCTCGATCGCGGCGGTGCGCGGCATTCAGTTGCGCATGGCGGGCACCTGTACCGCCGCATTGCCGGTGCCGGAGTCGCGACTGCGGCTGGCTTTGCAGTACTTGATTGCTACGATGATCGAAGCGCAACCGATGGGCCGTAAAGTGATGCTTCTGTTGAGGGAGGGTCCGGCGGGGACGGTGCTGCGGGTTGAAGGCGAACGCGGCTTTTGCGAGCCGGATTTTGGCGAGGCGAATTTTCGCGAGGCGGAACAGAGCGCAACGAGCCCGCCGACGAAGCGCGATCCGGCGAGGACAACATCAGCGTCAATCTCAACTTTGCGCCGGGTGAAGCTGGCGATCGCCAGGCGTGTGCTCGAAACCGCCGGGGCATCGCTGGTTTTCGGCACTGGCGACGCCGGTCCCACTGGATTCGTTCTTCGCATTCCGCGCCGAGTTGTCCCTCCTGCCAGATGACTTCAAGCGGAAATTTTCGTCTGCGGACGGGCCAGATGCCCGTCCCTCCACTAGTGCGCGTGCGGACTTTGGGCGGGGTTCTGGACCGGCGCTGGCGGCGCCTTTGCGATCTTCACATCAAAGCTGACCGGTAACTGTTTTGGTGGATAGCAGGCTGCGTTATCGCAGGCCTGGTATTTTAAAGTTCCGCGGACGACGTATTTGCCGGGTTGCACGGAGTGCAGAGGACGCACCAGCACATCGATTATAAAATCCCCGGTGTAGACATTGAGCTTTTCGTCGGGAGCAAACGCGAAACTCATATCCTGCCCTTCCGGGTAGGTGGTTTTGCCGATGACAATGTCGGTGGTGGCTTCGACCTTGAGCACGGTCGGGATCAGGAACTCCGACTTCGGCTGGTTGGAATTGATGTGGTATCCGCTAGCGACGCGGAACTGAAGCGAGATGGTGTCGGGTTTGCCCTGCACGGCGGTCAAGACCGGAGCAGTCGCCATCTTTACGGCGGGACCTTGCGGGCCGAAATCGTCCTGCGCCCAAGCCCACGCGGAGAACAAGAGAAGCGCGCTCGCGAGAAAAACTTTCATTAATTAACCCAGTTCTAGGGTACTCCAGGTTTAGGTACGGGTCGTAGTTACTTCTGAGCCTGTACCGCCTGGCCCTGGCTCATGGCCTTCTTGATGTGGTCCACGAACACGCTGCGGCTCACCAAGCCGAATTCGCGGGCGATGAGCTTGCCGTCGCGATCCAGAAAAAACGTGGTCGGCAGCACACTGACGTTGTAGCGATCGCTCACGGAGTCTTTGCCGATCAGAATGGGGTAATTGATGCCCATTTCCTTGGCGAATTTCGCGATGTCTTCGGCGCTGGCGTCGTCATTGGCTACGCCGACGATCTGGAATCCTTGCGGGCCGTATTCTTTTTGCAGCTCGACAAACCACGGCATCTCGATCTTGCAGGGACCGCAATAGGTCGCCCAGAAATTGAGCAGAACGGCTTTGCCGCGAAGATCCGAGAGCTTGAGGTTCTTGCCGTCGAGCGTCTGCAGTACGAAGTTAGGCGCCACATTGCCGATGAGTTGTCCCTTAGCGGAACCGTTCGCGCGGTTGTTACGAGCGATGCGAATGCCGGCGAATAACATCGCCGCGACAACGGCGGCGATGAAGAACAGAATTAGAGGATTTCTTTTCACTGATAACCTCGGCGGCTAAAAAGCCGCCATTGATTTTGCGATACTTACGGCGCGGCTGAAGCCGCGCTCCTTCAAAACTATCTGCCGCTATCAAGAGTTTGTCATCCCGAGTGAAGCGAGGGATCTGTAGTTCGTCGCAAGATGCAGATCCCTCGCTTCGCTCGGGGTGACAATTCATATTATGGGTGTTGCGTGTGCACCCAGCTACAGCGCAAAGCGATTCAAAAACGAGAAATAGCCCGAGATGAGCGCGAAACGGCCCATCACCAGCAGGATGCCCAATGCGATCAGCAATCCTCCGCTCGCTACCTCCACGGCGTGCATGTGGAATTTGAAGCGGTTGTAGAATTTTAGAAAACGCTCGATGCCAAGCGAAGTCAGCAGGAAAGGCACCGCTAGTCCGGCCGAGTAGATGGCCAGAAGAAAGATGCCTTTCCAGACGGTGTCCTGAGCGGCGGCGAATCCGAGCACGACCGCGAGAATCGGACCGACGCACGGCGTCCATCCAAAAGCGAAAGCAAATCCAATGACAAACGCGCCCCACGCCGAAGAACTGCCTTTGAGGCCATGTAGTCGCGTGTCGGCCAGCAGCGCCTTGATCTGCAAGATGCCGGTCAGGTGAAGACCGAAGAGAATGATGACCGCACCGGCGATTCGGGCAAGCAGCGATTTGTACTGTGCGAGGATCTGGCCGACCTCCGTCGAGATCGCGCCCAACGTGATGAAGACGATGCTAAAGCCGATGATGAAAGCGGCGGAATTGAGCATCACCTTGCGGAAAAGTTGCCCTTCTTGCAGCTTCAGTTGCTCGACACCTACTCCCGAAATCAGGGAAACGTATCCGGGGACAAGCGGAAGCACGCATGGCGACAGGAACGAGATCAGTCCTGCGACGAAAGCGGCCAGCGGTAATGGCAAACTCGTCATATGTCTCTATTGTAGCGACCCGATTGTAACGACCGAGGAAGAATCACGCCTCACCTATGAAGATGCAGCGGAGAGTGGAATTGTTACAGCATTTCCTCCTTCGTCCATTGCTTGCCGTCATCGGATTGCCTTCATTGCGCCGCAGGCTTTTGTGGCCGATTCGGGGCGGGCGGTTCCTTGGGCGGCGTCGCGGGCGGAGCTTCCTTCAGAACCTTCAAGATGAAGCCGGGCGGGACGGTAGCGGTGAGAATGGCGCGATCTCCGGACTGTTCGACTTTAAGGCTGTCGAAGAATATCTTTACATCCGCATCCGTACCCTGTGTGCCGACGCTGCTTTCGGCGGCGTGAAAGATGCTGAGAAAGGC
>PLHP01000306.1:0-1581 GCA_003138955.1 Acidobacteriaceae bacterium | reverse complement strand
TGCACGCGCAGAATCGCAAAACACAGGCTGGCCAGAGGAACCTTCCCGTAGAACCTTCGCAGCAACCACGGTCCGCCAAAAGGCGACGCCAGTTTGCGGGAGTGGTCGAGCATGCCACGAATCACGTTGGGGTTCGGATGGTTCGAAACCGCAACGCTGTCATACGAGAGAATGACGACGCGAACGGTGCGACCTTCGAGGGGGATGTTGTAGATCTCAAAACCGCGGTAGTCGTCGATGGAAGAAGACAGCTTCCTGAGGTACGCAGTCAGCCGGCCGGAATCGATCTTGCCGATGAAAACCTCTGAGAAGCGCGGCTCTGAAGCCGATCCGGCGGTCACGTTCCCCCAACTCTGCGGATAGTGGACGGCGAAGGCGGCTTGGTCCAGATCGCGCTCGAACTGAAAACCCGTCTCCTCGACAAACTTCTGGTATTCGGGCTCGCGGGAAACCGGCGGCAGTTGGCCGGTGGCGTTGAATGTCCGAATCCACTTCAGATTGACGTAGAGGAAGCCGTCGGCGCCCGGGAGCAGGCGGGCCGCCTCCGGCGGAGCGTGCATGCGCAGGACCACGATCAACGCTACGGCGGCCACAATCAGCAAAACGGCCAGGGGGATGAGGAGGCGTCGTCGAATGCGCATCGAATTTCGGCGGGTACGGGCTCATCCGCTGCGAACAGAAGGTGAGCCCGATAATGATAGCACCCGGTGGCCTTGCGCTTCGCGCAATAGCCCTGTCAGCAGCGTTCGAAAAACAACTTAACAACGTTGTAAAATGCTCTGCGAGCCTAATCCTTATGCCGCAGTCCGTCAAAGAACGCGTTGGAAAATTACGAGAAGAAATCGCGGAAATCAGTGCAGCGAACCGCCTGTACCTGCAAGGTGGCAAAAAGACGATCGGAGCTTCCGATCAGGAACGGCGACTCCAAAGATTGCAGGAAATCATGGACGAACTCATGTCCTTGACTGACTGGAAAAAGCCATGACCCGCCCGGTCGCGCAGCCGCCTTCCAGGGGCTGGTTGAAAAGCTTCAGGAGTTGTCACTCCGAAGCTTGAACCTGCATGGTCTCGGTAATCCAGAGCTGTGCCGGAGCGCCTTTCGTGGTGCGAGTGGCAGTCGCACGAAAGCTGCTGGAAGTGGTCTCGACATCGTAAATGTACGGTGGGCGCTCGCCCTTGATGCTGATGTAGTTGCCTGAAACCAGCTCATCAAGCGAAGCATACTTCCCTTGTGTCGCCAGGTAGCCGCGCTCGGCGTTGGCGATGCCGATCAGATCGGTCTTCACGCCCGTGATGGTGGCAAATTCCTCAGGATTGCCGCTCCCAGCGCCCGGAGTCAGGGTCTTGACCTGCAGAGAGTAGATGTACATAGCGATCGCCATGGTGGCGATCGTGCCCACAAATCCAAAAACACGCCCCATAATTCGCTCCTACAGATGCTATTGCACCGCGAAACAGGGAGGCCGAGCAAGTAACCACAGTTCAGGTGCCGGAGATGACGCGGATCGGGAACTGTCGTTTGCAAGAGTCTTGCAGCATGGGCACAACCGGCTTTTCCAATGGCGACCCCGGAGGGAGTCG
>PLHP01000185.1 GCA_003138955.1 Acidobacteriaceae bacterium | reverse complement strand
TCCGGTGATCGTTAAGTATCGTGACGAAAATACTGAGCGCGTGATCGAGTTGGTGGATTTGCTGCGGTAAAAAGTGATTTCAGACGAGCATTCCCGTCCCGCTTTACTTCGTGCTATAATGTAAAGCGATGACGGAAGCAACTCTTTCGGCGAAAAACCAGATTGTCATTCCCCGCGAGGCTCGCGAAGCGCTGGGACTGAAACCCGGCGACAAGATTCTTGTGGTTGTTCGGGGCGGGAAGGTCCTGGTCCTGCAAAAACCGAAGTCTTATCATGCCGCGATCCGTGGGTTAGCTCGCGGTAGGTATCCAAAGGATTATCTGCAAAAGGAACGTCAGAGTTGGGAGTAGAGCGGCTCCGCGCCTTCCTGCGGCGTCACCGGCGAATCGCTCTGGACACGAGTATCTTCATTTATCACTTGGAACCCAACCCAAAGTATCTCACACACACCGACACTATTTTTTCTTGGCTTGAGCGGTCGGAATCCAAGGCGATCACATCCACAATAACGATGACGGAACTGCTAGTACTGCCGTACCGCGAGGGCGACGAACAACGGGCAAATGACTTCTATGGCTTGCTTTCCACCTACCCCAACCTGGATTGGATTGCGCTGAACCTGGAGATCGCGGATACTGCCGCCCGGATTCGCGCTCTCCATCGCTTGCGAACTCCTGACGCTCTACAAGCCGCGACCGCCGTACACGCGCTGGCTACCGGCTTGATTACCAACGATTCAGTCTTTGAGCGGGTGGAAAGCTTTGAAACGATGGTTCTGAATCGGCTTGTCTGAACAGTCGCGTTCGCACCCTCTCGTTCTGCTTCTCGTCACGACGGCAGCATCGCCGAAGCCGCGCCCGGTAATTGCGCTTGTTCCTCTGCAAACCTGCGCCGAGCTTCGAGATGCTTGGCGCGGAAATGCGTCCGCGCCCGTTCGCCCCACGCCTTCACGAAGTAGTAGTTCAGGGCGCATCCGATAGCGGAGCTGGTAATCGGAATCAGGCGTCCGGCCCACTTTTCCACCACCTCGGCGCCGGCCCTGACCGCAATCCGCTGGATCACGCGCGGCACGAAGCGATTGACCACTTCCTTTTCCAGCAATTCGCGGCTGATGTCGACCCCGGCGGCGCTGGCGGCTGCAATCCATAGCTCGGCGATTTCGTCGTCGGTGTTCAACTCGAACCCATAAATCAGGCTGAGCTTTTGGATGGTGCGCATGGTGATCGCAGAAAGAATGCCGAGGTCCGGCACGATGGTCAGGATTCCGCCGAGGCCAAAACTGGCTCCCTCCGCCGCCGCCAGCTTCATGCCGCCGTGGATGACCGACTCGGCCACATCGTCGAGGCGGTCCACTTCCAGCGTGTAAACGCCCTGAAAGCTGGCCAGCGGCAACCCATGCGCCACGCGCAACTGCATCAGGAAACGTCCGGGATCAACCTTGATCGTGTCGTAGGTACGAGTCAGGCCCCCGCGGATCGCGCCTTCGACGCGCCGCCGCATCCACGATTTATTTTCGTCGGCCATCTTATGTGTGTTGAGTTTATCAGCCCGCTAACTCCGCATCCTACTTGATATAGAAACGCCGATTGCCGCTTCTTCCGGATCGAATGGAGCGACGGCGTCTCGCCCGTGCCCGGTGGAGCGCAGCGGTTCGGCGGCCGGGCGAGGACGCCCGGCTCTCCACGTGCAAGTACGTCCAACGAGGACGGGACGAGCCCCGTCTCTACATGAACCTCTCGCTGTGCTAGCATCGATTTGTCTAATGTCAAAAGGAAAACTGCATATTGTTCCGCTAGGCGGGCTGGGCGAGTTCGGTATGAACTGCATGGCCTTGCGCTGGGGCGATGACATCATCGTGGTTGACGCCGGCCTCATGTTTCCCGAAGCCGAGTTGCTGGGCGTCGACATTGTCGTCCCCGACATTTCTTACCTGCTTGAAAATCGCAAGCTGGTGCGCGGCATTGTCCTTACGCACGGCCACGAAGATCACATCGGAGCCTTGCCCTGGATTCTCAGCGAACTGAATGTTCCCGTCTGGGGCACCGAGTTTACGCTGGCTTACGTCGAAGATAAGCTGGACGAACACCAGCTCCTTGACGACTCCGACCTGCGCGAAATCCGTCCCGGAGAGCGCTTCAAGGTTGGGCCGTTCACCATTCATCCGCTGCAGGTAACGCACAGCCTGGTCGATTGTGTCGCGCTCGCCATCCACACGCCGATTGGGGTTGTGCTGCATACCGGCGACTTCAAGGTCGACCCGACGCCCACCGACAACCGCCTCTTCGACCTGCATGGTTTCGCCGAGTACGGCAAAGAAGGAGTGCTGGCGCTCTTGCAGGATTCGACCAACGTCGAGCGCAAGGGCTACACTCCGAGCGAGCGCGCCGTCCGCCGCAAGTTCGACGAGGTGTTTGCCCGCACCCAGCGGCGTCTGTTTATATCCTGTTTTGCGTCCTCCATTCACCGCATCAAGCTGACGGTCGACATGGCGCGCGACCACGGCCGCAAAATCTGTTTCATCGGCCGCTCCATGAACAACTCCTCCGAGATCGCCGAAGACCTGGGTTATGTCCAGATCCCCGAGGGGATGCTGATTCAGCCCGGTGAAATGAAAAACTTCGCTCCCGAGAAAGTGTGCGTGCTCATCAGCGGCACGCAGGGCGAACCCATGTCGGCGCTGTCGCGGGCGGCCGTGGATAACCACAAGCACGCCAAAATCGAAAAGGGCGATACCGTCGTCCTGTCGTCGCGCATCATCCCCGGCAACGAAAAAGCCATCTTCCGCATGGTGGATCACTTGTTCCGCCGCGAAGCGCACGTCATCTATGACGACGGCTCTTA
>PLHP01000023.1 GCA_003138955.1 Acidobacteriaceae bacterium | reverse complement strand
GACAGTGTCCGGCCGGTAGTTGGAGGTGAAGGAGCGGTCCGAGTCAACATCTTACGCGACCTCCTGCATGGTCGCAGCATCGTCTGCTACTTTTCTTCCTAAGATCGTTTCCAGTTGCCAAAGATCTTTCCAACCCATGATGCGGCGGAAGTTCTTCTCCGTCGCCAGAAAGGAAGCCGCCGCCCAACGCTGGACCATGGCTGCATCGCGCCAGCGGCACACCCGCCGGGTTCGCATGCGCACGCCCGACTGCGGGCTCTCGATCAAGTTGGTCGTGGCCAGGCAGCGATGCAGCGACGGGGGAATGCCCAAGCGGTTGATGGTGAAACATTCCTCCAATCCTTCCCGCAAACTGCTCGCGGCAGCCGGCGATTCCTGCTCCAGCCAGTCCGCCAGCTTTCTCAGCCGCGCCATACCTTCCTTCGCCTCCAGTTTGTAGCTGGCGCGCATCGCCGCCTTGACCTGATCTTTCTGTTCTTCCGGCAGGCGGTCGCACACGTTGCGGATCTTGTGATTGCGGCAACGCTGTACCGGATGCTGCGTTCCGAACACTTTGTTAATCGCAGCTCGCAACGCTTTGGCTCCGTCGATCACGAACAAGCGCTTCGCCTTCGGGTCCAGCCCACGCGCCACTAACTGCTCCAGTAAATCCTCCACCGCCGCCGCGTTTTCTGTCGCTCCCTGCTGCATGCCCAGCACGTGCTTGTGTCCGGCCCCATCCACTCCCACGGCACTGATCACATGATGCTCGCCGAATTGCATCCCGTCGAGGTAGATCACCAGCAGATCGATCCCCGCGAAGCGTCGCTCCATTAGCTCTTTCAGGGCTGCTTCTCCCGCTTCCGCCGCTTCCCGGCTCACCGTCGACTTCGACACCCCGCAGGTCGAAGCCATCTCCGGCAGCACTTCCGCATACTGCCGGGTGGAGATGCCGCGCATCAGCACGTCCAGCATCCGTTGGCTCATCCCGTTTTCCTGCATCGCCTCGTAGGCCGGGATCGCCACTTCGCCGCCGCCTTTTTCCCGCAGTCGCGGCTTCGTCACTCCCAGTTTGCGTTCTTTCAAACACACTCGCCCCGCCTGCCGGCCATGCCACAGCAGACCCGTGCGCCTCTGGCCGGGTGTGCGCGGCCCCGCCACTTGCGCAGCCGAGAGTTGTAACACGGCTTCAATCGTGGCTCGCCCTGCCATATCGATCAGCTCATCGACCGCCAGCCGCGATTGCTCGATCAGATCGACCATGGGCAGCAGTCCTTGCCCGTGGCGGCTGAAAAACTCCGCCAGCCTCTTGCTGTTGGTTTGTCCTTGGGTGGAAAT
Organism: Acidobacteriaceae bacterium; assembly: GCA_003138955.1. Classification (GTDB taxonomy): domain Bacteria; phylum Acidobacteriota; class Terriglobia; order Terriglobales; family Acidobacteriaceae; genus Acidiflorens. The sequence goes on along the minus strand of PLHP01000023.1, from coordinate 6,303 downwards.
GGTGTGATAGCTTTTCTGCAAGGCGGTTCTCCTTTCCATGAGAAAGTTTCCAACCCGACTCTACCAAGAATCGGGTCGAGAACCGCCCCTCTACCTCTAACTAGAAATGGGCCACCATCGAGCAGATCCGTCGACCTGCCTACGAACTGTATGCACAAAGCGGGAGAGATGACGGCATGAACTGGACGATTGGCTGCCAGCAGAATCGGAGGTGAATCAACAGAGGCGGAGGCGGTCACCGCATAAAACCAAGCATTTGATTTGTCACATTTTTTTGGTTCAATCGTCACAGACAGCCGCAAGGAATTTTAATACGATCTGCTCGTTTGTGGTAGGAGGATTTCACATCGCGACCGAGCGGTACCTGACCCAGCACGGATCAACCGCGCGGGTGGACAAGTACTGAAGTTTCATCTCGCTGGCAGATGGTTCTGACAGAGGCTTTCTAGTTGCAGAGGTCACAAAATTTGTTCAACAGAAGATCGAGCAGTGCTGGAAAAGAGGACGAATCGGGAAGAGATAGGCAGATTGCCAGCAGCATAACCGGGAGCTGGCTCGACTTGTACTTTTACCTGCAGCCTGACACTAAGGTGCACGACGCAGCTCTTTCTCTTTATTTTTTCGAAGTGTTCAATATTGATCAGTCGCGGCATTGTAAATCGTAGTAAACTGTTCAGTTTTTCGAGCAGATATCACTGCCGGCTGCTGAACTCGAACTGGCGGCTACGAGTGTCGCAACTCTAAGCACCAGCACCACCACGAAAGCGCTTGTCCATCGCGGCCTGGACAAGGTGGTTGGAAGGACAAAGCGCGCCCTGCTGTCCAGGGTCCGGGCGATGCGGAATGGCGGACCTCGTTGATGAAAGATGAAAGATGAGAGAGGACTGGTTGATGAGATGAAACCGGGCGACTTCAAACCTGTGAGCCACAAGATTCCTTGGTCACACATTCATGACAAACCGCCGGTGTCGAAGGGGGGCGTGCTAATGCGAATGCCAGCAAATTCCAGGTCTGCTCGAGTTCTTCTGTTCTCGGTCTTACTTCTTTTCGTTGTCGTCGCCTTTGCTCCAGGCCAGGCTCGCCAGCAGGTTGCCGATAAGAGCGCTCAATCCGCTAGCCCACCCGTGGCCAGTGCGCTTTCATCCGACGCCTCCAAGTACGTGGGGGCGGAGACTTGTAAGACCTGTCACGAGGACATTTACAACGCCTGGGAGAAAACGCCGCACTGGAAGACCACACTAAATAAGGAGCCCTCGCACCAAGGTTGCGAGGGCTGCCATGGTCCCGGAGCGGACCACGTGGCCGGTGGCGGCGACAAGACCAAGATATACGTGTTCGAGGACCACTCACGGGAGCAGACCAGCGCTCGTTGTCTGACCTGCCACGGCGAAGCTCATGAGCAGTCGCATTTTGCCGAATCCGCCCACTCCAGCAGCGATGTCGGCTGTCTCGACTGCCACTCTCCCCATCACGCCAAGGAAAAACAGCGCCTGTTGGTCCAGAGCCAGCCCCAGTTGTGCTACGGATGCCATACCTCGGCCAAGGCTGATTTCGCCAAACCCTTTCACCATCGGGTCAACGAGGGACTGGTGCAATGCAACGACTGCCATAACCCTCATGGGACGGCGACCGTGCGGCAGCTGCGCACTCTGCCGAGCGGGGATGCCGTTTGTTACAAGTGCCATGTCGACAAGCAGGGGCCGTTCGTGTACGAGCATGTGCCGGTGAAGACCGAGGGCTGCAGCATTTGCCACACGCCCCACGGTTCCACAAATCCTCGGCTCCTCAAAGTGAACCTGGTGAACATGCTCTGTCTGCAGTGCCACACTTTCTCGACCACGTTGACGGCCGGCGGCCCAATCGGCCCTACCCACAATCAATCGGCGAAGTATCAGGCCTGCACCATGTGTCACACGCAGATTCATGGCTCCAACTTCAGCAGTGTCTTTTTCAAGTGAGGGAGAACCGATGCCGTCTCCAAGAAAACTCGATCTGCAGTCTTTCCTCGGCTCTTCTGTTGTAACCGAAGCCGTCGCGCCGAGGCGAAAGCTGAAGGCGAAATCATTACGTCTCGCGCCGGTCATTGCCGTGCTGGCTGCGGTCTTGATGGTGTCGTCGCCAGGGTTGCTCTTTGCGCAATCTTCCAGCGCCGCTCAGAATCCGCCCGCGGAACCGGAGGGCGTTACCAGCGGCGGCTACCTGATTCACTCGTCGGTTGACCTGGGCGTCCGGGTCAACAACCTGACCGGCAGCGAGGATATGTACGACACGTTGGTGAATCTGCAGACCGGCCCGCGCTTTCTCGACCAGACGCTTTCGATGCAATCGCTGGATCACCAAGGCGTGCTGTTCGACAACCTTTATATCAATAGCTTTGGATGGGGAGGCGATCCCAACAACGCCTTGCGGCTTCGGGCAGACAAGAACAAGTTGTACAACTTTAAAGCCAGTTTCCGTCGCGATCAGAATTTCTCCGACTTCGACTTGCTGGCGAATCCGCTGAATCCCTCAACTTCCACTCCGACGATTCAGGTGCAAAACTCGCCCCACTTATTTGACACGACGCGGCGCATGAGCGACGTCGACCTCACCTTGCTTCCGCAGTCCCGGGTGAGCTTTCGCTTCGGGTTTTCGCGCAACAACATGACCGGGCCTTCATACAGCAGCATCCACGAGGGTACGGAAGCTCTGCTCTATCAACCCTGGAACACAACCATGAACGCCTACCGCATGGGGGTGGATCTTAGAATCGCGCCGCGCACTGTTCTCAGCTACGACCAATTCCTCAATTACTACATGGGAGACACGAGCTACGGACTGGCTACCGGCGTCGGCCAGAACGTGCCGGTGCTCCTGCAATCTCCGCCGCTCCTGACACCGCCGCCGCCGGGGGTTCCCAATCCTGTTTATTTGGGTTTGTCCATCGACACTGTGAACAGTGAACCCTGTGCCGTGCCGAAAGGGCAAAGCAGTCTGATTGTCAATGGCGCCCTGACCAACGCGACGTGCAGCGCGTACTCCAGCTATTCGCGGCTCCAGCGGATTCGCACTTCCACGCCCACGGAGCGAGTCAGTCTGCGCAGCAATTACTTCCAACGGTTAGATTTGGTCGGTTCTTTTTCCTATAGCTCCGCCAACATGGGCACGCCATTGGACGAGAATTTCGGTGGTCTCATCACGCGTACCCACACCCTCGCCTTCAACGGCACTGGCGAAGCCAGCGCGAACCGGATTTCCGACGTACTCGATCTCGAAGCCACGCTGCACCTGAACCGGCATCTGCGCCTGATCGAGAAATTTTATTTTTGGGCCTACCGCATTCCGCAGAATGGCAATTTCACCGAGGTTGACAGTGATTGCACAGTGACAGCTACCTGTACGCTCCTCACTCCGCTGAGCGCTACCACGCCAACCACGACGCCCACCCTGACCCAATCATCCTTCAACCAAACCTGGAAGAGAAATCAGACCGAACTGGCCTGGGACATTTCGAAAAAAGCCGGGGCCCGCATCGGTTACCGCTATGGCGACCGTGACTTCAACCACTACAATGATTATGCGCCCGGAGACTTAGACCATTTTGTGGGTCTGGAGAAAACGGCGCTCCTCGGGCTCTGGGCACGGCCCACCCATGCCTTGCGATTGAATTTCGATCTGGAGCACACGAACTACAACGCCGTGTTCGTCCGCATGTCGCCACGCAGGGAGGCGCGCTACCGCTTCCAGACAACCTACACACCGCGTCCGTGGGCGGTCCTGGGCGGATCCATCAACATCCTGCAACAATCCAACGCCGACGTACAGACCCAGTACGTGGGCCACAACCAAAACTACGGGCTGACCGCGTCGCTGGCGCCGCGCGAACGCTTCGGGCTGGATCTGGCGTACAACTTCAACGGCGTGATCCAGAATGCCCTGATCTGCTTCAACGACACGCCGCCAACCGGGGTGACCCTCCCCTTCGTGACCGGCGCCATCACCGGCCCTGGCACTTTTTGTACAACTAACGATTCGGCCAACCCGCTACTGGCCAAGTCGTACTACACCAACCACACCAATTTCGGAATGGCCACCGTCAGGTTCAAGCCCGAGAAACGAGTGACGGCCAACGTGGGCTACAGCATTACCAACGTTGACGGCAGCACACCGCAGTTCAACATTCTGCAGCCTCTGGGCTCCTTACAGTACAAATACCAGCAACCGGTGGCCAACCTGAGCGTGGATTTGGGTCATAAACTGGCTTGGACTATGGGCTGGAATTATTACCAGTACGCGGAGGGTTCGTTCGTCGGCCCCACAGCGCCACGCTACTTTCACGCGAACAACTTGACCGAATCCCTGCGTTACTCATTCTGATTTTTCCTGCTTTCCTGGCTGGAGTTTCGGAGCAGCCACCGAAGGGCGCAATCTGAAACTCGATTCAGGTCAGAATTATTGTTTCAGAGGCAGGCCGTGTGCGCCGCGGAACTGCAAGCGGGAACGTCTTACACAAAGCCCGCAGCGTGGAAATCAAGGAATGGAGCGTTCCCGTTAGCAAAATGGATTAGCGAAATTGGTCGGGGGGCGCAGATTTGAGCCGCGGACCCCCTGCGCCCAAGGCAAACTAACCTAAGCTATGTGATTGGTCCGCTTAGGTCGGCTCTGCGTCATCTACCATGGTTTTAGACCGTATTCGGGCCCAATTTGACCCAAATTCGACCCAAGTAGTCGCAAGGCTCGGTCCGGCAATCGGCGATTCGAAGCCGCGAGTTCTTTAGTGCCGCTCATCGTAGTACCTGCTTGACCTCATTCTGGCCCACTGCAAGGAAAGGATCAGCATGGAAAGGCCGTACCATCCAACCGTTTGCACCCAACGCGCGCTAGGTGGCCGACTATCTCCCGAGCGCGGGCTGAATCGTTCGCGGTTAAGATATGCCTGCTTGTTAGTCATCCCTTGCAGTTATGAGAGTTCCATCGCCTTCCGAAAGCCGTTCCACATTCAAAACAGTTCCACGCTGTTCCCGGCGAACGTTTGTTGAACCGCCGGCATGGCCTTCCCACCGAGCGCCGCATGCAGAACGGCGCGCTCCATCTCGGTTGTGTACAATGCCGAGAATAACTGTTCGACTTCGGCTGCGTCGCAGCGTTCCTTCACCGCCGGGTGATCGATCTCTAACTGGCGTATCAACTCTTCGATTGCGGTGGCCACCGAATCGATGCGGCCAAAGCAAGCATCGAGATCGCCGGTGCTGCCAGCCTCCGCGCTCTTCGCCTGCATTTTCTCGGTGGCAACTTTCATATCCTGGGCCTGCTTGGCTGCGGACGCGGCGGCGGTTCGTAAGTTATCAAGACAGGCCCTAGTTTGCGCTTGCGCTTCCCGCAACCTCTCGTTGCCGGCTTCGGAGAAGGTCTTCATCACCTCGTTCGTTTGCTTCACCAGGTTCAGGATCTCTTGCATGGCCTGCCCGGATTCATCGGTAACCTGGTTCCACTCTGCAGAAACCTCCTTGATACTCTTCGAGATCGCCAATATCGTGTCGGCCTGCGTCCCCAAGTGACTGGCTTCAATGATGGAGTTGAAGGCGAGCAGCCGAAGCCGGTCGCCGATGGACTTTGACCTTTGCAGATGTTCACTCACCAATTGCATCAGATTTGAGAGCCCTCCGAGATTGCTCTGGATTCTCCCGCTGTAAGCCTGACTCTCGCGTTCGAGCAGTTCGATGTGGGTGAGCTGGGACGATACTTCCCGCTCCTGCTCGAGGACCATGGGGCCGATCCCGACCACTTCGGAGGCGCTTACTCTCATGATGTCGCCCATGCACGTCCTGACTTGAGATGTCCAGCTGGCGACGGTCTCCTTAATCGTTCGCAGCTGATAAATCTGGATTGTAAGGGCGCCGTAGACCCGAGGCAGCTCCCGATCGGCTCCATTCTCCGAGTTCTCAGCGCCGCGCATTCGCGCAGCCATGAGCACAAACGCCTCCTGCACATGTTCGATCTGCTGGCGCGTGATGTCGTGAGCCTGGATGGCGGCCACCATTCCGGCAATCTGCCGGGCGATATCCTCCACGCACATCTTGAATCGCACGGGCGTCCTGGAGAGCTGCGTCAAGCTGCTGTCCACCACTGCCATGGCGTTACCCAGGTCAGCTTCAATGCGAACCAGTTCTGCCCGCTGGCGTGGTAGTTCAGCGGAAAACACGCGTCGGGTGTCTTCGAGGGCAGCCCGGCGGCCCGCCGTTTGGCTTGCGAGTTCCCGAGTATCCTTGCTCGCCGATTTCGAGAAGTCGGCTAACTCGTTCGCTAGCAGCCCGTGGTAGAAGT
>PLHP01000370.1 GCA_003138955.1 Acidobacteriaceae bacterium | reverse complement strand
CTGTCGGGCGAAACCACGAAGCTATAGGTCATGCCGGGCAAGCCCACGTGACCGGTAGCGGATTCGGTGGCGTTGTTGAGGATGGTGAACTGGTTATCCGAGAATGGCGTACCGTTGCCGCTGAAGACCAGGGTCTGGGCCATGTTGGGCGTGACCACCATGATTCCCGGAGTGTTCCCGCCGGAAATCGGGGCTAAGGGCCCACGCGTATCGTTTAGGGCATTGAGGACATACACACCAGCGAACGAACTAGAACCGGATGTGACGTAATTCGAGATAAAGGCGCGGTAGGCGAGGCCGCTGGTTTTTGAGGTACCGGAGGAACTGCCGCCGCAACTCAGACACAGCAAACTCGCGGGCAGTAGGAATAACACAAAGATCAGGACGCTTTTCAAACCTGGGACTCCAACCTCATGCGGGATAATCGCTTGGATGCAAGAATAAGGATTATAGCAAAGGCAGAAATTGTGTTTAAGCTGCGGTTGAGGCCCTCGACCTACACGAGATCGGAAGGCTTGAGCTTCCGCCTTGCGCCGTGGCGGATATGGAGCACTTCAACCTGCTTCTGTTTTTCGAGGACTCGGTATATCACGCGATAAATATGAGGTTTTTGGCCGTAAAGAAAGTGCCTCAGATGGTCCTTCTTACGCGGCGTAAGCGGGCAGCGGTTCGGCTGCTGTTCCAGACTGAGAGTTGCTTTTTTGATCCCCAGATACCATTCCAGGGCCTTGTCGGAATACTCGGCGTTGATTTGCGGGTACAGAAGGGCAAGATCGCGCTCGGCATGTGGAGTGGTGTTAACGGCGTATGCCATGCTTGGCTTCAAATTCGGCGAAGAACTCCCTCGCTGGCCGCGTCCTTCCTTGTTTCACATCCTCCAATCCCTGCCGGATGCCTTCCTCTTCATCCGCGCTGGCTGCGATGTCGAGCAGGCGCTGATAGGCTTCGGCGTCCTGCACAACGGCCGCAGCTTTCCCATTCACCGTAAGCACCACGGGGCGCTTGCTCTTCTTAAGCTGTTTCATGAAGTCGCCGGACTGGCGGCGAAACGTCGTCAGAGATTGGATGTCCTTGGTGATGTCAAGCATCGGCCCGCTCCTATTAAAAGCACCTTATTAGATGCTATCAGAATCTCCTATCCCGGCAGAGGGACAGAGCCGAACGGTAGTGGGCAAGTTTCGTTTTCAAACTGACCCACTACCAGCCGGATGCATAGACCTCGCCCTTTCTTGTATTCTCAAAGAAGATGGCGCGTAACTTTATAGAGCGTCTGAAGCAATCGCCCGTGCTCTGTGACGGGGCTATGGGGACGCTTCTCTATGCCAAGGGCATCTTCATCAACCGCTGCTATGACGAGCTGAACTTGTCGCAGCCGGAGCTGATCCGCGCCGTCCACCACGATTATCTGAAGGCCGGCGCCGAGATTATCGAAACCAATACTTTCGGCGCGAACAGCTTTCGCCTGGCGAGGCACACTCTGGCCGATCGCGTGCGCGACATCAACCTGGCGGGCGCTCAGCTGGCTCGCGAAGCAGCCAAGGGTTTCGACGTTTGGGTCGCCGGATCAATCGGCGCGCTGGGGGTTCGCATTGAACCGCTGGGCAAGACTTCGTTTGAAGAGGCGCGCGCCGCGTTTCGCGAACAGGTCGCAGCCCTGGTCGAGGGCGGCGTGGATTTGTTCATGCTTGAAACCTTCGGTTACCTCGAAGAATTACACCAGGCGGTGCTGGCTTGCCGGGAGGTGAATGCGAAGCTTCCCATCGCTCTTCCCATCGTGGCCCAGGTCACGATTGACGAAGACGGCAACTGCCTCGATGGCTCCGACCCCGAGGCTTTCGGCGCCCGGCTGACGGAATGGAAGGTCGACGTGCTCGGCATCAACTGCAGCGTGGGACCGGTCGCCATGCTCGACGCCATCGAGCGCGTGCGCGCGGTGACCTCCGTGCCCCTGGCCGCGCAGCCGAACGCCGGCATGCCGCGCTCGGTCGAAGGCCGCAATATCTATCTCTGCTCGCCGGAATACATGGCAACCTACACCCCGAGATTCGTGGCGGCCGGAGTGCAACTGATTGGCGGCTGCTGCGGCACCACGCCGGATCATATCCGGGCCATGAAATCGGCTTTGCGCGTGGACCAGGCGCGCGGCAAGACAGCGATTTCAGCGGCGATTCATTCCAGCGCGGCGCCGGTGGCACCGGCGAACATTCCCATGGCGGAGCGCTCCCGGCTAGGCGCAAAAATTGCCGCTGGGGAATTTGTGACCATGGTCGAGATCGTGCCGCCCAAGGGAATCGACATCCGAAAGGAGATCGAGGGCGCGAAGTTCGTCAAATCGGTCGGCGTGGATGCGATCAACATCCCCGACAGCCCGCGGGCCTCGGCGCGCATGAGCAACCAGGCCCTGTCGGTGCTGATGCAGCAGGCGGTTGAGATCGAAGCCATCCTGCACTACACCTGTCGCGATAGAAATGTGCTGGGCATTCAATCCGACCTGCTGGGCGCGGCGGCCACCGGAATTCGCAACCTGATCTGCATCACGGGGGACCCCCCGAAGATGGGGAACTATCCCGATGCCACAGCGGTGTTTGACGTGGATTCGATCGGACTGGTGAATATCGTCCACAACCTGAACCGGGGATTGGACTTGGGCGGGAACCCGATCGGCGCCGGGACCAGTTTCGTCATTGGGGTGGGTGCAAATCCGGGGCTGCCCAACCTGGACGAAGAGATCAAGCGCTTCGAATACAAGGTGCAAGCGGGTGCGGAATACGTGGTCACCCAGCCGGTATTCGATATCAGTCTGCTGGAGAATTTCCTGAAGCGGATCACGCACTGCCGAATTCCCGTCATTGCCGGAATCTGGCCTCTGGTAAGCGCCCGTAACGCCGAGTTCATGAAGAACGAACTGCGGGTTTCCGTGCCCGATGAAATCCTGAACCGGATGGCTAGGGTGACCAGTCCGGAAGCGGCTCGCGCCGANNGAAGGCGTGGCCATCGCGCGCGAAATGCTGGCGGCGGTCCGCGACCGGGTCCAGGGTGCGCAGATCAGCGCTCCTCTGGGTCGATATAGCTCCGCGGTCGATGTTCTGGAGGTCCTCGGCTCGAAACGGTCGACGACTGTGTAGTCTTGCAACACCCATTGTGTCCGTTTTGAAACCCCGCATCTAAGAAAGAATGCACAAATTACAAAATTTCACTGGACATTTCGCTCCGGAAACGGCATTACAATAAAGTATAGGAGCAATGGGATTGGTGAAGTTTGAAGAATGCCTCGAGCGTCTCGAGAAGATAGTTCAGGAACTGGAAAAAGGGGAGGTTCCTCTAGAGAAGTCTCTGACGCTTTTTGAAGAAGGCATGCAGCTTTCCGCGACCTGCCGGAAGCAGTTGGAGGAAGCGGAAGGTAAAGTAGAGATTCTGTTAAAACAGAACGGAAAGCTCCAAACTGAATCGTTCGAGCCCCCGGCCGAGAAAGCGTTGCGCAAGTAACGCTGTCCCGCTCGGAGTTGATAACGCCTGTGCGCAGCACGTAGCTGTCACAGCCAGGCCGCCGCGAATCGCGGTGAGGTCAGGGGGAAGTCATGGAACCACTCAGTGTAGTCCTCTATCAGAATGACCCCGGAACTGCAAAAACTCTGGCGGTCAGTCTGTCCCAACACTTTGAATCTGTTCATTTGGCCAGCAGTTACGAAGAGGTTCGTCCCGCGGTTGCCCGGCATCGCGCCACAGCGCTGGTGCTGGATCTGGAAACTTCGGGGCCGGACGAAGTCAGGCGTTTGCATCATGAGTTCCCGGCGCTTTGCATCGTCGGTACCCACAGGCTAGCGGACGACAAACTGTGGGCCGAGACAATGAGTCTGGGCGCGTCCGACATATGTGAGCCGCGCAACGATGACGTAGTGCGCTCGCTGTTGCACAGGCGCACGCGCCATGCGGCCTGATCGACTAAAGTCTCAGGTGTCAGGTGTCAGGTTTCAGGAAAACAAAATCAACAGCTTCCTGACGCTTGATACCTGAGACCTGCCCTTCCGGGTTTTCCCGACACCTGACAGCTTTAGGAACTGAGACCTGCCTCTCGCCCCCTTGTTATACTGCGGTGCCATGCTGAGACAAGTTCTGGAGCAGGGACGCGAAGCCGCCGACGCTGCGCTCGATCGACTTTTGCCGCTGGCTGCCAAGCATCCAACTTCCATCCATCAAGCCATGCGGCACAGCGTATTTGCCGGCGGAAAGCGCCTGCGGCCAATCCTCTGCATGGAAGCGGGGCGCATGATCGCGGCCGCAGCGGTCGGTATTTCGCATGTTAGTTCGCAAACTGGCTCCAGTACTGGGCCGCCTGCTGGCTCGCTCCCCGCGGGCATAGAGCAGGTGGGCGCGGCGCTCGAAATGCTCCACACTTATTCCCTGATCCACGACGATCTGCCCGCGCTCGATAACGACGACCTGCGGCGCGGGCGTCCCACCTGCCACAAAGCCTTCGGCGAGGCCATCGCCATACTTGCCGGAGACGCGCTGCAGACGCAGGCCTATGAAGTGCTGGCGCAGATCGCTTGCCCTGCCGAGACGCGCGTCGCGATCATCCGGGAAATCGCCCACGCCACCGGGTCCATTGATGGCATGATCGGCGGCCAGGTCGTTGATCTCGAATCCGAGCACAAGAAGCCCGACCCGGCCACCCTCGAATACATCCACCGTTCAAAGACTGCCGCGCTCATCACGGCCAGCGTGGTCGGCGGAGGAATGTATGCGGGGGCCGCTGCCGCGGACATCGGCCGTCTCCGAACCTATGGCCAGTCGATCGGTCTGGCGTT
>PLHP01000044.1 GCA_003138955.1 Acidobacteriaceae bacterium | reverse complement strand
TAGCCCTTGACGATATCGCTACGCTCGAGGACCTGGTTGTCCGCCGGGCAAATGAGCTGCTGCTTTACCCGATGGTGGTCGGTGCGGTGAAGTTGGTTGAACGAGATGCCATTGCTGCGCGCGCCCGAGAACAGACGCACCGGCATCGAGATTAATCCGAACGTAAGATATCCAGACCAGACTGAGGCCGCCATTGGTTTCACCCCATTGCAAGAAACGAAGCGGAGACGAGGCTTGCCTCGTTTCTTCTTGTCATCGGCAGACGCGGCAAACCGCGTCACCGCAAAGTCTTCAGATGCTCGATCCTCACCGAGCGTACAGAAGTGTAGCGTAAATTGGGAGGGGTTGCAGCTGCCAGATGAAGGGTGAATCCAAAGGTCAAGCACTACATGGTGCGGGAGGCTGGCGCCGGACCCTTAGTATAGTGTTATCAAGCGGGGATCGCGCAAGATCAGCTGTCAGCTCCCAGCTGTCAGCTCCCAGCTGTCAGGGACATGAGATTCTACTGAGAGCTGAGAGCTGCCTCTAGAAATGCTTACTCCCTTTCTAACCCACGGCTGGTCGTCATCGCCGGAGCGACTGGCAAGCGCTGCGGCCGTGACGCTGGGCTTCGCGGTGCTGGCTCGAGCCGTGCGCGGCGTCAATCTCTCCGGAGCTTTGGCGGGGGGTCTCGCCTGTTTCGCGCTTTTTGCCGGCATAGGCCCGGCGGCTTTCATCGCCCTCGCAACCTTGTTTGTGATGACCTGGGTATCTACCCGCCTTGGATACCGCCGCAAGCTGGCACTCGGGCTGGCCGAGCGCAGGGAAGGCCGGAATGCCTGGCAAGTGCTGGCGAATCTGGCGGTAACCGCGCTCGCATCCATCGTTTTCAGCGCCACCGGAAATCGGATTTGGCTGGTCGCGGCAGCGGCGGCTCTCGCCGAAGCGGCTACTGACACCGTGGCTAGCGAAATCGGGCAATACCGCGGCGCAGAGGCGCGGCTGATTACGACCGGGGAACGCGTCCCGGCAGGGACCGACGGCGGCATCACGATTCCCGGAACCATCGCAGGCTTGGCGGCCGGCTTGGTGATGACGGCGGTTGCAACGGTGGGTGGGATGCTTCTTCCGTCCGAGTGCTGGATTGCGGTAGCCGCCGGATTCGCCGGAATGCTCATCGACAGCATTCTCGGCGCCACCCTGCAACGCCGCGGCTGGATCAGCAACCAAACGGTGAATCTCCTCTCTACGCTGGCAGCGGCTGCGCTGGCTTATGCTCTCGCGATGGTCGCATAGGGACAGCCGCCCTCGGCTGTCCGGCGGGGCAAAGCCCCGCTACGATCTCGAGTGTACGGATGAACCAACGAAAACCATGGCGAGCTGCGCTCGCCTGGACAGCCGAGGGCGGCTGTCCCTACGTTATTACGTGCGCTGCTTGACGCGGTCGAGCAACATGAAGACCAGGACGCCGAGCAGGGCGTTGGCTACGCCCGACAGAAGTTCGTGCGGCCAGCTCCACGCCATGCGCAGCCCGACCAGGCCGCGGGCAATCATGAAGTAGACGACTTCGTGCACCACGTAGAAGAAAATCGTCAGCAGGAAACGGGCGCCGATATTTTCCACGTCCAGCTTGATGCCGAGCGAAGATGCGCCGAATCCCACCACCGTCTTTGAAATTCCGTAGAGCCCGATGGGCTGGTGGGTCAGCGCGTCTTGCAGAATACCGATTAGACCTCCCGTGACCAGGCCCGCCAGCGGATTGCGCCGGGCCGTCGCGAAACCGATCACGACCAGCAGCGGAAGATCGAAGATGGTGAAAAAATGAAATCGCAGCGGCAGCCACGCTTGGATAAAAACGGCGATCAGGGGAATCAGAATCGTCGCAGGAAGACTGAAACGGTAAACTTCAACCTGCTCTCCCGATGTGTAAGTAATGGCCACGTTAGTGCGGACTATCCTGCCCGGCTGGTTGCGGCTTGGGCTGAGGTTGGACCGCTGCCTTCACGGGCTTGGTGGAAGCTTTCGCAGCGGCTGTTCCGGTGGCGCTTGCCGGTGTTCCGGTGGAAGTTCCGGAGCCAGCTCCGGGAGAAGATACGGAGCTCTCCGTTTTTCGCGCGGCCGGCGCACCGCTGCTGGCGGAAGCTGCCGGGGGCGCGGCTTTTGGCTTGGTAGGGGAGCCGGTGGTCGTTGGTGCCACAGTCGTTGGCGCGACGTTCGTTGGTGCGACCTTCGTTGGTGCAACCGTCGTTGGTGAAACAGCCCCCGGCGCGACCGTTCCCGGCACGGCACCTTTCTCGGCATTTTCCGGCTTGGGAGGAACCGTCGGCAGGCGCTCGGCCAGGATATCGATGGCCCGCGCTGTGCCCGCATGATCAGGCTCGGCCTGTCTTTCATCGGTTTTCGTTACGACCAGGACCTCTTCCAACCGGCTGAGATCGGCGGCGGGACGCACGCGAATGTTGAGAAAGAGCTCGCTGCCCTGCGACACCTTTGTCACCCTGCCCACCAGCAGTCCCTTGGGGAAAATGCCATCCCCGCCACTGGTGAGAACCAGTTCCCCGGCAGGCACGGTTTCGTCGCTCATCACTTTTTCGAGCATCACTTCACCCGACGGCGTGCCCCGCAGTATGCCCTGCAGCCGCGCTTTGTCGAGGATCGCGCCCACTCCACTGGTCTGATCGTCGATCAAGAGCACCAGCGCAGTGGAGCCGTACACACGCAGCACCTTGCCCACGATGCCATCCGCGGTAATGACCGCCATGTCGGGCTTGATGCCGTCGCTTTCACCCTTGTCGATGTAGACCGAGCGCGACAACTCGCTGCCACTCGATCCGATGACCTGCGCCGCCATGGTCTGGGAAATAAACTGTTCCTTGAAGGCCAGCAAGGCCTGCAGACGCCGCGCCTGATCGGCGTCCTGGCTGATCCGCACCTGCTCCAGACTCATACGTTCAATCTGCGCCTTGAGGCTGCGGTTCTCGGCGCGCACACCGCGCAGGTAGAAGTAGTTGTGCCAGATGTTTCTGCTGGAGGTTTGCGTCCACACCAGCGCCTTTTCGAGGGGAGTGACCGCGCCGACCGCCCAGACGCGGATCAGGCGCGTCGGTTCGCTGTCGGTCGTGCGCCTGACCTGCACGGCCAAGCCCAGTACCTGGGCGAACAACACTCCCACCAGCACGATCAGGTTGCGGTAGCGTCCGAGGACATCCATAACAGCAGCTCTCAGCTCTCAGTTATCAGTTGTCAGTAAACCCGTCACGCCTGAGATGTCGTCCCGGCAGAAATTGTCAGGGTGCTAAAAAATTGTCATCCTGAGCGAAGCGAAGGACCTGTTTTTCGCTCGCGGCCCGCAGTTCGAAGCTTCTACTCGATCGAAATCTTGCGCAGCAGCTTGAAGTCCGAGAGCATCTTGCCGGTGCCGAGCACCACGCTGCAGAGCGGATCGTCGGCGATCGAGACCGGCAATCCGGTTTCCTCGCGGATGCGCTTGTCGAGGTTCTTGATGAGCGCGCCGCCGCCGGTCAGCACGATACCGCGGTCGCTGATGTCGGCGGAAAGTTCCGGTGGCGTACGTTCTAGCGCGACGCGAATTGCATTCATGATGGTCGAGACGCATTCACTGAGCGATTCGCGAATTTCGCTGTCGTCTACCGTGATGGTTTTGGGCACGCCTTCAATCAGGTTGCGGCCTTTGATTTCCATGGTCAGCGGCTTGTCGAGCGGATAGGCGGAGCCGATTTCCATCTTGATCTGCTCGGCCGTGCGCTCACCCACCAGCAGGTTATATTTCCGCTTGAGGTAGTTCATGATGGCCTCATCCATCTGGTTGCCGGCCATGCGCACGGAACGCGAATAGACGATGCCGCTGAGCGAAATTACCGCAATGTCGGTAGTGCCACCGCCGATGTCGACGACCATGTTGCCGCTGGGCTCGGTGATCGGCAAACCCGCGCCGATGGCGGCCACCATGGCTTGTTCGACGAGGTGAACTTCACTGGCCTTGGCACGATAGGCGGAATCCATCACGGCTCGCTTTTCCACCTGCGTGATTTCCGAAGGCACGCCGATCACGATCCGCGGATGCACCAGCATCTTGCGGTTGTGCGCCT
>PLHP01000183.1:2789-2929 GCA_003138955.1 Acidobacteriaceae bacterium | reverse complement strand
CTTGCCTGGAAGACGATAGTGGACCCGGTCACGTTCGCATGGACTGGGGCCGTTGCAGGAGTTGAGCAGGCGCAAAATGATTTCAGTGGATATGGGCAAGGCGCACAAGGTTATGCCAAGCGCTACGGCGCCGCCTATGC
>PLHP01000183.1:0-2734 GCA_003138955.1 Acidobacteriaceae bacterium | reverse complement strand
AGTATCATCGGAGGCCTGGCGGCGGGCGGCATCTCGAATCTCTACTATCCAGCGCAAAATCGCAATGGAGCGGAATTGACGTTCGAAACCGCACTAAATGGGACTGGCGCAAGTGCCGCCGCCAATCTGTTTCAAGAATTTATCGTCCGGAAGTTGACGCCGAAAGTTGCTAACAACGGCCCGGTCAAACCCTAACAGGCTGCGGGAAAGAGTCGATTTTCGATGCCCAGCCCCTAAAGGGGCGGCTTATTAGGAAGAGCTTGCGGCATCGCTAAAGCGATGCCCTGATACGAACCTGAGTCTTTCCGCGGCCCGCTAAGAGCGAAGAGAGTCGAGGCGCGCGCGTGCAATGGAGAGCCCGGCGTTACCGCCACCACCTATCACTCATATCGCAAGGCCTCGACGGGATCCAGGTTCGCGGCGCGTGAGGCGGGAATCAGCGCGCTCAGTACGCCTACGAGCAGCAAGACTACGGTTGAAATCATGACGGTGAAGAAGGAAATTCTGAGGTGGATGTCGGCTTTGCCGGAGTCGTCCTCGAACAGGGGGCCCATCAGCGGAAGGGTTCCGACGGCAACTGCAACCAGGTATGACACCACAATTCCGATGGCGCCGCCGAGCAGCATNNAGAGCGCGCCGCAAGCCGATTTCCCGAATGCGCTCATCGACCGAGACGAGCATGATGTTCATGACGCCGACGCCGCCGATTCCGAGCGTCAGAATGCCGATGAAAATAAGGAGGACTTGCAGACCGATGGTGATGCCGTTGATGACGGGTCGGAACTGTTCGCGGCCGAACATCTGAAGGGCTTTCTTGTCGGTGGGCGAGAATTGCTGACGGGTGGCGATGGCGGCCAGAACCTGCGCCTCCGCGCGCTGTTCGAACTGGGGCGCGATGGGTTCAAACACCAGGACATTGGCGTATTTCGCGTTCCAAAGATCGTTGGCGGCAGAGTAGGGAATCCAGGTCGACTCGTCGTCGCTGGAAAAGTAGTTGCTAAGCTGGATCTTCCGATCCATGGTGCCGATCACGGTAAACCGCACTCCCGCAATTTCGACCGTTTCGCCCACGGCGGGGCGTCCGCCGAACAACTGCTCGCGCACGCGGGCTCCGAGGAATACCACGCGGCGACGTTCGAGTTCGTCGAGAGAGTTGATCCAGCGGCCCTCCGACGGCTGTTCGTTGCGCATATCGCCGTATTCCGGGCAAACGCCGCGCACGGGTGCAGTGCCGACCATGCGGTTTCCGTACGCGATGCCAGGACGGCGTACGGTCTCGAGACAGGCGTGGCGTACATAGTTGGCGGTTTCCTTGATCATGTCGAGGTCGGCTTGCTCGAGGACGACTTTCTTGCCGGCGCGCTGGCCGCCGGGTTGTTCGCTGGTCTGCAGCGGCCAGCAGATGACTGCGCCTTTGCCGAAGGCATCGAAGCCACTGACCAAGATCTCGCGGAAGCTGCCACCATATGCGATGAGCAGCGTGACCGTGGCGATTCCCCACACGATGCCAAGCATGGTAAGCGCGCTGCGAGTGCGGTTACGCCGCAGCGCCCTCCAGGCTTCGTTCAAGACCTGATAAATCATGCCCACGCCCATACTAGCCACCTGCCTCATGACGCAAGGCTTCGATGGGATCGATGGCGGCGGCGCGGCGGGCCGGATACAAGGCCGAGAGGATGGCGATGGTTCCGAGAACCGCCATGGCCACGGCACCCGTTTGCCAGGTGGGCAACAGGCCAGCGAAAAAGTCCGGCATCGGCAGCAGGTCGACCAGCGCACATAGGCCGAACGCGATAAGGAGACCCGTGCCACCGCTGATCAGCGCGACCAGGAGTGCTTCCAGAAAGAACTGCCGGAGGATGCTGTGCGCCGGTGCCCCGATGGCTTTTCGCACTCCGATCTCTCGCGTGCGCTCTTGAACCGCCACCAGCATAACGTTCATGACACCGAGGCCACCGAGGAACAAGGTTACGATACCGACCGCGCCGAGAAAGTACTTCATGCCATCGGTCATGGTGCGGAAGGCTTTTGCTTCCTGGATGGTGTCCCAGATGGGGCAGGCTTCTTTGTCAGTGGGATCGAAGTCGTGCAATCTTCCCAACACGTGTCTGATTTCTCCCTTGCAGGCTTCGTGATGTTCAACAGAGCGGGGAACGACTAACAACTGGTCGAAAGTATCGGGCGTACCCGGGGGCTTGTCGGGAAAGTCATGCCGCATGGCTGGGAAAGGGATGAAGATTTTGTTGATGTCCCACCCGTCGTAGCTGGAGTCCTGTTTCTTGGACGACATCACGCCGATAACCGTGAAGGGAATGTCGTTGAGGTAGACGAACTGCCCGACGGCCGGACGACTGCCGAACAACTGCTTTTTCGCGTCGGAGCCGAGGAAGGCAACGCTACGGCTTTCGGCGATGTCACTCTGATCGTAAAAGCGGCCCTCGCTGATGCCGAGGCTGCGAATCTCGGCAAACTCCGGGGTTGAGCCGGTTACCGTGAACGCAGCCGCATTGTAAGCGGTGTGCGAACGCACCGTGTCCTGTTCGAGTTCCGGGATCACGTACTGACAATCGGGGGCCTCTTCCTGAAGATGGGGAATATCGGAATCAACCCAGTGCACCAAGCGTCCCGCCCGCGTGCCGCCAGCCTGCAGGCTGGTGCGGCCATGGAAGACAATCATGAGGTCGCGGCCCAGGGTCTCGGCCTGCTTGGCTTGGCCGACGCGCAGGCCCTCGCC
>PLHP01000134.1 GCA_003138955.1 Acidobacteriaceae bacterium | reverse complement strand
CCTTCTCATCCCATCTGATTGCGACAGCTACGGCCAAAACCGTGGTAGCATCTCGGCATCATGAAGACAACCTTGGTCTTCCTTGGCTTCCTACTGCTGGCCACTGCCGAGGTGTCGGTATCTCGGAGATGAGCGTGACGGTGATGCTGATGGGCCACCCTGAGTCGTCCTTGTTCACGATGAGTTGCGCTTCAAACCATGTCGTTTTGGTACCAGCGGACAAGAACCTTCTGCTGCACGTGACCTCATTTGGATTTCGTGAGTGGGACGAGAGCGTCGGAAAAGGAAAGCCGCTTCACCTACCTTCTGGAACTCGGCTAACCCTCGCTGTACAACTTGAGCCTTCAGACTGATTGAGCCCCAGCGCATTCGCGAACAAGCAGGGAAAAACGTCTGAATCATTGTCAACTGTCGGCCAGTAGTTTACGCTTCAGCGTTGTAAAGAAAGGGCAACCTGAGACTCAGGATGCCCGGTACTATTCACGTCCGACGATTTGGAAGCTGAGCCTCTACTCACCCGGAGGCTTCTGCTGTTCCCGCTTTTGCCGTTCGTCTTCCTGCTTTTTCTCCTCCGGCGTCTGCGGTTTCGCTTGCGGATGCGCAGGAGGGGGTGCGGGCTTCGCTTGAGGATGCGCAGGCGCTGGCGCCGGCTTCTCAACAGGCGGAGGCGTGCGCTCCGCTGGACGCTGGGCCGGTGGAGGCGTTTGCGGCTTCGGGGCGGGTTTCGGCTCAGGTTTGCTGGCTTCCGGCCGAGCGGGTTCAGCACGATTCGGCTGGGCCGTCGGCGGACGGTTAGTCGGCGCAGGTGGCTCGGCTGGCCGATTCGTCTGAGGATGAGCCGGCTCAGGCGGTTTGTTTGGTTGAATCGGGCGGCCAGTCGGCGACTGCGCTGCGGGCGGACGGTTGTTCGTCGCCGGTGGCGGAGTTGGACGGTTCGGCTCGGGACGATTTGTCTCCGGCCGATTGTTTGGCGGCGGCGCAGGCGGGTGGTTCGGCTGCGCCACGGGTGAACGATTCGGTTCTGCTGGAGTGGCCGGATGCTGGTTGGGAGCCTGCTGATTGGGCGGGCGATTCGCTGGCTCGTTGGCGGGCGGCGGAGTGGGCTGTCCCGGGCGGGCAGTATTCGGCGGGTTGCCAGGATGGCCAGTGGTCGGCGTCGCCGGTTTGCCGGGAGGCGCCTGCTTGACCATCGGGCGCGCAGCCGCAGTGCCGGCTGGACGCAAGCTCTGCAGCTCTTGTCTTCCGACAGGCTGGCCGGGATGCGCTGCCAGAGCCTGCTGCTGTTTTGCAAACGGCACCGGCGGCGGAGGCGGCGTCCTCTTTGCGATCACCTGCCGATTCATTACTGCCGCGGGCGGCGCGGTCACGTGACCCGCGGTGGAAGCCTTCGCTCCGAGCATGCTCTCGCGTGTGGGAGTTACCGCGACCCTCGCGTTCACGGACGCGCTGGCAATTTGCTGCGCGTTTACGGCGACGGCCGCGTGGGCGACGGGCTGCGCGCCGGCAAAGGCACGTTGCGGAACCACCATCACCGCACCTTGTACATTTCTGTTCGCGTACGTCACGTTCGTGATGGTCGTGCTTTTATTGATAATGGTGGTGTTGTAGACGTTCGTGATCACGGTGGTGTTGACCGTCGTGTTGCTGACGTTAACCTGGGTCATGTAGCCCCGGCTGACCTGGTATGGGGGGACATAAACTTCGCGCGGACCGAGCGGGAACCATCCCACATTGCCGCCGAAGCCGCCGGGGCCACCGCCGATGAAGACGACCAGCGCGGGCGCATACACGGCCTGCACATCTACCGGTCCGGCTATCCAGCCCCAACGTCCGCCGAGGGTTACCCAGCGTCCGTAGTGGAAGGGCGCGTAGCCCCAGGGGGAGTCATCGACCCAAGTGTACCCCCAGGGAGAAATCCAATCCCAATGGCCCGTGTGATAGGGCGCCCAGCCGGCTTCAATATGCGGGAACCAGACGTGGCCGTAGTTGGAATCGTCGCGCCAGTCGCCATTGTCATCCAGGTCTTCGTAGCCGACAACATCGCGGGACAGATATTGAGCCGAGCGCGACTCGTCGTAGCGATGATCGCGAGCGTACGCCCAGTTATCAAATTGGTTGGGTCCACCGATGTCTTCCACATCGGCATTCAGCGAATCAGTTCCGCTGAACGTGCCCTGTTGTCCGGCGTGCAGCGTATAGGTCTGGCCGTTGCCGGTCGCCTGGCCTCCGCCATCGCGCAGGCAGACGACGGTGTAGGTGCCGTCTTCACTGGCGTCTAAGCGGTAGCTTCCGGGCTGGGAAATCGTGAAGGCCAGGTTCGGCGTATCGACCTCGAAATCGTCGTTCTGGTCGAGGCGGCGCACACGAACGTTAATCGCACCCGACGAAAGTTGGAGCTGCACCGTATGGTCGTCCAGGTTCAGGAACGAGACGCCCGTGTTTTCGCTCAGGCGAATCACGGCGGAGCCGAGCTGCAATTCGGCGCGCGAGTCTTTGTCTGCCCAGAGCTTGTCGCCGGTCGTCATGGGGCGATTGGGGACGGCCTGGACCCAATCGTCCTCGCCGGCGGGTTGGAATGAAACCGAACCCTCCATGTAGCCGAGTCGAGCGACTCGGGTCGGGGGATCATCCTGTTGATCTTGAGCTGATGCTCGCGTGGGTAGAACGATCGTGGCGAGCGCAATTCCGAGCACTATGCTGCACCAGACTGACTTCTTCAGCGTCTTTGTCATAGAGTGTATTGCCTCCCAAGCTTCTCCGCGAACGCAAGGTTCGTGGAATTCCCGTCAACATTTGCTGCTGGATATCGTGGCTTCAGACGGGATTCCCTGAACGTGCCTGACAACGACCTACGGACGAACGCGACGAACAGGTGAATGCGCTCGGCCGGCACGCTTTAGCGGATTATTGGCGACTAAAGGATAACAGGTCGGCTGGATCACTGTTGTAACATCTCGATTACGCTCATCCTATAAAAGAGGATGTCAAGAAAAAATTCTTCTCCGTCCCCCTCGAGGGGACACGAGGCTGGTAGCTTGCATCCAGCCCTGCCTCCTTCCTAGAGGGGCTTTTGGTTTTACCGCTTTGGATCGCCGCGTATTTCAGCGGCGATGCCAACCCCAGTTGATCTCCCTGACCTAACGGTTTCATGGAGCAGTGGCGCTTGACGCCGTTCGGTTGCGAAGCTACGCAAGCCAAGGGTTGGCTTAAGTGCCAACCACGATCCTATTTGAGACTTGAGGCGTATGGCTTTGTTGGGTTGTCCGAGGGGGCATAGGATTGACCCGGAGACTCGGTACTGCATGACAGTACACGAACGCCTAATGAGCGCTTGGATACTCTCCCTCGAACCCGAGCGTCGCAGAACCGATGGGCCACCACCGAGGCATGAGAACCTGGCGGATCACGTCGCGGGCTCCGGCGGACGCTTACGCGCTAACGAATCTTGCGATTGTTACAAAGGACCAGGGCGATCTTGCGGAAGCCCGGAAAATGGAAGAGGAATCTCTCGCCATCCGGCGCCAAATCGGCGACAAGGCAGGAGTGGGGATCGCGCTGAATAATCTCGCGGTGCTCTTGATCGATCAGGGAGACTTGCGGGCAGCTCTCTCTTCACAAGGGAAAGCTGCGGTGATATACAAGAACGACTGCCCCGAGACCATTCATGACCAGCCCCTCGGCGAACCATTCCCGGAAAAAATCTGTCTCGCGACGCACGCTCGCGATCGATGTTGGGGGCACGGGAATCAAGGCCATTGTTCTTAATGCCACCGGGAAGCCTCTGACGGAACGGGCCCGAGTTCCCACGCCTCCTCGCGCCACGCCGAAAAAGGTTCTTGCAGTCATTGTGCAACTGGCATCGTCGCTTGGAGCTTTCGATCGCGTTTCCCTTGGATTTCCGGGAGTGGTGCGGGACGGCAAGTTGCTGACGGCGCCCAATCTGGGTCCCGGATGGGCCGGCTTCGGTCTGGCCGCTGAATTGGAGCGCCGTTTGCGCTGCCCGGTGCGCGTTGCCAATGACGCTGACGTGCAAGGCATGGGCTGCGTAACCGGCCACGGCGTGGAATTGGTGATCACGGTGGGCACTGGCTTCGGATCGTCTCTGTTCGTGGATGGCTACAATGCGCACTTGGAACTGGGTCATCACCCTTTTCGCAAAGGCCACACTTACGAAGATGAACTCGGCCATGCCGCTCTCAAACAGAAGGGCGCGGTGAAGTGGAACCGCCATCTGGTGGAAGCGGTGAAGCTGTTGCAGGTCACTTTCAACTGCGATCGGCTCTTCATCGGCGGTGGAAACACTAAGTTCATCACGACAAAACTGCCAGCGAACGTCAGGGTTGTCAGCAATGTCGATGGCCTTCTCGGAGGCATCAAACTCTGGGAAGGCAAGGCTGGAAGGCTTCACCAAGTCGCCTGATTCGCTGGAATCGCCATCCACCCATTTCTTGGAGGCTCCGAAGGTAGCACCAAGGAAAGCGCCCGCAACCAGCCAAGCGCCGATACCGAGTTCGATCCACACTCCGAACATCAGCGAGCCCAACAACCATCCTGATGCACATACGGTGCTACCCACCAGAATGCGCGCGAGGGAAAGGTCAGCGATGCCCACGACGGAGCCGATCATGGCGGCAGCGAGGATTTCTTCTCAAGGGCCATGCAGCGCGTTAGCACTCATTAAGAATTGCAGACCCTAAGGTCAATGAATGCTATCGCGATGTTTCGCCAACGATCCTCGGAGGCGGGTTTGCAATTCAATCTGGACCGGAGTCGCGAGCGGCACACCATCCTTGGTTGCGGGCTCAAACCTCCAGGTCTTGACCAGGACAGTATGATGTGACAAAGGAATCAAATGTCGACACCACCAGTCACGAACCCCTTGATGCCCGGCGAAGGAAAGAAGACAGTCGGCCTGGGGTTCCGCGTTTATCAGTCCCTGAAGATCGGAATCCATCGCGAACTACTGAACCACGTCGATTTGGAGAAAGTGGCGACGCAACCCGACGACCAAACTCGGCGCCAGGTGTACGCGGTAATCCAGGAGCTGGCGTCGAATTTGAGGACGCCCGTAAGCGCTCCCGAGAAGGAGCGACTTTCGCTCGAAGTCCTGAGCGAGGTCTTCCGTCTGGGCCCGCTGGAGCCACTGCTCCAGGATCCGACCATTAGTGACATCCTGGTGAACGGCGCCAGCGAGGTCTACATCGAGCGCGCAGGCGTTCTGGAAGAATCTGGGGTCATATTCAAGGACAACGCCCACCTGATGCACATTATCGACAAGATCGTATCCGCGGTCGGGCGGCGGGTGGACGAATCCTCACCCATGGTGGATGCGCGTCTCGCCGACGGATCCCGCGTGAACGTGGTCCTCCCGCCGCTCGCGATCGATGGTCCCCATCTTTCTATCCGGCGCTTCGGGCAAATCCCGATCAGCGAACGTGATCTGCTGGCCACCCAGACGCTGACGCAACCGATGCTGGAGTTGCTCCGTGGTGCTGTAAAAGCTCGTCTGAACATCGTTGTGTCCGGCGGTACGGGGGCGGGAAAGACAACGCTACTGAATGTGCTCTCCGGCTACATCTCCGAGAAGGAGAGGATCGTAACGATTGAGGATGCTGCTGAATTGCACCTGAAGCAACGGCACGTGGTTCGCCTGGAATGCCGTCCAGCCAATGCGGAAGGCAAGGGTGCGGTCGTGCAAAGGCAACTGGTGATCAACAGCTTGCGTATGCGGCCCAATCGCATCATCGTGGGCGAGGTCCGCGGCGAGGAAGCGCTCGACATGTTGCAGGCCATGAACACGGGCCACGATGGCTCGCTGACCACGATGCACGCGAATAGTCCGCGGGATGCGATTGCCCGCCTGGAGACGATGGTCATGATGGCCAATCTGAATTTGCAGGAAAAAGCCATCAGCAGACAGATCGCGTCGGCGGTTACGCTCGTGCTCCATATGGCACGGTTCAATGATGGCTCTCGGCGTTTGATCAACATTACGGAGATCACCGGAATGGAAGGCGACGTCATCAGCATGCAGGATGTGTTCGTGTTCGAGAAACAGGGAGTTTCGTCTGAAGGCCGCACGCTGGGAACGTTCACAGCCATCGGCATCCGACCAAGGTTTGAGGAGAAACTTAGAGCCTCGGGCATTTCGCTGCCTGCAAATTTCTTCGAGCCGACGGTCAGTTATCAGGGCCGCCAGAGGTAGCGCGCAAGACATCACAAATCATCAGACAGACCCCCAATGATGAACGGAATATCGCCAGCGAGGGGTAACTGTCGAAACCACCGATTTCGCTCATTGACCCGGCGAATCGGGGGTTTTGAGTGTAATCGAGATATTTCGTCAATTGAGGCGCGTCGGCTCGGTTTGGCCAAAACTTCCGGGTCTTGACGGGCAAGGAAACACCGCGCTGCTCGTCCGTTCTGTCACATCTGGATGTGAACTTCGTCACCGATTGTTTCGGGATTTCAATCTATAGTAACTGCGAGCAAGCCCTGCTCTCTATTCTGTTCGGCCGGACTCCCGGCCCGCAAGCTCAAGGCCACCGTCCGGCGATTGGCTTCCGCTTGATCACTTTTCAGTTAGGAGCTGCCAAAATCGCCGGTAAAGCTACGCGCTCGGCGGAGCAAGCTCTTGAACGCCACGCGTATCCCCGCCCAGCCAGTCCGGATGCTTCGCTGTGGAATCGAAGTGAGATGAGGTTTTGAACAGCTCGTACTTTCCGGCCATCGCAACTTCTTTCGTCTTCGCCAGCAGTTGCGCCATCTGTTCTCGATTCATGGGCCTAAAGGTTTTGGCGGCCTCAAAGGCTTGGTCCAGCACTTCCTGCTTATCAATCCCCGTGATCACGACCGACGTCGGCAGGCTCAGCGCATAGTGCAGACATTCCATCGGCGACACTGCCTTACTCTTCAGGATCACGCCATCTCCCATTGACTTCATACCCAGTACGCCGATTTCTTGCTTAACCAACTCGGGCAAAACCATCTGCGCAAAACTGCGAAAATGCGCATCCATCACGTTCAGAGGCATCTGCACCGTGTCGAAGCGGAAGCTGTGCTCGGCAGCTACTTTCAACATATACAAATGAATGTGCGGATCTTTGTGACCGGTGAATCCGATGTAGCGAATCTTGCCCGCTTTCTTGGCCTCCAGAACGGCTTCCATGGCTCCGCCCTCCGCAAATATGCGATCGGGATCATCGAAGCGAATGATTTCATGATGCTGCACCAGATCGATGTGGTCTGTCTGGAGGCGTTCCAGACAAGTTTCGATCTGCCGCTCCGCAACCTCTTTAGTGCGGCCATCAATTTTTGTCATCAGAAATACCTTCTGACGATATCCGTCTTTCAAGGCCTTACCCATCCGCATTTCACTTTGGCCTTCGTTGTAGTCCCAACTGTTATCCATGAACGTAATGCCGCGATCAACGGCGGCGCGCACCAGGAGGATGCTTTCGTCCTCGGTGAGCCCATGTTGCGCAATATGGAACCCACCCATCCCAATGGCGGAGACCCGCTCTCCGGTGCGTCCGAGCGTACGGTAAAGCATGTCGCCCTTTCGGGTTCCTGCAGATGAGGTCAGCGGAATCTGATTCATGGGGCCGTTCTCCTGCGTTGAGATAGGTTTTTCCTGAGCCAAGGCTGCGGGCAGTGTGCTTGCGGCGCCGCAAATTGCAGCGGCTTTGAAAAATTCTCGCCGTTTCATAAGGGACCTTCGCATGACGCTTCCTGTAGCTAGCCTTGAGATGACGGACCAGACTGGTACGTTGCCGTCTAGACTCGGCATTGTCTCAGTTCGTAAGTAATATCATAGCCATTTTCGAGTTCCGGTCGAGTCACGTTAGAGCTTTATCGGAGGCGCGCTTCCGCGAAGGTGGAGGAGGCAAGATTCTCTGGCGCGCGTTCGATAAAGCCGTCAGAAGGAAGCCGCTCTCCGGTGCGGCGGGCGCGACCTATGGCCTAATCAACGGGATGAATCCGCCTGTCCCGGAGGTCACTGTACTGATCCGCAAGGTGACAACGGACCGCCGCGAGGGAGTCTACGAGCTGCACATCAAGAGCGTGCTCGCGTTCAAGCACTGGGATCGGCGACGTAAGATCCCAAAGCGGTGAGTGGTGGGCCGGAAAGCATCACTGGATCGTCCGGGCATCCGAGCGGCTGACGCGAGCCTTGAGCTTGAGTTTCATCTGGGTCGCCTCCTCATCCAGAAAACACATTATCAATCTATCAATCTTCCGCATGATCCGCTCGGCCCACTGCACGGCAGCCGCAACCAGCGACCTCCGTGTATGCGCACTCGGCTTTCGGTGGATAATATATGAGCAATGATTCGCGATTTGGTGTACCCCGGGACGAGCAAGCCAAGGTGAATGAGCCTGAGCATCGCGTATCGCGGAACAGAAGCGGGTCCGGAACTCACGGTTGCGCGCGAGCAGTGATTGGATTTGTTGCGAGAACACTTCGGATTGCCGACAATCCGGGAGCTATCGGCTCGACTTCATAAGCGCAATCATCTCCCGGTTGAAGGCGGGCAGATCAGAAGGCTGCCGACTGCTGATCCAGTTGCGGTCGCAGACCACTTCACGGTCTACCCATTGGCCGCCGGAATTGCGAATGTCATCCTGCATGGTGTGATAGCTGGTTAATGTTCGCCCCTTCGTCAGTTCCGCCGAGACCAGAAGCCACGACCCATGACAGATGACCGCGATCGGTTTCCCTGCTTTGTCGATTCGGCGAACAAATTCCTGCGCCCTTGGGTCCGCCCGCAGAGCATCGGCATTCAATGCGCCACCCGGGAGGACAACCGCGTCAAAATCAGCAGGG
>PLHP01000064.1:6547-8057 GCA_003138955.1 Acidobacteriaceae bacterium | reverse complement strand
CATCACCAACCTCGCAGGTCGGCTTCCACCTTGGATGCTAGGAAACCGCGAACACTTTCGCAAGAGGAAAATGCAAAATAGTTGGCAGGAAGCTTGCTGGCAGTTGTGTTCCGAATGCAATCCCAACGCCTTCCGAAGACGAAGGGCAGGTTACGGCCGACTTCAGCCCGTCCGTCTGGTATC
The DNA here is from genome assembly GCA_003138955.1 of Acidobacteriaceae bacterium. Lineage (GTDB taxonomy): Bacteria > Acidobacteriota > Terriglobia > Terriglobales > Acidobacteriaceae > Acidiflorens. The sequence goes on along the minus strand of PLHP01000064.1, from coordinate 7,874 downwards.
TTGCAAAACTTCGTCAAGCGCGCTTGCCAGTTTGCTGGCTCGCTGGCGCGCTTCCGGCGAAGGCTTCTCCAGTTGCCGTTTCAGCAAATGATATTCATCCGCGATATTCAGCGCTGCCAGCACCGCCAGCCGCACCGAATCGACCGTGGCCGTCTGTTCCGATACCGCGCGCATCTTGCCGTCCACGTACTCGGCNNACTCCTCGGCGGATTACTTCCTGCCAGACGACTGCCGGACGCAGATTTGCCGCCGTCTCCTAGCTTGCCGCCACAGCTCAGCTGGCTGCCTTCTCCTGGGTCAGGCTGTCCATCTGGCTCAACATCTTTTCGACCCGGCCTCGAATGTCCTCGCGATCCTTGCGCAGTTGCACCAGTTCGCGGCGCATGGCCTCGTTCTGTTCCTCGCGTTCTTCGAGTTGCTCCCGCAGTCGCTTCGCATCGCGCTCTGCGGTAGCCCGGGCTTCTTTGGCGGCCTTGTACAACTCAATGGTGCGATAAACTTTCTCTTCCAGCGCCTGAAAATCTTCAGCAGGAACCTGCGCAGATACCTCTTCCACGGTTTTCACGGACATGGAGCACCACTCGCTTTCGGGAAATTTTCAGCGTTGAGCCGAAGTATAGCGCAGTTGGCTGTGGATTTTAGGCTACTTTTGCCGTCCTCGCCGGCCGTCGGAGACGCGGCTAGCCGCGTCTCTACCGATCCGGTTTACCGTGACCGCAGCTTTTCCAGCCGTTGCGCCGCCTCATCCAGTGTCTCAGGCTTTTTGCAGAACGCGAAACGTACCTGTTGGGATCCGTCTTTCGAATGTTTGTAGAAACTCGACCCGGGCACGCACGCGATGCCGATGTCCTTCACCAGGTGAGCCGCGAACTGGACGTCGTTCGCGAACCCGAAGGCGCTGATGTCGGTCATCACGTAATATGCGCCTCGCGGAGGGTAACAGCGAAAACCCGATTTCTCCAGGGCCGGGATCAGATGGTCGCGCCGCGTGCGGTACCGGTCGGCCAGTTCGCGATAGTAACTGGCAGGCAGGCTTAACGCCACCGCTCCAGCTTCCTGCAAAGGAGCGGGCGCGCCCACGGTCAAAAAGTCATGCACCTTGCGGATCGCGTTCGTAATCGCGGGCGGCGCAACCGCCCAACCGACGCGCCATCCCGTGACGCTGTAGCTTTTTGAGAGCCCGTTGATCGTAATCGTGCGTTCNNTAGATTTCGTCGGTGATGGCGAGCACATTGTATTCAACACACAAGTCGCGAATCAGTTCCAGCTCTTTCCGGCTGAACACCTTGCCGGTGGGGTTGTTTGGCGTGTTAAGGATTATCGCCTT
>PLHP01000064.1:0-6512 GCA_003138955.1 Acidobacteriaceae bacterium | reverse complement strand
AAGCGCGGCTTGGCTCCGCTCAGAATCGCGTCTGGCCCATAGTTCTCGTAGAAAGGCTCGAAGACCACGACCTCGTCTCCCTTATTGCACACCGCCAGCAGGGTTGCGATCATCGCTTCGGTCGAGCCGCAGCACACCACAATTTCTTTTTCCGGATCGACCTCGATCCCCTGCCACTCCTTCATCTGTCGTGCAATCGCAGCCCGCAGGCTCTTCGCGCCCCAAGTGATGGCGTACTGATTCACGTCGGCGGCGATCGCTTCCTGTGCGGCGCGCTTGATCTCGGCGGCCGCGGAAAAATCGGGAAACCCCTGCGCCAGATTGACGGCGCCATATTGCATCGCCTGCCGGGTCATATCGCGAATCACGGACTCGGTGAAATGCTCAACCTTGTCGGAGAGAAAATGCTTGGGATGCGCCGAAACGAGGGTCATGGAAAGTAAGGCTAGCACAAGAAACACGTAGGGACGGCTGCCCTCGGCCGTCCAGCGGGGCGGAGCCGAGCAGTCACATTGTTAGGAATGGTCCAGTAGATTGACCATAGTATAATAGAATGACTATCAGAGGAACTCTATGCAGGAAATCGCCATTTCCGAGTTCAAGGCCAAATGCCTCGCTTTGCTGGAACAGGTTCGCGCCACGAAGAAGCCGCTTCGAATCACCCGGTTTGGTAAGCCAGTGGCCGAAGTCATACCGCCGACGGCGTTAGAAGATCGTGCAACTTGGATCGGATCGATGAAAGACACGATGAAGATCACGGGGGACATCGTTTCCCCGGCAACCGATGAGGATGAGTGGGAGGTTTTGCGCGATTGAGACTGCTGCTCGATACGCATATCTGGTTGTGGAGTTTGAGCGAACCCAGACGGATTGGGAGAAGAGTTCTGGTTCAGCTCAAGGATCAGGATAACGAACTCTGGCTCTCGCCTATGAGCACTTATGAGGCGCTTACGTTGTACTACAAAGGCAGATTCGAGATTGACGGAGACCTTTCGGAATGGCTGGTGCGAGCCACAGCCGGCACGCGCGAAGCGCCGCTCACCCACGAGATAGCGCTCGTAGCCCGGCAATTACAGATGCATCAGGACCCTGCCGATCGCATTCTGGCCGCTACCGCCGAAGTCTTAGACCTGACGCTAGTCACGGCCGACGAACGGCTGCTGGGATTGGGAACGATTCGAACCATGGCCAACCGCTGATTGCTCGCGTAGAGACAGCGGCCCTCGGCTGTCCGGCGGGGCTGGTGTATGAACGAGCCAATGGATCTTTGCTCGCGAGATGCCGGTATTTCGCGAGTAATCCCAGAGTGAAACGGGGCTAAAATGAATTTATGCGCCTATTGCGAACGCTTGGGTTTGCTGCCGCTGGAGCCTGTGGGGCCATCGCAGGCTGCATGGTCCTTTCAGTAGCCCAAGTTGCTTCAGGTCCCGTGAATCCGACCCCCTCGCTGATTGTTCCGGGACTAAGGGTTGGGGTATTGAATTTGGGTGACACACGTGACAGGGCCCTTAAGCTATTTCCGTTCAAAACGAATATGGATCAGGAATTCCCGCAGGAACCAGACTGCGGCACTGAACTAAATTGGGTGGACATAGATAATCCTAAGGGCGGCAATATGTTCATTCGCATGAGGAACAACGTTGTCTTTCAAATCGATTCGGCCACCGACCGCTATCGCACAGCGGAAGGAATAACTGTCGGAAGCCCTCCAGAAGAAGTGCGAAAGCACTATCCGCACCTACGTTCGTACGTTCTGTCAAATATTACGACGACCTCATGGTACCCAACGGTCTATTGGATCGACCGGGATGAGGGCATCGCTTTTGCATTTGACAAGCCCAGGAGGAAGCCCAAGAGATACCTTCACGAAATCATCGTATTTGAGCCGAAGTCAGAGGTTTGTCCTACAGATGACTCGATTCATTCCCCGGCGAAGCGGGAACTGAAGCCGTATTCACTGGACCCATCTGACTTAAAGGCGGATTGAATGGCGCTCGGTTCGCATTGATGATGTAGCGCGCCGATTTTACCAACTGCCCCTGTGGGCTAGCCCTTACGCCCGCTGTGCCCCGCCCAACCCCTCCAGCGCCTGCGCAATCTGTCCCGACCACTGTGCCACCTCGTCATCCCGCAGCGTGCGCTCGCTCGACTGGAGCCTAGCCCGCATCAGGATCGAGTACTTGCCCGCGCCAACTTTTTCGCCACGGAAAATTTCTACCGGAACGAAACTGCGCAGCTCGGCGATGGCCAATCCGCTGACGCTTTGGTGGATTTTCTCGAACTCCACACCGTCATTAAACAAAAACGAGAAATCGCGCTCGACGGCCGGGAAGCGCGGCAGCGCTTCATAACGCGCCTCGCGCAGGTCGTGCTGATAGAGTTGGTCGAGATAGATTTCGGCGACAAAAACATCCTGCCGCAGTTTGCGCGCCGTGGCTACATCCGGATGAATCTGGCCAAACTGGGCGACGGTCGTGCCATCCAGCACGGCGCGAGCGTAGCGCCCGGGATGATAGTAATCGGCGCTCTTCTTACTATCGGGCTTCTCATTGTGGAGCTGGGCGTCGTAGTAGAGCGTCCAATGGCTGAAGGGGGCGAGCAGCGTTTCGGCGTCGCCCTTCAGGTCGAAGAACGAGAACGGACGCGCCGCCGCCCCTGAAACAAGCCCGCGCACCACGTCCGCATCCACGCTGCCGGTGGCGCCGATCGAAATGCGCTTCAGCTCGCGCGGCATCGCGTCTGTCCCCGACGCCTCAAATACATTTCCAGATTCGAACAGGCGAACGTTGTCGGTGCCGCGATTCAGGTTGTACGCCAGCATGTTGAGCATGCTGGGAACCATCGATGTGCGCATCACCGAGGCCTCATCGCTTAGCGGGTTCGCGAGGTCGAGCTCGGCGGCGGTCGAAAAGCGGCGGGCATCTGCTTTCGAAATGAAAGTCAGCGAAATCGCTTCGTTGTAACCGAGCGCCAGGAGCGATGAGCGCAACCGCTCGTCTTTGTGTGCATCGGGCAGGTCTCGAACTTCGCCAATATAGGCGGGAAGCGTATTTGCGAACTTGTCGTAGCCGTGCAGGCGCGCCAGTTCTTCGATGATGTCGATCTCGCGCTCGATGTCGAGGCGCCAACTCGGGATGTGCACCAGGTAAGTATCTTCGCTGCCCGGAAGCATCGTGAATCCGAGACGAGTAAGGGTGCGGCTGATCTCCAGCGTGCTGAGTTTCTCGCCGAGAATCCGCTGCACTTCTCGCAGATCGAGCTCTACCGGAGCCAGGTCAAGCTGGCGCGCAATCACGTCGATCACGTTGCCGATGAGCGTGCCGCCGCCGGAATTGAGAATGAGCTCGGCAACGCGGTTCGTCGAAACAACGGTCGATTCGAAATCGGCGCCGCGCTCAAAACGGTGCGAGGCGTCGGTGTGCAGACCGTGGCGCTTCGACATACGGCGCACAGTGACCGGGTCCCACCACGCGGATTCGATCAGGATGTTCTTCGTGCGCTCGGTGATCATCGTGTCGAAGCCGCCCATCACGCCGGCCAGTCCCACCGGCTTTTTCGCATCGGCCACGACCAGGTCATCGGCCGAGAGCTTGCGCTCCACGCCATCGAGAGTTTTAAGCGTTTCGCCGGCTTGAGCTTTGCGAATGATTAGGCGCCGGCCTTCGAGCAGGTCGAGATCGAACACGTGCGTCGGCTTGCCGCTTTCCCACAGAACGTAGTTGGTTGCGTCCACGGCATTGCTGATAGGCCGTTGATCGATCAGTTGCAGGCGACTGGCAATGTTTGCGGGCGAAGGCCTGATGGTCGCGCCGCGAATTTCGCGCGCCGTGAAGCGCGGACACAGCCCTGGCTCCTGAATGTCGATGGTGACGTCGGACTTGCCCTCCGACGGCGGCAGCTTCGGCGCGATCGGCTTGAGCGGCAAATCGTAAAGCGCCGAGGCCTCGCGAGCCACGCCATAATGATTCATGGCATCGGGGCGGTTGGTCGTGATATCCATCTCGAAGACGGTGTTGTTGCCTTCGCCCGAAACACTTTCAACGGCAATGCCCGCTAGAGTAAGTTCGTCCGCAAGGCGGGCGTAGTCGACTGGAAGATCAACGAAGTCGCGCAACCAATGAGGAGAAATTTTCATGTTCGTCGTTCGCTGTTCGCTATTCGCCGCTCGCCACGTAAACTAGCGAACAGCCAACGACGAACAGCGACCAGCGGTTACCCAAACTGCTCCAGAAATCGCACATCGCCCTGGAAGAAGAGCTGAATATCATCCACGCCGTACTTCAGAATCGCAATCCGTTCCACGCCCATGCCGAAGGCGAATCCCGAAACTTTTGTTGGATCGTAATCCACGAAGCCGTACACATTTGGATCGACCATGCCGCAGCCCAGCAGCTCGATCCATCCGCTGGCCTTGCAGTTGCGGCAGGGAGCGCCGTCGCGCATGCCCTTGCCGTCGCAGAAAATGCAACTGATCTGCACGTCGGCGCTGGGCTCGGTGAACGGGAAGAACGATGGATAGAAGCGCGTCTTCACGCTCGATCCGAACATCGCTTTCATGGCGTGGTCGAGCGTGCCCTTCAGATCGCAGAACGTGATGCTGGTATCCACCGCCAGACCCTCGATCTGGTGAAAGATGGGCGAGTGCGTCGCGTCGAGCGCGTCGTTGCGATGAACTTTTCCCGGACACACCACGCGCACCGGCGGCTTCATCTTCTGCATGGTGCGAATCTGTACCGGCGAAGTATGTGTCCGCAGCAACAGGCGGTCGCGCAGCGGCTTCGATTCTTGCCCGGCGATGAACAGCGTGTCCTGCGTGTCGCGCGCCGGATGGTTCGGCGGAAAGTTGAGCGCCTCGAAGTTGTAAAAGTCGGTCTCAATCTCCGGACCTTCCTCGACCGAGTAGCCCAGATTGCGGAACACGCCAATCATCTCGTTCATCGTCTTGATGACGGGATGCTCAGCGCCGAGGGGACGGCGGATGCCCGGGAGAGTGATGTCCACGCGCTCGGCGGCGAGTTTGCCCGATGAAACCCCGCTCTGAATGCGGGCGAGCGTCGCATCCACCGCCTGCTCGACCCTAGGCTTGAGTGCGTTGACGCGCTGGCCGACGTCGCGCTTATTCGGCCCCGGCGCAGCCTTCAGCCACAGATCGTTGAGTTGAGTGAGGATGCCGTTCTTGCGCGCTATCCAGCGATCGCGAAATGCTTTCCAGTCGTTCTCGGAACTAACCGCCGCCGACTCTTGTTCCAGCGCAGACACAAGCTCGCGCACGGCGCTGTCGAGCGCGGCGGCTGAGAAGTCGGCAAGTTTTGGGACGGTGTAGGACATATTCCCGCGCAATTCTCGAAGGAGTTGTCATCCTGAGCGAAGCGAAGGGTCTGCTGTCTCTTGCACAGACAAGAAAGCAGGTCCTTCGCTTCGCTCAGGATGACACGATTAAATTACGACTGAAAGCCGATAGCCGATAGCCGACAGCTACGCTGTTGCGGCCGCTGCGTTCGCCTTCTTCGCCTGCTCCGCCAGACTGCCAAATCCCGCCGGATCGTGCACCGCTAAATCCGCCAGGATCTTGCGGTCCAGTTCCACGCCGGCTTTCTTCAGTCCGCTGATGAACTGGTTATAGTTCAGTCCGTTCAGGCGGGCGGCGGCGCCGATGCGCACGATCCAGATCGAGCGGTACTGGCGCTTCTTCTGTTTGCGGCCGGAGTAGGCAAACTTCAGCGCGCGATCGACGGCTTCTTTCGCCGAGCGGTAGAGTTTGGATTTAGTTAGGAAATATCCACTGGCGCGTTCAAGAATCTTTTTGCGCTTGGCGCGGCGTTTGGTTCCGCGTTTTACACGAGGCATGGTGCTCTCCTTTTTTAGTTCGTCTGGCGGCTGGAGGTAAGGAGGCTTCTACCCAATGGGATTTCTGAAGCCCGACCTCTTCACGCGCCGCTGCGGGACGTTTCGCTCCGCAGACTTGGTTATGGACGGCCGAGAGCCTGCGCTGAGCGAAGCCGAAGCGACGCCCGTCGCTCCATGATCCCGATTAGTACGGGATCATGCGCCTTACTTTCTTAAAATCCGCGTCACTCACCAGTACGGAATTTCCCAGCTTTTTCTTCCGCTTCTTGGCCTTCGAGGTCAGGATGTGGCGGAGAAATGCTTTGTGCCGCTTTATCTTTCCCGTCCCGGTTTTCTTGAANNAAGCGCTTGGCAGCGCCTTTGTGTGTTTTTAGTTTAGGCATAAGTAGCTCTCAGCTCTCAGTTGTCGGCTCTCAGTTAGAGTTCTCAGCGTCCTCAGCGCAGTATCTCATCAGCTCGCAGCGATCGCACCAAGAGATTCTCCTGAGAGCTAATAGCTGAGAGCTGACAGCTGCTTTTCTACGCTGTCTGCGCGCCGCCTTGCGGCGCCGGAGGCGCGGGCTTGGGACGAGCCGGCGGCTTTTCTTTCGCTCCGCCTTCCTTCTTGCTGGGCGCCAGAATCAGGTGCAGCGTATTGCCTTCCTGCCGTGGACGGAACTCCACCA
>PLHP01000103.1:9718-11563 GCA_003138955.1 Acidobacteriaceae bacterium | reverse complement strand
ACCAGTAGCCGATCAGCAGGTACGACGCCAGGCCCACGCCCTCCCAACCGATGAACATGACCAGATATTTCTTCGCCAGCACCAGCGTCAGCATGAAGAACATGAACAGGTTCATGTACGACATGAAGCGGTAGTAGCCGTCGTCTTCCCACATATAGCCGACCGAGTAGATATGAATAAGGAAGCCGACGCCGGTGACCACCAGCAGCATGACGAGCGATAACTGGTCGAGATAGAAACTGAAGTCGACTTGAAAGCTTCCGGAGCGGAGCCAGTGGGCGAGATTGAAATAGTAAGGCGCGGATGCCGAAGAGAAACTTGCGGCGATCAGCAACGCCAAGCAGAATGCGGCGCCGCAGAAAATGAGCGCCACCGCCGTTATTGCTTTCTTCGACGACCGCCGGCCAAAGAAGCCATTGACCGCTGCCCCGGCGAGCGGAAGAATCGGGACGAGCCAGAGATAAGGATTCGGCGTCATAACTTGAGCAGATTCACCCGGTCCACATTCAAAGTTTCACGTGTGCGATAGACGGCAATAATGATCGCCAGGCCCACCGCGGCCTCCGCGGCGGCCACTACCATCACGAAGAAGACGAAAACCTGCCCGCTGAGCGCTTGCCAGTGCGCGGCGAAGGCCACGAACGAAAGATTCACGCCGTTCAGCATCAATTCGATCGACATGAAAATCGTGATGATGTTGCGCTTGATCAGGAAGCCGAGCACACCGCACACGAACAGAATTCCGCTCAACACGAGATAGTAAGAAAGTGGGACCATCTTGTTCTTATCCTTCGTCCTTTCTCGCGGCGCGGGCCACGGCTTCAGGCCGGCTGGCGAGCACGACCGCGCCCATGATGGCGATCAGAATCAGTACCGACGTGACTTCAAAGGGCAACAGAAAATTGTGAAAGAGAAGCCGGGCAATATCGGCGGGATCGCCCGGTAGAGCGCCGATGGGGACCGTCGCCTGCATGTTGGAGCGATAGAGAAGCGTCCAGGCGACGAGCACGCCGCCGATCAGCACTCCGGGAACGCCGATCAGGATCGCGACCCGGCTGCCTTTGCTGCGCTCTTCTTTGCCGGCATTGAGCAGCATGATGGTAATCACAAACAACACCATGATGGCGCCGGCATAGACAATCACTTGCACTGCGGCCACGAATTCCGCGCCCAGTAGAAGATACTCAACCGCGAGCGAGGCCATCACCGCGATCAACGAAAGCGCGCTGTTGATGGGATGGCTCTGCACCAGCAGGTTGACGGCCCCCGCCACGCAGATCACGCCGAAAAAAAGAAATAAAATTAAATGAAACATTAGTGCTAGCTCTCAGCTGTCAGCTCTCAGCTCTCAGTAAACCCAGATCAAGACTGGCAACTGAGAACTGGCAACTGGCAGCTGCTTTACGCTCTCCAGGCTACAACCAGCGCCGTATAAACAATGTTGGCCACCGCCAGGGGCAGCAGAACTTTCCACCCGAACGCCATGAGCTGGTCATAGCGAAGGCGCGGCAAGGTCCAGCGCACCCAGACATACAGAAACATGAAAAAGAAAGCCTTCAGACAGAACCAAAACACCGGCAACACCGCTTGCAGGAGGGGTGGACCAAAGATCGGCCCGTGCCATCCGCCGAGGAACATTATCGTAGCCAGGCATGCGACCGTCAGCATGTTGGCGTACTCGGCCATGAAGAACATCGCGAATTTCATCGAACTGTACTCGGTGTGGTATCCCGCCACCAGTTCCGACTCGGCTTCCGGCAGATCGAACGGGCCTCGGTTGGTCTCCGCATACGCGGAAATTAGATAGATGAAAAACCCCAGCGTCTGCCCGTGAAAAATGTTCCA
>PLHP01000103.1:0-9616 GCA_003138955.1 Acidobacteriaceae bacterium | reverse complement strand
ACCACCAGCAGCCCGATATTCAAATCGGTAATCTGCAGGTAGGTGCCCCACGGACCGACGTTCACCCAGTTGCCGAACGGGATCACCGAAATAGACGTGATGGCAAAGACCAGCGAGATGATGGGCGCCGCAATGTAAAGCGGCTTGTAGACATGGGGCTGCGTCAGGTCTTCTTTGAAGATGTTCTTGACGCCGTCGGCAATCGGTTGCAGCAGGCCGAAAGGTCCAACCCGCGTCGGGCCCCAGCGGTTCTGGATGTGCGCCGCCACCTTGCGCTCCAGCCAGACGCTGTAGGCCACCCCGAACAACAGAAGACCCACCACGACAACCGACTTGATGATCGAAATGATGATGAAGGTCGTTATGCTCAACGAATTGTCTTTCGTGTTCGAGTGTGGCGCGGGCGCCCTCGCCCGCGTGGTTTTGGTTTTACGTTCCTAGTCCGCCGCAACTTCAGCGCCTGCGGACTTGTTTTCGTAAACCGAGTTCAAAGTCTTGGAATACCTTCCCAGCGTGCCCGAGCTGAACAAATCATCGTTGGCCGGGACGATCAGTTCCGGCTTTTGAACCAGGCTCGCGCCGCTTTCGGCAATCTCGAGATGCTGATCGTTGCCCGCCAGCAGATTGACCCGCGAAATATCGTACCCGGCAACCACGCGCTGGATCTCGTCGAGAATCGCCATGGGATCGAAGGGCGTCATTTTCGGTTCCAGGTTGTGCGCTTCGAGCCACACCGCGTGACGATCCGCCTCGCCCGATTGCGCGCCGCGCGTCTGCCCCATATCGGAGTGCGTTCCGCTCCCGAACGGCACCAGACCGCTCACATCGCTGCCCATGGCGTCGGCGATGCGAACGATCATCTCGAAGTCCGGCTTGGTGTTCGCTACTTCGCCCGCCTTTTTCACCAGTTGCAGATCGCCGCAGGTGTTCGTATACGTTCCCGTTTTCTCGTACGCATTCGCTGCCGGCAAAACCACGTCGGCGATCATCGCGGTTTCCGTCAGGAACATGTCCTGAACCACCACAAAACTTTGCGAGAACACAAAGGGATCAATGCCCAAATGGCCGATCGGATTCGAGCCCACCACGTAAAGCGCTTTCAGTTTGCCGGCCTTCGCCGCTTCCGCCATCTCCGGCAGGCTCAGGCCTTTTTCGCTTGGCAGCTTGCCCCATTCCCGCTGGAACTTCTCTGCACCGGCGACGGGCTCGTATCCCGGGAGAAGATCGGGATAAAGCCCCATCTCGCTGGCTCCGCGGGAATTCGCGTAATCGCCCAGGCAGATCAGCTTTGCTCCGGTCAAAGTTGCGGCAAAACTGACCAGCTTTTCGATGTCATGTCCGCGCAGTTCAGAACCGAAGGCGATGACCATGTTCTGCTCGGCGCGGATTTTCTCTCGCAGCGAGACCCAGGCGTCGCGCGTCATGCCGTCGGCGGCCTGGGATTCCGATGACGACACGACAAGCGCATCAAGCACAGAATCGTCGCCGGCGAGAAATGCGACTGCCTTCGCTTCCGCGCCCGCCGGCGCCAGCGCGAATTCCGCCGCCTGCCGGCGCAACTTGATGGGCGCGGAGTTGACCACATAAAGCCGCGCCCCGCGCAACCGGACGTTCGTCCGGATCTGCCATGCCAGCAGCGGATGCTGATTCGTAGGGTCGTTGCCGATCAGGAGAATCGCGGGCGCGTTCAACACGTCGCGCATGGAAGCCGTTTTTCCGGGCTTGCCGTGAAGCGCCGCCGCAAGCGCGGGATAGTCCGCCGTCCGATGATGATCGACGTTATTCGTCTTGAGAACGACGCGGGCGAATTTTGCGAGAAGATAATTCTCTTCATTGGTGGTGCGATTCGACCCGATCACGCCGATCGCGCTCCCGCCGCCTTCATTCTGAGTTTCGTCGCGAACTTCGCAAAACCGTTTGCCGATCAGTTCAAAAGCTTCCTCCCAGGTCGCAGGCGTCAGCTTGCCGTTCTTGCGAACAAGCGGCTCGGTGAGGCGCTCTTTGTTGTGCGCAAAGTCGAATGCGTAGCGGCCCTTGATGCAGAGGAAATCGTTATTGATCCCGCTCTTGTCCCGATTGTCCCCGCGCACGATCTCCATGCCGGTGTCGCAGCGGCGCACACCCAGCGTGGTCTTGCACCCGTCCCCGCAGTGCGTGCAGATCGTGCCCACGTGGTTCATCTCCCACGGACGCGTCTTGTAGCGGTAAGCGCCTGAGGTGAGCGCACCGACGGGGCAAATGTCGATGCACATGCCGCACTCTTCGCAGTCAAGGCTACCGCCCTGGTTGGGCGCGATGATCGAACTGACGCCGCGGTTCTGCACGCCNNTCGCACTCGCCGCCGGCGTCGCACACCGGGCAATCCAGCGGATGGTTGCCGAGCAGCAACTCAACCATCGCCTTGCGGGCCTGACGCACCTCATCGCTGTCGGTCGAAACGATCATGCCCTCGGTCACGCCGGTCGTGCAGGCGGTTTGAAGCTTGGGCATCTTCTCGATCTTCACGACACACATGCGGCAAGCGCCCTGCAACGACAGTCCCGGGTAGTAGCAAAAAGAAGGCACTTCAATGCCCGCGCTCTTGCAGGCCTCGATCAGCAGCGACCCAGCAGGGGCCGTGATCTTCTTTCCATCGACAGTGAGGGTTACGTCAGCCATGAATTTCGTAGCGCCGGCGTCCCGCCGGCTGTCCGGCGGGCGTCTTCGCCCGCCGCCTATCTAAATTTCACCAGTCATATCGAATCAAACAGCCGTTTAACCGAGCGGACTCCGTGGGCCAGGAGAGCCGGCGAGAGGCCGGCGCTACACCAACGCTGGTTCCGCCACTTTCTCAAACGGGCACGGCTTTCCATCCAAGTGATCTTCAAACTCTTTTCTGAACTTCTTCACGAACGCCATGGTGGGCATTGCCGCCGCGTCTCCGAGCGGACAGAATGTTTTGCCCAGCATGTTCTCGGCGAGGTAATAGATATTGTCGATATCCTTCTTTACTCCGGCGCCGGCATGGAATCGCGTCAGCGTCTTCTTCAGCCAGTCGGTGCCCTCGCGGCATGGGATGCACCAGCCGCAGCTTTCATGCTGATAGAACTTCATGGTGCGCAGGGCGAACTTCACGATGCAGGTCGTGTCGTCGAGCACCGTAACTCCACCCGACCCAAGCATCGAACCCGCTTTGGCGACCGAGTCGAAGTCCATGGCGACGTCGATTTCCTCCGGCAGCAGCACCGGCGTCGACGATCCGCCCGGAACCACGGCTTTCAAACTCCGCCCGTTGGGAATTCCGCCGCCCACCTCATAGATCATCTTTTTGAGGTTATAGCCCATCGGAAGCTCGTAGACGCCCGGCTGGTTGAGATGTCCAGCGAGGCAGAACAGCCGCGTTCCGCCATTCCTCGGCGAGCCAAGTTTCGCGTACCAGTCCCCGCCGCCCAAAATGATGTGCGGCACAGCGGCGAGGGTCTCCGCGTTATTAATCACAGTCGGGCCGCCCCACAGTCCAACCACGGCCGGAAACGGCGGCCGGATGCGCGGAATACCGCGCTTGCCTTCGAGAGATTCCATCAGCGCCGATTCTTCGCCAACTTCGTAAGCTCCCGCTCCACCGTGCCAGTGAATGTCCAGATCGTATCCGCTGCCGAAAATGTTCTTGCCCAGGAACCCTTTCGCATACGCGTCCTTGATCGCCTTCTGCATGATCACCGACAGATAGCGATACTCGCCGCGGATATAGATGTAGCCGGTATGAGCGCCGACCGCCAGCGAGGCGATCATGACACCTTCAATGATCGAGTGCGGATCGTGTTCGAAAATTAGGCGATCCTTGCAAGTCCCGGGCTCGCTCTCGTCCCCGTTGCAGAGCACATATTTCGGCTTGGCCGATTGCTTCGGGACAAACGACCACTTCATTCCCGCACTGAATCCGGCGCCGCCTCGTCCGCGCAGGCCCGAGTTCTTCACCTCATTAATAAGGTCGTCCGGCTTCATGGCCAGCGCCTTCTGCACGGCTTTGTAGCCGTCCAGTTGGAGATAGCGATCGATATCCGTAGCGCCCTGGCCAAAGCGCTTCGAGATAACGCGGACCTCGTCGGGATGGGAAACGAGTGAAGCCATTTTTCAATTTTGTAATCGGGTAATTTGGTAATTTGAAACCCTAAACCCGGGCGATTTTAGATTACAAATTACCCGATTACCAAATTACAAAATCCCTACTGCGTTCCCTTCTTCTTATACTCGTCCAGAATCTGATCCATCTTCGCGTTCGTCAGGTTCTCGTGATAGTCGTAATTCACTTGTATAGCGGGAGCCCAGCTGCACGCGCCAATGCATTCCACTTCTTCCAGCGAGAACAGGCCGTCTTGCGTCGTGCCCTTGTGGCCAATGCCCAGCTTCTTTTTGCAATGGTCAAGCAATTCCTCGCCGCCGCGGAGCATGCACGCGATATTGGTGCACACCTGCACGTTATACTTCCCGCGCGGTTTGGTGGTGAGCATCGAGTAGTAACTGATTACGTTGCGGACTTCCAGTTCGGTGAGTTCCAGCCGCCGCGCCAGTTCCGCGATCACCTCGTCAGTCAGTGCGCCGGTCTCATCCTGCGCATAGAGCAGCGTCGGCACCAGCGCCGAACGCCGCGTCGGATAGTGCGTCAGCATCTCGGTGAAGCGAGCTTCGAATTCTTCCGAAAATTTCATAAGCTGAACGATTTTGTAATTTTGTAATCGGGTAATTTGGCAATTTAAAATCCAAATCCGCAAGGTCTTAGATTACAAAATTACCCGATTGCCAAATTACAAAATTGCAACTTCCCTACCGGTCGCAATCACCCAGCACGATGTCGATGGACCCGATGGCCGCGACCACGTCGGCAATAATCCCTCCTTCGCACATCTTGGCCAGCGCCTGCAAATTCGCGAACGACGGCCCGCGCATGTGGACGCGATACGGCTTGGCCGTGCCGTCGCTGACGACGTAGTATCCCATCTCGCCGCGCGGCGATTCGACCGCCTGGTAAACTTCGCCCGCCGGAACCCCGAAGCCCTCGGTGATGATCTTGAAGTGGTAGATAAGAGCTTCCATCTGCGTCTTCATTCTTTCGCGATCGGGCAGCACGATCTTGGGCGCGTCGGCTTTGATGGGTCCTTCCGGCATTCCCGCCAGCGCCTGCTGCACCATGCCAATCGATTCCCGCAACTCCTCGACGCGGCAAATGTATCGCGCGAACACGTCCCCTTCGGTGCGGACCGGAACCTTGAATTTGAAGTTCTCGTAGCCGCTGTAAGGAGCATCGCGGCGGAGGTCAATGTCGACCCCGCTGGCGCGCAGCGTTGGACCGCCGGCGCCCAGAGCAATCGCATCTTCCGCGCTCAGGCGGGCGATGCCCTTGGTGCGCCTCGTGAAGATCGGATTCCCGGTCAGTAAGCCCTCATATTCATCCACGTTCCCGGGAAAGCGGTCGGCGAACTTTTTGACCTTCTCGAAGAATCCCAGCGGCGGCTCCAGCGCCAACCCGCCAATGCGGAAATACGACGACATCATCCGCTGCCCGCTGATCGCCTCAAAAAAACGCAGCACGTCTTCGCGCTCGCGGAAGCAATAGAGAAACACCGTCATCGCGCCCAGGTCCATGGCGGACGACCCCAGCCAGACCAGATGCGAATTGATGCGGGTCAACTCATTCATCAGAACCCGTATCCACTGCACTTTCGGCGGAATCTCCAGTCCCAACAGCCGCTCCACTGCCAGGCAGTAGGCGAGATTGTTGGTCATGGGGCAGAGGTAATCGATGCGATCGGTCAGGGGCACCACTTGCTGGTAGAACTTGGCTTCGCAGGTTTTCTCGATGCCCGTGTGCAGGTAGCCGATCTCCGGCCTGAGCCGCACCACACTCTCGCCTTCAATTTCCAGCACCACCCGCAGAACGCCGTGCGTGGAGGGGTGTTGCGGTCCCATGTTCAGGATCAGCGTGCCCTCTTGGCCGGGCTCAGCGACAGTGGCGGGAAGGGGCGTCATGGCCTAACGGTAGCCCTCCACCGGGTAGTCCTTGCGCAGAGGATGGCCTTCCCAGTCATCGGGCATCATGATGCGTTCCAGGTTGGGATGTCCGGTGAAGCGCACGCCAAACAAATCGAACACTTCACGTTCGTAGAAATTGGCGGACGGCCAGACCGAAGTGACCGATTCGATCGCCGGACTGGAACCGTCCAGGCGGGCTTTCAAACGCACCCGCTCTTTCGTCGCAATCGAAAGCAGATGGTAAACCACCTCAAACCGCGGCTCTGAGGGATACCAATCCACGCAGGTGAGGTCGCATAAATAATTGAATGGGCAATCGGCGGAGTCGCGCAAAATGGCGCAAGCCTCGCGGATTGCGTCCTTCTCGACCCAGATCGTAAGCTCTTCACGATCGAACTTCGCCGCCTGCACCACGGAGGCGTTCCATGCCACCAGGCAGCCCAGGGCGGGATGCGATTTCAACTCCTCGATATTGGTGATGGGGGGAGCCAACGGCATCAGATATCTCCCCGCTTGGCGGCCGCGGGCCCCCAGTCGATAGCGCCCTTTTTTAACACATAGAAGAGGCCGACCAGTACGATCGCGATGTACACCATCATCTCCCAGAAACCAAACATCTTCAGTTCGCGCAGGATGACCGCCCAGGGGTAGAGGAAAACGGCCTCCACATCGAACAATATAAAAAGCATGGCAACCAGGTAGAACTTGACGGAGAATCGTCTGCGAGCATCGCCGACGGGCTCGACCCCGCACTCATAGGGGGACATCTTGGCCAGACCCGGCTTGTGNNGCGAAATAATTGTCCGGCATAGGAGGGAGCTATATATAATCTCGGTCAAGCGCGACAGTAAACGTTCTAGATTAGTTTTCAGGGGCGGAAGTGTCAAGCTAAGTAACCGTTTTTTAATAGTTTATCCAGTGGAACCTGTCGCTTGACACGAAAACGACAGCAACCAGCGACGAGAATCAGGGAGAGCCTGAACCGCATGATCTTTGGCTTTAATACCGACATTCGGCACGAAGACACGATCTACCACGTGCAGAGCGAAGCGCGCGAAGGCGAGCAGTTGCTGCAAACGCAGGTCTTCGTTCGGGGCCGCTGCATCGGGAAGCGCGCCATTCCCTATGGCGCCGGAGCGGCGGAGGGCACAATCAGATCGCAGGACGACTCTCCGAACATATCTCCGAATAGTTCTCCGAGCAGCGATCCGGATAAGGAAAAGATGCTGCGCGATCTGCATCGCGAGGTGCTCGATGCCATCCGCGATGGCAAGATCGATTCCATCTTCGACAAGCGGGAGACACCGGAGACGCTGGCGGCCGTCAAAGAGCTTGACCTGGAGTGGATCAATGCCAGTTCCGTGCATTCGAGCGGCGCTTTGACGCTACAGATCCGAGTTACCGACGGTGGCGCTACGGTCGAAGGCGCTCGGCTCACGCTCCGCCTCGCCCGGCCAGACTCCGCGCCCTACTACGCGCAGGTTCTCACCGACGCCCAGGGCAACGCCGAGATGAGCGTTCACGTGGATGAAAAGTCGCTCGCTGATTCCTCCGTGCTGGTGCAAGCGAATTTCGACGGACGAACTGCCACCCGCAAGTTCCAGCTCCGCGCCGCGTTGTAGAAGCGTTCCGTATCAGGGCATCGCTTTAGCGATGCCAAAAGCCCCCCGAAATTAGTGCCCCTTTAGGGGCTGTCCGCAGCTGGCGCCGGATAGAAGAACCGTAGAGATGCGACAATTGATCCAATGAATCTGACGATCAATGGCGAGAACCAAATCTCCTCCGCCGAAACCCTGGGCGCGCTCGTGGCGCAACTCGGCATGAAGCCGGACCGGCTGGCGATCGAACTGAACCGCGAGATCGTTCCCCGCGACCAATGGCCGCAGACGCCACTGCACGACGGAGACCGGTTGGAGATTGTCCACTTCGTGGGAGGCGGCTCTGACTACGCTCGGCTTATCTCAAGCGCATCCAGCCCCGGAGGGGCGAACTAACCTAGCCCAGCGCTTCAGCGCTGGGAAAAGTGGGAAGAATGAACTAAGTCCCAGCGGGACGACCCAGCTCTCGCGCACACAAGCACTGCGCTAGCTGGCCTGTTTTTACTCTACTTGACGTCTCCGCAGGCTGGGCCCAGGTATTTGGAGCTGAAGGTGAAGTTCATGTTCATGGTATGGCCGTTGGCGTTGGTGGCAGACTGCATCGTCCCCTTGACGTGATCGGAACCGACAGCCTCCAGCACCAGGGTTCCATCGGTCGAAGTCTGCTTTTCTTCACAGTGAATCTTCAGTTCCAGCTTGCTGCCCGTGGAATTCACGACGGTGCGGGTACAGTCCCCGCGGTTGTTGCTGAAAGCGGAGTTCTTTTCTATTTTCTCTTTCGTGATGCATTCTTTGCGGACGTCTGTGCTCGGGCCGCCCTTCATCATCGCTTCCATGCGGGCGCGCTGCTCCGGAGGCATTTTGGCAAGAACGTCGGGCGGAATGTCCGGCATGGCTGGCATGCCGCTCATGGAATGAGTCACAGTCATTTCCCAGAGACCCTCCTTGACGTTGAGCGGCGTGATATTGTCGGCGCCCCAGAGGGCTAGCGAGGAGAACACGATCATTGCAGGAAAAAAACTGGCAAGAAAAATCTTCGTGCGCATCAGGACTCTCCAGTTCTATTTGATCTGATTGCGTTGAACAGGACCACACACTGCGAATTCTAGTATACAAATGAACGGGGCGAGAGCAATCGTGCGTTGAGTTTTGTCAGACGCGGAAAGAATGTGTTGCAGGCTTCGACAGTCGGAGAGTGGAATGCGATCTCGCGACTTTATCTTCTGGGAAGTGGACGTGCAGGCGGATTTCATGCTGCCCGGCGGCAAGCTGTATGTACCGGGCGCAGAGAAGTTGCTCCCGAATATCCGCAGACTGACGGATGCGGCGCGGCGCGATCAAGTGTTTCTGGTTTCGCATGGAGACTTTCATTCGGCCAATGATCCTGAGTTCAAGCAGTTTCCTCCCTATTGCCTGAAAGGGTCACCCGGAGCGGAACTTTTGCCGGAAGCTCTGACCGACAACTACGTCAGAATTGAGAATGACCCGGACCTGAAGCTGCCTGAGGATCTCTCCAAGTATCAGCAGATCATCCTGGAAAAACAGACGCTGGATATTTTTGCGACTCACCATGCGGATGAGTTGGTGGAACGTTTGGGCAACACGGCGGAATTTGTCGTGTTTGGAGTGGTGACGGAATACTGCGTCAGTTGCGCGGTTAAGGGGTTGCTGGAGCGCAAGCGGCGGGTCGCGGTGCTCCGCGATGCGATTGAAACCTTGGCGCCGGAAGTCGGCAACAGAACACTCACTGAATTGCAGAGTCTGGGAGCGACGCTGGTCACTACTGACGAAATCCTCCACAAGCTGGAAGCCGTCTCCTGATAATTTGCCCTATCCCTCAGGGGCTGAAGCCCGCGTATTCATTGGCGCTGGGTGGCATGGCTGAAGCTATGCCCTACCCAAGTCGATTTAATCGGGAAAGCTCCCTCACAAAAGCATGCCGGCAATCGAAGCCGACATCAGGTTGGCCATGGTTCCGGCCAGCATGGCGCGAATTCCCAGACGCGCCA
>PLHP01000384.1 GCA_003138955.1 Acidobacteriaceae bacterium | reverse complement strand
TACAACTTCAATGTGCACGACATCAGCGTGCAGGACCTGGACGGGCAGTTGCACGTGGAGCAGCATCTGGAACTCGACGAGCAACTCAGCATGAAGCACGCGCACGATGAAGTTACCCGGCTGGAAACGGAGATCCGCAGCGAGGTTCCGGAAATTGCGACCATCCTTACCCATATTGAAAGCGAGCCGGCGACGATTGAAAGGGGACAGGAGATTGTTCGCGAGCCGGAATTGGAACAGCGGCTCAAGAATATTGTGAAGGAGTTTCCCGAGGTGATGGACGTGCACGAATTCCAGTTCAAGAAGGTGCGCGCGCGGCTGTATGTTTCCTGCCACTGCACGCTGCCTGACGATATGCCGCTTTCGCGAGTGCACGACGTTCAGACGTCGCTCGAGATCCGGTTCAAGCACGACGCGCCGGAACTGTTCCGAGTGCTGATTCATCCCGAGCCGATGACGGACAACCGCCGCTAGCGAGACTGCGGCGACGAGATATGCGGTTATCCGAAGACTGCTGATCGCTATTCGCTGTTCGTCGATCGCCACAACCTGGCACGGCGAAGAGCGAACAGTGAACGACGAACACGATCAGCGAGACGATGAAAGGCCATAATGATTGCAGCTTCACTCAACTGGACAGACAAAGAACGATACGTAGGGTCGGCATCCTCACGGCACTCGATCGTGATGGACACAGCCGCCGAAAAAACCGCCAACACTCCGATGGAGTTAGTTCTGCTCGCTTTGTGCGGTTGCACGGCATCGGACGTAGTGGGAATTCTCCGCAAGAAACGCGAACCGTTCACCGGCCTCGAAGTGCGGGCAGAAGCCGAAAGAGCGGNNACGGCGAAGATCACCTACACCATCGAGCACGTTCCGTGAAGACTGATCTTCATCGTGCCGGTCCCCATCCGCTGCGCGGTTACTTCTATATCGGCAGTGCGGCCCTGCTGTGGGGAATTTCGGCGACGCTGGGTCGCGCGGCATTCACTGGCCACCCGCTGCCGGGCGGGCTGTCGCTCGGTATTTCACTAAAAAAGATCGATCCGCTGATCCTGTCGCAGAGCCGCGCAACTTTGTCGCTGGCGGTGCTGCTACCGGTGCTGCTGGCACGTAGAGGAGTGTCCGCGCTGCGCGTTCCCGGTCGCGACCTGGTGCGGTTTTTCCTGCTTGGCATTCTGGGAGTCGCGGCGTCGAACTATCTCTACTACCTNNGAACTGCGGCGGTGGGACTGGCCGTGGTGGGTTGCACGCTGGCGGTAGGCTTTGTCGGCTCGAGCGGCTTCCGCATGGACCCAGTCGGCGTCACGGCCGCGCTGCTCGGTGCATTTTCCTTTGCTTTTTATAACGTCGGCGGACACAGCGTGCTGGCGCGCTACGACCGCTGGAAAGTACTGCTCTGGGTGTTGGTAGCGGCTTCAATATTCTGGATCTTCGTGAATCCTCCGTGGAAAATCGTTGCCGCTCACTATGGCGCGCAGCAGTGGGGATTCATGCTGGTGTTTTCGCTGGTGTCCGTGCTCGGGCCATTTTCCTGCTACTTCGCCGGCTTGCAGCACCTGGAGCCGACCCGCGCCATAGTGGCCAGTTGCCTGGAGCCAGTGTTCAGCATCTCGATCGCGGCGCTGGTACTGGGCGAGTTACTGCGGCCGATGCAGACCGTTGGAATCGTTCTGGTGCTCGTAGCGATTGTACTGATCCAGTTGCCGGAACGGGCCGCTCGGGGCGAGGAGTTGATGGTCGAGCCGATCGAGTGAGATGCGGTCGTTGGTCGATCGTCGTTGGTCGTTAGTCGTGTCCGGGACTTGCTTGCTTCAGGGAGTTGGATCGGCCCGGTGGCCATGCGGGGAGCGATTGTCTCAGTGGAGCGCTGGTTGTGCTGTTCTCCTATATCTCGCGTCCGAGCGTATACCTGAGATAGTTGTATTCATCGAGTGCTTTCAAGGCTGTCGTACCTGGACCAATTTCTCTGGGTAGGTTCAGCACTTGTTGCTTCGCGGCGAACATGAGCTGAAGATAATCTTCAGTCGAGAGACCATAGCCGAAGTTGGCTATGTCGGTGTCCCACATGGCAAGAAAATATGGCGCGAGGACATGAAGGGATTTTGCTGCTCCCACTGGGCCAAGCGTTCGCCGGAAAATTGCAAACACCCTACGCAGGGTGTTCTCGTCCTCGTCGTTAAGTTCGGCGATGCTGCGCGTGCGAAAATCAAGAAGCGAATTCAATTCGACTGTTATAAGGGGTTCTATGACCTCGCGACTGGCGTTGCCCCGATTGAAAACAGAATGGTAAGGCTCGTTGACGCTTCGTAGCCACTCTGCGACCGCATCGGCAGCTCCGGCAAGATCTCGTTGTGCGAGAGCGTCCGCAATCCGCACGATTACGGCGGCGTAATTGTTCGGCACAGTTCTTACGTATTCCTCGTGGGCGCTTCGCAGCTGTCCGAGGGCTGGGATTATCACGTTGATGTGCCCAGTTGGCTGTTTCACCTTCGCTGCAGTTGTCGCGCTTCTGGCGGCCCTAGTCGCGTCGCGGGCATTTTGCCTCGCGAGTAGCAGATCAGCATGGGCGATTGTATGGACATCAGCTTTTGGGTAGGTTCTGACGTCTAAAGCCACATACCCGCCGCTTGGTCCGATGGCAATCCGCGCACCGTTCAGCAGAACGACAACTTTTCTGCCGACTAGCTCCGGGGTTGTGACTCGTGCACCGTCGTTTCGCTTGCCAACCTCGGCCAATAGCATCGTCAATGACGCACGCTGCTTCGGAGTCAAGAGCAAAGCTTTCAGTTGGTCATCAAGCGTGAGCTGCGACGTCTGTTCCGCGGGATCAGTCGCGTACGTGCTCAATTCTGCGTTCATGCCCATTCTCCCCTCACTCGTAATTCTAAGCCGCCGTATGCCAAGATTGTTTGTCGGCATCCCTACGACAAGAGCCGGAGGTAGCGTTGCGCTTTCCGCACATCCCGACCGATCTGCTCTTTCAGCGCCTCGATAGAAGGGAACTTGATCTCGTCGCGCAGGCGATCCAGAAAATGAAGTTCGACTTCGGTTTCCGCCGAGAGTTCAAGCGGATGGAAATTCAGCAGGTGGGACTCGATGGCAAACGAATCGCTGCCAAAAGTCGGACGGTTTCCGATGTTGGTGACCGAGTCGAAGCACTCATTCTTATTGCCGCTGCCGATGCGGGTGCGGGTAACATAGACGCCATCTTTGGGGACGAGTTCTTCGTAGCGCGCCAGATTGATGGTGGGTACGGTGTACTTCGCTCCGTAGCCGCGTCCCCGGCCGGCGGTGGCGAGAATGCTGAACGGACGCGCCAGCAAGTGGCGTGCCCGGCTCACCCGGCCTTCGGAAAGCAACTTGCGGATGTGGCTGCTCGAAACCCGCTCCCCGCGCAGGCGCATCTCGGGATAATCGTGCACCTCAAATCCCATATCCCGGCCCAGATCGCGCAGCATTTGAATGTTCCCCGCCGCCTTGTGCCCGAAGTGGAAGTTGTAGCCTTCGTGAACTTCCCGGGCATGCAGGCGCTTCTTAAGAATTTCATGGGCAAACTGGTGCGGCGTCATCAGCGAAAGATCGCGCGAAAATGGGAGCAACAGGACCGAGTCGATCCCGGTGGCTTCCAGCAGGCGCAGTTTTTCCGGAAGCGGAGTAAGCAGCTTCAGGTTGTGATCGGGACGCAGGATGCGGGAGGGGTGGGGATCAAAGGTGACAACCACCGACTGCCCGCTCCCAGCTTTCGCGCGCCGCACGATTTCGTCCAGAACATGCCGGTGAGCGCGGTGCACGCCGTCGAAGTTGCCGACGCTAACAAGCGCCGGATCAAAGTCGCGGGGAACATCGTCGAGTTTGTGGAAAGTTCGCATCCGAAATCTTTTCACCGCCGAGACGTAAGTAGTCGTTGGTCGCTAGTCCTTGGCATTCGTGCTGCGAAATTGCGGGAAATTTCTCGCTAACGACCAATGACCAACGACTAACGACTACTTTTCTCGGCGGTGAACTCAAGTCTCAAATCTCAAACTCCAGCTTCATTCCGTCAAACGCCAGCCGCACGTCGGCCGGCAACGCGGCGTTGGTCGCCTCGTGCGGCAGGTCGTGGCAGATGTGCGTGAAAAACGTGCGCTTCGGTTTCACTGCGTCCACGATCTTCAGCGACTGCTCCACCGTCGAATGCGTGGGATGCGGCTTGTAACGCAGCGCGTCCAGAAACAGTATGTCGAGGTCGCGCAGCTTCTCCAGCGTTTCGGCCGGGACCTCGCTGTGATCGGTCAGGTAGGCGGCCGATCCGAAACGGAAACCTAGGATCGGCGTTTCGCCGTGGATCACGGTCACGGGCTCGAAGCGCGCGCCGAACAGATCGAAGGGGCCCTCGATCGGATGCAGTTCCACCAGTGGCAGTCCGCCAAACTTATACTCAGCGTCAAAAATGTAGCGAAACATGTTGCGCAGGAATTCACAGTTTCGCGTCGTGGCATAAAGAGGCAGCTTGCCCGGCTTGTGCCGATAGGTCAGGGGGCGCAGGTCGTCGATTCCGAGGATGTGGTCGGCGTGCGTGTGAGTGTAGAGCACGGCATCAAGTTGCGTAATGTTTTCGCGCAGCGCCTGCTCACGAAAATCGGGCGTCGAGTCGATCATGACGTGGCGGGCATTGTCGTGAGGATCACGGTAGCTGATCATCACGGAGGGGCGAGTGCGGCGGTCACGCGCGTCCAGCGAACGGCAGACGGCGCAGTCGCAGCCGATGGTGGGTACTCCCATCGACGTGCCGCTGCCTAATACCGTCAGAGTCGCCTGCATCAGCCGTTTGTACCTGTAATTGGGCCGGGCGCCTGCGGAGGATGCGCCAGAGCGTTGGTCACTTCCACGTATGCCATGCGTAGTTCATACAGGCAGTTCTGTAGAAATCCCTGCTCCTTCGGAGTGAGATTGCCCTTGGTCTTCTCGGCGATCATGCCGAGCGTGTCGATAGTTTGCCGCGCGCCGATCAAGTCGACTCCGGGCTGGCCGCCCTGTTCGTGCATCAGGCCGAGCTGCATCATGGCGGTCATGTAGAGCGACGCCATGAAGCGCTCAAAGCTCATTTCGAGTTCCTGCGCCGAGTGTCCGCTCAGTTCGACTCGCGCATCCAGATCGCGAGACGACTGCTTGTAGGCATCGTGTTGCGCCTTCTGCTCGGAGGCGGAGGGCGGTTCCGGGGTATCTGATTCGTGTGTAGGCGCCACGGGTGTCGGCGCGGCTTCCGCGATCGTTGCAACGGGCGCAGATGTCGTCGAAGGCGCTGTCGCCGCCGCCGACGGGGCTGGAGGAGCCGCTTGTTCTTCCACGGAATCCGATCTCAGTTCTCCGTCGGAGGTGAACAAGCGCTTGTCGCTGACTTTGAATTCGCTTTCTTCTCTTCTTTTTTGCGCCATATGGTTTACCTGGTTTCTTGAAGGTCTTGTTGAAATTCAGGCGATCGGGAGCGTTGCTGGTTTCAGCTTCGCCGTTCCCGCACGCAAATCTTTTCCAGCGGCCTCGCGTCGCAGATAACCCAGTGCGACCGGGCGATCTCCGCCGGGCAGAGGCAGAATCGCGCTGCTGGTGATTTCGCCGATTTCTTTCTCGTCTTTCTCCAAGGCTAGAATCTTCGCGCCCGGTTCGGGCAGCGTGCCCTCGACCGTGAACGCTGTGAACTGCCGGTGCACCGCGCCGCGCGAGCGGACGCGCTCCACGATCTCCTGCCCGAGATAACACCCTTTGGTGAAATTCAGCGCGCGCGTCTGCCCGGTTTCCTGCGCCAGATCGCGCTCTCGGATGTCCTCGCCAAACTCCGGAATGCCGCGCGAGATGCGGAAGAGATTCAGCGCAGTCGTGCCCGTCGGCCGCGCACCAGCCTTGAGCAGCGCGTCCCACGTGGATTTCAGTTTGTCTGGCTCCAACCAGATTTCGTACGACATGCCTGCGGAGTCATCGCCTCGCACTAGCGTGCATTGCAGGCAGCTACACGCGCAATCACATTTCGGCGAGCATAACTCCAACGGTACGAGCTCGGGAACCACGATGCCGGCGCGTTCGAGAACATTGCGCGATTCGGACCCAGTCAGGCCAAGCGCGGTAAGCTTGTCGCTGATGTCGGCGATCTCCACATCGTCGGCGATGATGTAGTGCTCGAAGAGCTGCAATATTTTGTCGCGCTGCCCGCGTTCCGTATCCACCAGCAGCGAATCTCCACGCTGGAAGACGTAGAGGTCGCCCTGAATCCGGCCCTGCGCGTTCAGCAGAAAAGCATAGACGCCGTGGCCGGGGGCCAGATCGCGAACGTTGTTCGTGACCATCCCGTTCAGCCAGCGGACGCGGTCGCCGCCCGTCACCGCGATCTTGGCGCGCCAGCTCAGGTCATAGAGGCCGCAGCCTGAGAGCAAGGCCTGGAACTCGGCGCGAGCATCGCCGAAGTCGGGTGCAGTGCCGCCGACCGCGCCGCTGTGCTCAATAGGGTTAGCCCCAGGAACTGTCGTCGAAGTCATAAGTTCAACTTTCAATTATAACGAAGCGTGCAGTTCGACAGGCGCTAGCTCTTTCGCGACGAACTGGATAGTGGAGGGACGGCGCGTCTTCGCAAGCCTGCCCTGAGCGCAGCCGAAGGGTTCTGCCGGGAGGGACGCCCGGCGCTCCATCGTTTATAAAACGGGTTTATGGATGGTTCGCCCATGTGCTAACGTTGCCAGCGTGAGCGCAATAAAAATGAAGCGCATTGCGGTGATCGCTGGTGACGGGATCGGAAAAGAAGTTATTCCGCAGGCTCTAATGGTCATGCAGGCTGCCGGTGCGGATTTGGCATTAACCCATTTCGACTGGGGAGCCGACCGCTATCTCGCCGACAAAATTACCGTCCCCCCGGACGGCTTCGCTGCCCTGGCGCGGGATTTCGACGCCATCCTGGTCGGCGCCTTCGGCGATCCGCGCGTGCCCTCGAACATTCACGCGAAGGAAATCCTGCTGGGCATGCGTTGCAAAATGGACCTGTACGCGAACGTCCGCCCGGTGCGATTGCTGGATGCGTCGCTCTGCCCGCTCAAAGGCGTCGAACCCAAAGACCTCGATTTCGTTGTGATTCGCGAAAACACCGAGGGCGTTTACGGCGATCTCGGAGGAGTCTTCAAGCGGGGAACGCCGGACGAAGTTGCGATCCAGGAAGACGTCAACACGCGCAAGGGCGTCGAGCGCATCATCCGCTACGCGTTTGAGTACTGCGCCAGCCACCGGAAGCTGGATGATTCGAACGTCAATGGTTCTCCGCGGCAGCGAGTGTTGATGTGCGACAAATCGAACGCCATGACGCACGCTGGCAGCCTGTGGCAGCGCGTGTTCAAAGAAGTCGCAGCAGAGTATCCACATCAGATCGAGACGCAGCACATGTACGTGGACGCGCTCTGTACGCAGATGGTGCGCGATCCGCGCGGGCTTGATGTCATCGTCACCAACAACATGTTTGGCGACATCATCACCGATCTCGCCGCGGGATTGCAGGGCGGGTTGGGGATGGCCGCGAGCGGCAATCTGCGTCCGGGGCACGCTTCACTGGGGCAAATCGGGATGTTTGAGCCCGTGCATGGTTCAGCGCCGCCAATTGCAGGCAAAAACATTGCCAATCCCTTCGGCGCAATTCTGACGGCGGCGATGATGCTGGCGCATCTGGGAATGTCCGGCGAGGCGCAGAAGATCGAAGCCGCCGTGCTCGAAGCCGTCCGGCAGAAGAAAACGACGCAAGACATCGGCGGCACGCTGGGGACGCGCGAGGCGGGCGAGTGGGTGGCCGAGAGAGTATCTCATCGCTGATTGTGTGGTGGCGGGGCTCTGCCCCGCCGGGACGGGGCTGAGCCCCGTCACCACACGAGCATGTTTGGGAAGCCTGTTACCCCCGTCGCCCCGCCAGCAGCGCCAGTTCCCGCCATTTCCAGTGACAATCCACGTCCGCGAATCCGATCTCGCGCAGCCACTGCAACTGGGTCTCAACATCGAGGAGCTGGTTGGAAGGGTCCTCGGTTTCAGGTGTAAGGCCGCTCTGGCGCAGGAATTCCTCGTGCAGGCTGGGCGTGGGCGAGGCGACGTGTTCCAGATTGCAGAAGACGCCACCGGCATTCAGCAGTTCGTGGATTTCGGAGTAGAGCGCCCGCTTGCGCTGGTGCGCGACATGATGGATCGCGAAGCTGGAGACAACAGCGTCGAACTTGCCCAAGTCGGGAAGCGGGTCATCGAGGTTGTGGGTTATCACGGCCACCGAGGAATCGCCGGCAAAGCGCTTCCTGGCGGCCTCAAGCATGGCCGGAGAGAAGTCGATTGCGATGGCTTCTGTGTTCGGATGCTCGCGCTTCACCAGTTCGCGTAACACCAGCGCCAGCAGCCGCCCATCTCCGGTACCCAGGTCGAGAATGCGGCGCGTGGTCGGCGGAACGAACTCGAGCAACGACGATTCGCCTTCGGTGCGATGCGCAATGGAGTCGGCTCGTCCGAGGTAATCCAGGGCGTGATCGGTTCTGGTCCACAGATTGACGGGCATGGGATTGACGGGCATGGGATTGACGGCCATGGGATTGACGGCCATGGGACAGTATAAACTCGATGCCAATGGACAATGTCAAGGTAGTTGCTCAAAAGCTCCGAAGCTGGTTTTGTGAAAGATGGTTTCGCGAAAGATGGTTTTCGGAACTTGCTCTGCTCTTACTGCTGGCGGCCACGCTGTGGGGCCAAGCAGCGACTGGGGCGGTCGCTGTGTCGCAGGATCAGGCGTCGCAAGCTCAGGCTCCCGCCGGCGAGGACACCCGCGCCACGCAAGAAACCATTGTCTCGCCCAAGGAGGCAAAGGAACTTTTTCGCTCGGTGGACGAGATCCTGGAGTTTGCCAGCCAGGACACGGGCCTGCCCATCAAGCACAAGGTGAAGCGCAGGCTGACCAAGCGCGATGAGGTGGAGTCCTATATCAAGAAGAGCATGAAGGACGACAAGGACGCGAAGCGACTGGAGCGGTCGTCGGAGGTTCTGAAGAAGTTCGGGTTGCTGCCGCGCAACTTCGACCTGCCCAACTTTCTGGTGGCGATGCTGCGCGAACAGGTGGCGGGATACTACGATGAAAAAACAAAAACTGTGAATTTGCTCAACTGGCTGGACGCAGAACAGCAGAAGCCGGTGCTGGCGCACGAGCTGACGCACGCGCTCCAGGACCAGTCGTTCGGCATCGAGAAATGGATGAGGGGATCAGCGAAAGAAGCTGATAACAAAAAGGATGACCCGAGTCAGGCCGACATTGAAAATGACGAGGAAAGCGCTGCGCGGCAGGCCGTGCTGGAGGGGCAGGCGATGGCGGTGCTGATGGATTATTCCCTGGCGCCGGCCGGAAAGACGCTGCTGGACTCACCCCAGATTGTCGAATCGCTCGAGCAGGGCATGCTGGTCGGGACGCCGGATTCTCCAGCGTTTCGTGATGCTCCGATCTTTTTAAAAGAGGAACTGACGTTCCCCTACCGCTACGGACTCGACTTTACCGTCGCGCTCCTGCACGCGGGCGGGAAGGAACTGGCGTATGCGGGCGCGTTCAAGGATCCGCCGAAGACGACCCGCGAAATCATGGAACCCGAGACCTACCTTGTGCGCGAGACGTTGCCGCCAATGAAGATGATTGACATGGAGAGAGACTTCAAAAGCTACGATCCATTCGATATCGGCGCGATGGGAGAGTTTGACGTTTATGTTTTGGTTGAGCAGTATGCGGGCGGCGATGAGGCCAAGGCGATATACCCGGAGTGGCGCGGCGGTTATTACTTTGCAGGCAAGCCAAAGGCAGACAAATCGGCGCCCATCGGGTTGCTATATGTTTCCCGCTGGTCGAGCGCGGAGAAAGCGGCGGAGTTCGCGGCGGTGTATGCGAAATCGCTGGCCAAGCGATATCAGAAGCGGCAAGGGCTGGGACCGGACGGCAAAGTTGCGGAAGACGCGCCGCCGGTCGATTCCTGGCGAACGTTACGTGGACGCCACGCCTGGCTCACAGAAGAGGGAGTGGTAGTGATTGAAGTCCGGGGCGACGCGGTGCTGATTAGCGAGAGTCTGGATGACGAGACCACGAAGCGGGTGGAAGGAGACTTCTGGCCGGAAGAAAAACCGCTAGACAAAGCCGCGCCCGGTCAGCCGTGAGTTCCCGTCTTGTATAATCAGGTTCCGCAGTCATTACATTTAACGTTCGCCCCATAAACGTCCGGCCAGCCCCAGCAGGAGCGCATTTGAAGCAGGCGGAGATTGGCATTATCGGCGGCAGCGGTCTGTACCAGATGCCGGGATTCGCCGACGCGCGCGAGGTCCAGCAGCACACTCCATTTGGAGATCCTTCGGATGCGTACATTCTGGGGACGCTGGGAGGCCACCAGGTGGCATTTCTCGCGCGCCATGCCCGCGGGCACACAATCTTGCCGAGCGAACTGAATTTCCGGGCCAACATTTTCGGCTTTAAGCAGTTGGGAGTGGAGCGCATTATTTCGGTCTCGGCGGTGGGGTCGCTAAAAGATGAGCACAAGCCGCTCGATTTCGTGATCCCGAACCAGTTTTTCGATCGCACCCGGCACCGCGTCGACACTTTCTTCGGCGACGGCATTGTGGCGCACATNNGGCACTTACATTTGCATGGAGGGTCCGCAGTTTTCCACCAAAGCCGAGTCGAACGTGTATCGCAGCTGGGGTGCCGATGTCATCGGCATGACCAATTTGCAGGAAGCAAAGCTCGCGCGCGAAGCGGAAATTTGCTACGTCACCATCGCCATGGTCACCGATTATGACTGCTGGCATCCGCATCATGATTCCGTGACGGTCGAGCAGATTCTTTCCGTGCTGGCAAAGAACGCCGAGAACGCCGCCAAAGTCGTGACGGCCACGGTATCGACGATGCCGAAAACACGCTCCTGCAAATGCGGGTCGGCGCTGGCGAATGCCATTCTGACCGATCCAGCCAAGATTCCGGCCGCGACCAAAGAGAAGCTGCAATTGATATTGGGAAAGTATTTAAAGTAGTCGTCAGTCGTCCGTCGTTGGTCGTCAGCGAACTTTGTCGGATGCTTCCCGGGCGTGCTTGCCAACGACTAACGACCAACGACTAACGACGGCCCCACGGAGCCTCATGAGCATTCTGGTAGTAGGTTCGGTTGCCTTCGACACCATCACCACGCCCTCCGGCCGCGTGGGCGACATTCTCGGAGGCGCAGCCACTTATTTCGCGCTCGCCGCAAGTTACTTCACCGAGGTGCGGATGGTCGCGGTGGTGGGCGACGACTTCATGCCCGAACACGAAGCCGTGCTGAAAAAACGAGGCGTGGACACGCGCGGCATCGAGCGGACCAAGGGTAAGACCTTTCGCTGGGGCGGACAGTATATCGACAACCTGAACGAGGCCAAGACCGAATTCACCGAACTGAACGTCTTCGAGAAATTTCATCCGCGCATTCCAAAAGAGTATTCGGACACACCGTTCCTTTTCCTTGCCAACATCCACCCCACGCTGCAAGCGGCGGTGCGCCTGGAGATGCGTGGCGTGCGCCTGACGGGCGGCGACACCATGAATTTCTGGATCCAGGGCACGCCCAGGGAATTGGCGGAAACGCTGAAGCTGGTGAACGTTCTCCTGATCAACGACACCGAGACCAAGATGCTGGCCGCGGAGAAGAATCTTCCGCGAGCGGCGAGAAAAGTTCTAGCCATGGGACCGAACGCGCTGGTGGTGAAGCACGGCGAATACGGAGCCACTATTTTTTTCCGCGAGGGAGCCTTCGGCATTGGATCGCATCCGTTTCGCGCGCCCGCGCTGCCCATTGAAGAAGTAAAAGACCCAACCGGAGCCGGCGATTCCTTTGCCGGCGGCTTCATGGGTTACATCGCGTCGCAGGGAGAGATCAATCGCGAGGTGCTGAAGCGCGCCTTGTTTTACGGCGGGGTGATGGGATCGTTTGCCGTGGAACGTTTCGGGACGGAGCGCCTACAGAATCTTACGCGTGGAGAAATTGACGCGCGCTTTCAGATTTTCCGCGAACTGACGCACCTGGAATAGGACCTCTCGAGAATGCAGCCCCGGAGGGGCGACCGAGCTTAGCCCAGCACTTCACCGCTAGGAAAAGTGCGAAGAATGACCTAAGTCCCGGAGGGACCCCCAGTTTTCACAGGAATCGCTGGCGGTTTATCCTTGCGGAATGCAGAGCGGGCAGAGAGTGACAAAAAAGACAGCCGCCGTTCCGAACCACAGCACCGCCCGCTTGGCCGGGATACCTGCCCTGGTGTCTCTGTTTTCATTTATTTACTACTTTCGACACAGCGACCTTCTGCTCTACGGCGACGCGGTCGCGCACATCAATATTGCGCGGCGCGTCTTCGATTCGCAAACTCCCGGCCTGCTGCAATTGGGCACGGTGTGGTTGCCGCTGCCTCATCTGCTGATGATCCCGTTCATTTGGTCGAACGCGATGTGGCAGAACGGAACGGGCGGTTCCATCCCCTCGATGATCGCCTACGTGTTCGGGGTGGTAGGAATATTTCGTCTCGCACACGGCATGCTCGAAGCCGGTTTCTCCAAGGAAGCGGGCAAGGAAGCCGGCACGAACCCGGCGGTCGCCGTAGGCGCATGGGCCGCGGCCTTCGCTTATGGAGCCAATCCGAACCTGGTCTACATGCAGGCAACGGCCATGACGGAGTCGGTCTATCTGGCGTTGTTTATCTGGGCAGTAGTGTACTTCGCGGATTTTATTCGCGCGCTGCGGAAGCATGACGTGAACGAAAATGACCTGCGAAAAAAAGACCTGCGAAAAAATGAGGCCGCTGCTGAACGAGAATCCAGCCCCGAAGGGGCGAACCAGCTTAGCCCCGCGCTTCAGCGCGGGGTAGGGCGGGAAAAATTATCGAAGTCCCGGAGGGACGACCCAGCTCTCGCGCGCACTCTGAAGCGCTGCGCCTGGTGCCTGGCCGGCGCGGAGCTAACGCGTTACGACGGATGGTTTCTGGCGGGCGTGATGGGCTCGGCGGTCGCGGTCATAGCACTGCGGCGGTGGGAAGATCGCACCGCGCGCCGGGTTGCAGCGAAATTCCTGCTTGGAATCTCCGTCGTTCCCGTCCTGTGGCTGGCGTACAACGGCGTGGTGTATGGGAACGCGTTGGACTTCGCCAACGGTCCATACTCGGCGAAGGCGATTGAGCAGCGCGTAGGGGCGCCGAATCCGGCGCTCCACCACGCCGGAGTCGCGGCCATCTATTTTTTGAAATCGGCGCAATTGAATATGGCGAACGGGAACTGGGGCCGGTTCTGGCTGGCGGCCGCCTTGGTGGCGCTCGTAATCGCAGCGTGGAAACTGCGCGCGCAATCGGCATCGCTGCTCTTGTTGTGGGTTCCGCTGGTGTTCTATTCGTTTTCGATTGCATACGGCTCGGTGCCGCTTCATGTCTACACCTGGTGGCCGTTTGCCACCTTCAACCAGCGCTACGGACTCCAGTTGCTGCCGATGTTTGCGGTTTCGACCGGAGTGCTGGCGGCTTCTGTCTTTCTACTGGCCGCGGGTGGCCGGCATGTTTGGAAAATGGTCGCCGTGATACTGGCGCTGGTGGTGGGCAGTTACGTATCGGTGTGGAAGGCGGGCCCGCAATGCCTGGCAGAAGCGCGGAGGAACTGGGTGATTCGCAGTCCCTTGAATTCCGAGGTGCAGCGCGTGGTTGCCCGATTACCGAAAAACTCACGGTTTCTGATGGACCTCAGCGAGCATGTGGGCATCATGGAGCAGGCGGGTATTCCACTGCGCCAGGTGGTGAATAACGAAAATCATCGTATGTGGAAGCGGCCGTCAGATCCCCAAGGCCTGTGGGAGCGCACCCTGGCCGATCCGCCGCGCTACGTTGATTTTGTGATTGCCTTCGATGGCGATGCGGTAGACCAAGGCGCGAATCGGACCAATCTCACGGAGCTCATCGAAATTCACGCGACGGGGCAACCCCATGCGCGCATCTACGCGGCGCGGAGCGCCCCGAATCAATCGCGTTAACCCCTTCCGCCCGGCAACACAGAAAGCGCCGGATGGCGGTGATAGAATCCGCTCCGTGGTCCCCAGACCGCGCGCTTTTCGCGGTGGTGACGTCACTCGGGGTTACGGAACACGAATGAGCGCGCCGCAAAAACAGCGCCAGCAGACCGCGAAAGTTCCTTTCACCAAAGCGTCGGCCTGTGGCAACGATTTTCTGATAGTGGAAGGTGCGTACGCCTTCGGCGACCTGAGTGCGCTCAGCCGCCGCTTATGCGATCGCCATCGCGGAGTGGGCGCCGATGGCGTGGAATGGCTGTTCCCCGATGCCGACGCTGACGCGAGGCTGCGACTGTTTAACGCAGATGGCTCGGAGGCGGAAATCTCCGGCAACGGCACGCGCTGTGTGGCGGCGGAAATTTGTTCACGAACGGATAAAGCAGAAGTTGTGGTTCGCACCGGCGCCGGACTGAAGACCTGTCGCCTCGTTGGTCCGCAAGGTGGCCAGCAAGGCGCCACCTTTGAGTTCGAAACGGAGATGGGCAAGCCGGAGGTCGGCGGCGAGTTGTCCATTGAGACGATGTCGGGACGGGCGGTAGGGACGAAAGTTTCAATGGGCAATCCGCATTACGTAATTTTCGTCGAGAACTTTCCGGATGGCTGGCAGCGGCAGGCGGCGCTGATCGGAACGCAGCCGCAGTTTCCCCACGGCACGAACGTGGAGTACGTGGCGGTGCGCCATACGAATAAAGGCGCGAATGAAATCGATATCCGGTTGTTTGAACGGGGCGTGGGAGAAACGCAGTCTTCAGGTACGGGATCGTGCGCGTCCGCGGTAGCTGCGATTGCGAGCGGGCGAGTCGCTTCGCCGGTGACGGTGATTGCGCCCGGAGGTGCGCAGATGGTGCGCTGGGAGGATCAAGTTTATCTGCGGGGTCCGGCAACTCTCGTCTGCCGCGGAGAATTCTTCATTTAAGATCGAGTCTCGCAGTCCGTCGTGTACGTGAGACTCGTATCAGGGCATGCCTTCAGGCATGCCGCAAGCGCATCAACGCGCCTTTAGGCGCTGGATTTCGAAATTTGAGTTTCACAACAGGTCATTAGGCAAGATATAGCCCACATGGTTTCCGCTTCCCAAAACCCGCGAATCAAGCCGCGCGCACTCCGTCCGGGTGACAAGGTGGGAATCGTTGCGCCTGCGTCGAACGTGAAGCGCGAAATGCTGGAGGCGGGCTGCGACGGTCTTCGCCGCGTCGGCTATGAACCTTTTTATTTCGAGTCGATCCTGGAACGCGATCTCTACTTTGCCGGCTCAGCGGAGCGCCGGGCGCGCGAACTGGAAGACATGTTCGTCCGCGACGATATCCGCGCGATCGTTTGTGCCCGAGGAGGATATGGGTCAAACTATCTGCCGCTGCTGCTCGATCCGACGAAGATCGTTGCGCATCCCAAAATTCTGGTGGGCTACAGCGATATTGCAACGCTGCTGTGCTACATTCCGGACGCGGCGAACGTCGTGACCTTCCACGGCCCGATGGTGGCCAAGGATTTTGCCGTTCCCGGCGGTGTGGACCTGGACTCGTGGCAGAACGCGTTGGGTGGCGCGGAAGAATGGGAGATTGGCAAGGGATCAGGCGCAAGGCCGCTGGCGGTGGGGCAAGGGGAGGGAACCCTCTATGGCGGGTGCCTCTCCATGCTGGTGTCGTCGCTGGGCACGCAGCACGAGATTCGAACCGCGGGAACGATTCTGTTCCTCGAAGACGTCGCGACCAAGCCGTACCAGATCGACCGCATGCTGATGCAACTGAAACTGGCGGGCAAGCTGAAAGACGTGCGCGGCATTGTCTTCGGAGAAATGCTGGACTGCCGGCAGAGTCCAGATCAGGATTACACGCTGGAAGAGGTTGTGCTGCGAGTGGTCGGCGATCTGGGAATTCCGGTGGCGTTCGGCTTGCGTTCAGGACATGTGTCGCGCGCCAACATCACGCTGCCAATCGGCGTGAAAGCCCGGCTCGAAGTGGGTGCAGAAGTGAGGCTGAGGATTCTGGAGTCCGCGACCACGAAATGAGCAAGCCAATGAGTAATCCTTGATGACCAGACCCAAACACATTCATCTAATCGGCATTTGCGGGACGGCAATGGCTTCGCTGGCCGGCATGCTGCAAGAGCGAGGCTTTCGCGTCACCGGCTCGGATGCGGCAGCGTATCCGCCAATGTCGACGTTTCTGGAATTATTGGGCATCCCCGTAGCACAGCCGTTTGCAGAGGCGAACCTGAATCCCCGTCCCGATCTGGTGGTCGTAGGCAACGCGCTTTCTCGAGGAAACGTGGAACTGGAGCGCCTCCTCGACGAGCGCATTCCGTTCTGCTCGTTGCCCCAACTTCTGCACGATGAGTTTCTGGTCGGAAAGAACGTGCTGGTGGTTGCCGGAACGCACGGCAAAACGACGACCACGTCGATGCTGGCGTGGATCTTCGAGACCGCTGGCCTCCAGCCTTCATTCCTGATCGGCGGCATTGCGGAAAATTTCGGCCGCAGTTTTGGGCTCAGCGAAGGCAAGCACTTTATTTTAGAAGGCGACGAGTATGACACGGCATTTTTCGATAAAGGTCCGAAGTTTCTGCACTACTTTCCGGACTCCGTGATTCTCACCTCGGTTGAATTCGACCATGCGGATATCTACAAAGATCTGGACGCCGTGGAAACGGCCTTCAAGCGGCTGGTGAACCTGGTTCCGCGACGCGGGCGGATTGTCGCCTTTGATCCGGGCGAGATCTCGGGTGAAAGCCGAGGTGAGAGCCGAGGTGAAAGCATGGACCGCTGTCTGAAGAAAGCCTTCTGTCCAGTCGAACGTTACGGCGCGTCGGATCGCGCCGACTGGAAAATCGAAAATCTGAAATTGCACGAGGAACGAACTACCTGGTCGGTCATGCGCGCCGGAAAGCCCTGGGCAAACTTCGAATTCCCGCTCGGCGGAGAATACAACGTATGGAATGCGACGGCAGCGGCGGCGCTGGCGGCGAATTATGAAATTTCAAGAAATGTGATTGCCAAGGCTCTGGCAACGTTTCGCAGCGTGAAGCGGCGCCTCGAGTTGAAGGCCGAGGTCAATGGAATAACGATCATCGACGACTTTGCCCATCATCCCACGGCCATCGAGCAGACGATTCTGGCGTTGCGGGCGCGCTATCCGCAATCGCGGCTGTGGGTGGTGCTCGAGCCGCGCTCGAACACCATGCGCCGCAACGTGCTACAGGATGCCCTAGCCCGCAGCCTGGCGCTAGCCGACCAGGTGGTGATCGCTGCCATCTTCAAGTCGGAGGCCATCCCCGAGCCGGAACGGCTGGATCTGAATCGCGTGGTAAGCGAGATCCAGAAACGCGGAAAGCAGGCGCGCATCTTCGCCGATGCCGATGCCATCGTGAACGCGATCGTCCCCGAACTGCGCCAGCGAGACGTGGTGGCCATTCTGTCCAATGGCGGATTCGGCGGCATCTATGAGAAGCTACCGCGACGCTTGCGCGGGCTCGCGGCGAAAGCATGACAGCCCATGGCGCAATTGAGACTCGTATCAGGGCACGCCTTCAGGCGTGCCGCAAGTGCAAGAGTATCGCCTCGCCTTCAGGCGCTGGATTTCGAAATTCGAGTTTCACCACGGACTGATAAGTGTTTCGCACCATTCTCATGCTGGTGTTTTGGGCCGCTGCGCTGCCCATCGCGGCGCTCTTAGGGTTTCCCTGGACCTATCTGACCAAAGACATCAGCTTTTTGTACCGCGCCAGCATGTGGTCGGCATTCACGGGAGTGCGCATCGCGGGCGTAAAGGTGCGGACGCTGGGACTCGAGAAAATCGATCCGGCGCGAACGTATATCTTCATGTCGAATCACATCTCCAATCTCGATCCGCCGGTTACGCTGCCGCTGATTCCGCGCCGCACTTCGGTGATGGTGAAGAAGGGTTTGTTCAAGGTTCCAATTCTCCGCCAGATCATGCTGATCGGATCGCTCGTGCCGGTCGACCGCGGAAATCGCGAGGCGGGCATCTCAGCCGTGCGCGACGCGCTCCGAGCCATCGAGCAGGGGCTGAACATGACCATCTACGTGGAAGGCAAGCGCTCGTTCGATGGCAAGCTGCTGCCCTTCAAGAAAGGTCCGTTCTATCTCGCCCAGGAGTGCAACGTGCCGGTCGTGCCTATCACGATTTCAGGTACCGAAGAAGTCATGCCGAAGGCGCGTTTTGCGATTCGTCCGGGAACGGTAACGGTCGAGTTTCACGATCCCATAGAGCCCGCCGATTTCGGAGAACGCAATAACCTGATGGCCAAAGTGCGGGCCGCGATCAACAGCGGTCTGCCGGCGGAGTTGAGAGAGTAGTCGTTGGGCAACCTGGGGCACATCCGCCATGCACCAGCCTTCCACAAATCGTCGATAGGTATCGAGGAACTCGGCGTCTGGAACCTCCAGGGTCTGCAGCTTGTTAATCGTCAGTAAGACTGGTCGTGCGACCGCCCAAACTAGGCTCGGTAAAATCTCTTCAAACGAAGGTGCGGCAAGCGCTATCCCTTGGGCGTTCGCGAGCGGAGGGGGCTTTAATAGGCCTCGGTCCAGATGGAGGCGAACACAATCTCTTGCTAACTCTTTGACCTCGGCTGATGACGGATCCCATCGGCGGCGAAAGAATCGTTCGTAGTCTAGTCTTTTTACGATGTCGCTTCTTCGCCCACCTTCGAAAAACTTCACCTCGAAGTCATCGTAAAGGGGAGGGCCAGCCTCGCTCTCCCCACTGAGATAGTTTAAGCACTAAACTTCGTGCGAATGCGAGAAAACAAGCTGTAGCCTCGTCGAGAGTTGCGTTCGCATTGGAATCCATCTTTACCACTCCCTGGCGATGTTACCGCAGCTTGCACCCATCGCCCTAGCAGCCGGGGAGACACCTGATTAGATAGCCGTGTCGGCTCCGATCTCGCCGGTTCCTTGCGGGAAGTGGGCGGGGATTTTTAGTTCTCCGGGCAGGGGTTTGAGGAAAGCTTGGAGCGGGGTTGCGTACATCGGCAGTGCGGTTGAGCTTGGTTACGGGTCAGCGAAAGATCACAAGCGGTGGGCGCAGAATCCCACCCTTCAAAAACCGAAGGGTGGGGCACCCGCGCGGCGTCGAAAGGTGCCGACTATTCGGCGGGCAATTTCTCGAAAAGCGCGAGAAGTGGCGCACCCGGCATTGGGAGTATCGGACATGTAGGGGTCCTTC
The DNA here is from genome assembly GCA_003138955.1 of Acidobacteriaceae bacterium. GTDB lineage: Bacteria > Acidobacteriota > Terriglobia > Terriglobales > Acidobacteriaceae > Acidiflorens. Next base: position 2,093 of record PLHP01000384.1, on the reverse strand, counting down.
GACTACGCAGCTGCTTCGCTTCGCGAAGCGGCTACTCCGCTCAGGATGACAGTTTATTGTGAAGGCGCGGCGAGGTGACTCACTCGCGCTCCGACAACTTTCGTACTGCTTTGGCTAACTCCGGGAGTTTGGCGTAGGCGGCGCAGCACCTTAACCACAATTTGTGATCGATGGCGGGAGCCCCGCTGACCATGGCTCCGGCGGGAACGTCGTGCGGGATGCCGCTTTGCGCTATGGCTATGGCTCCGTCTCCGATTTTTACGTGGCCGCTGACGCCTACTTGTCCGGCTAGGATTACGTTGTTGCCTACGTCGGTGGTGCCGGCTAGGCCTACCTGGGCGCAGACGAGCGTGTCGTGGCCTATGGTGCAGCTGTGGCCTATGTGGACGAGGTTGTCTAGTTTCGCGCCTCGTCCTATGCGGGTCTCGCCTATGCTGGCTCGGTCGATGCAGGTGTTGGCTTGGAGTTCAGCGTCGCTCTCTACGACTACGTTGCCGGACTGGACGATTTTGTGCCAGCGGTGGCCGTCGGCTTCGTTGTTGTCTTCATCTTTATCCTTGGCGAAGCCGAAACCGTCGCAGCCTACTATGGCTCCATTCTGCAGCAGAACGCTGTCGCCTAGTTGGCAGAATTCTCTTACTACGGCGTGGGCGTGGGCGAAGAAATTGTTGCCTATGGTTACTCCGCGATAGATGACTACGTGGGCCAGGAGGACGGCGTTGTCTCCGATAACGACGTCTTCGTCGATTACTACGTAGGGGCCGATGTGCGCGTTCTTGCCTAGCTTGGCTTGGGGATGAACTACCGCGGTGGGATGGACTCCGGGGGCGTAGCTTGGCGGCTGGTAGAAAAGTTCGATGGCCTTCGCCCAGGCTAAATACGGGTTCTTGCTGCGCAGCATTCCCGTGGAGATGGCGGGAAAATTCTCGGCTACGATCACTGCCGAAGCCTTCGTCGACTTCGCGGCGGCGTTGTACTTTGGATTCGACACGAAGGTCAGCTGGCCTGGGCTTGCGTGTTCTATGGCGGCTACGGCTGTGATTTCGGTTTCGGATGAGGCGTTTTCGAGGCGGGCGTCTAGGGCTTTTGCTATGTCGGATAGTTTCATGGCGGTGTCTCGGAATTGTAGCAAGCAAGCAGCTCTCAGCTGTCAGCTCTCAGGAAAATAAGAACAGCCCATTTCACCGTGAATCCGAGATCGCTTTCCTGGGAGCTGGGAGCTGGGAGCTGCGAGCTGCCTTCCTACTGCTCGAACAGCGTTACTTGGCGCGTATCGGGCTGGCCGCCTTTGCGGCGGCGGTTGGCTGCTCCTATTACTGCTAGCACCGTCAATGACGTTAACGCCTCGCGCGGGACGAACACCCGCTGTGTGTTCGAGCGCAGGTCGGGAGGGTTCATTAGAAATCCTTCGGCGGGATTTTGCGTCAGGTCGTTGGGCAGGATGCCTTCAATCACCTCGCTGTCCTTGAACTTCAGGCGCACCCACAGGCCTTCGGTGCGGGGACGGGTGGTGAAGGTCTTGCGGAGCATCAAGTCGGTGTCGGAAAACTCGCGGACAAAATAAACGGCTTTGATCTCTCGCAGGTCGATGGCTACCACGTTGCCGGAGGTGTTGAGCAGTTCTAGTTTGCCCTCCACCACAAAGTTGGCGGGCGCGACGTAACCGCTGACCGAGTCGCGGTCGTGTTTCCGCACGATCACTTTCTTGTGGGTTGAGGGCATGGGGCTAGAGGGCTTTCAAAAGCGACGTCGGCAATCCCACTGATTCGCAAAGAACGCGAATGAGTGGGGCACCCGCGGCCATGAAGCTCCAGATGCGATTCTCGCACTTTTTTGGCACTATCCCTATGAATTCGGGCAGTTTGTGCCTTCACAGTAGCCAAACGGTAAACCTTTGTGTTACTTTCTCTGTTTACTAGGATGGCAGGAGTGCGGTATAAGTCTAATGTCTAGAGGGAGTTAGATTTAGGGGGCGGGGAGCTTGCTGAGTTTTGAGCCGCGCCTCTGTGGAAATCCTGTGGATAACGCCCCGGTTGAGCCCAGCGAAGGGCGACCGCCAGGCGACTAGGTAGGCATGGCCGATTACATATATA
>PLHP01000309.1 GCA_003138955.1 Acidobacteriaceae bacterium | reverse complement strand
GACCAAGCCCGCTCCACGGCAACCGGCCCCGAAGGCGGAAGCCAAGCCGGCTACGCCGCAAACTCAAAGGCAGGCACCGCGTCCGGCGGCGCCGGAGGCTAAGCCGAAGACTCCGCCACCTCCGCCCAAGAAGCAACCGCCAAGCGAAAAGGACAAACAGAAGTGACCATGAACGCCACTACTGTTCGGCGGTGGCGTTCGCTTTTTTGCAAGTCGCGGATTCGACGGACGCCGCCGATGATGGAGTTTCCGAAATATCTGCTGTGCGTCTGCGGCGCGGCCAACGGCGGTATGTAAGCAAAGCAGTACGATTAGAAGTGCCGTTTCGCCCTTCCCGCGTTCGGAAAGTTTGCTACTCTTGGAAAAGGACATCGAGAAGTCGCGCCAGCTCGGCCTTCTCCTGAGCTCGACTGGTGTTGTCGGTGAGCTGTGCGAGTTCGTGTGCCAGGATGCGCTCGGCAGTATGCTGGGGAAGGTAGGTTGCGTTGCGCGAAGGAGTCAGTTTCCAACTCTTGTTGTCGTCGCCGCGCTTCAGAGACCAACGTTGCCGTTCCGACCGCTTGCGCAATTCCGTCTTACCTGGCGCGAGTGAAACCAGTTCATCGATCTCAACCTCGGCCCAGCCCTGGTTTCCTGTGATATGCACCTTCCCTACTTCGAAATGGCCGAACACAAGCAAGGGTTGAGCCGACTTGAAGAGGTGGCGCCCGCGGAGCATCTCCTCCGAATCGTCGCATGCTTGCAAGAAGGCCGTGCTCACCTGATGGGGTTTGGGCCGAACGTAATTCACGACCGCAACATGAGATACCTCCGCGTTCCGTGGATGATCCTCTGCCAGCGGCTTCACGGAGAAGCCGATGTCAGTCGAGGACTCCTCCGATATATCAGGCGCTGGGGCTTCGGCAGACGTATCGTGCGGTTCCGTTTTGCCCAAGGGCGTGGGCTTCCAGCTCGCAGTCCGAATCGGGGTGGAGAGAGCGCGTCGCGGAGCCGGCTTGACGTAACGAAAGAAACGAGGCCGTCCCCGCTGTTTCCAATACGGCGCATCGTACGAGTCGACACCCGGGCCGGAACGCAGCACGCTGAAAAAGGAATGCTGAACGGGATCGACCACAATCCCAACATGTCCGCGCCAGACGGCTAAGTCGCCCGGTTGCGTACTTGCGACTCGCAGAAATTCATCGATCCCCGCGTAAAGGTCCGAAGAGCTCGCGTACTCGTAAGGGAAACCGGCGCGCTCATAGAGTCCATGCACCAAATGGGAGCAATCGGCGGAGAAATCTGCATAGTGATGGCGCGAATCCAGTGCGGCACCCAGAATCGTCAACCCCTCACTCAGAGTCAGCGGCCGAAACCCAATCGGCTTCTGCTGCTGCAGGGCGGCAGTCTCGCGAGTGACTCGGTACGCTCCGTTGGAGTTCACCCCCTTCTCTTGCGCTGACGCGACACGGGCAGCGGTCACGTAGACCAGGACCAATAGCAGGACGCCTTTGGCATGGAACCGCATAGTTCGTCTTATAGCCCACCTTCATAAGGCGGTACAGGTCACAGGGGTGCTGCCGGGTTTGCGGCAAGCGTCCTACCCGGATATGCACTCTAGGTCCAAGTGTTTCCCTCGGCGCGGGCTAAGGTGGGGCCGTCTCAGAACTTAAAGGAAGGGAGAGAATCTCACTCACACACATTCGGCTTTTCAAGAACTTAGCAGAAATGCGCCGATACGGAAAATAGCGGCTGGGAACGAGCGGGAACCGCCCACGTTGTATGGTCACGCCCATGTACTACTGGCCATCCGCCGAATGGGCTGCCAGTAGCCGGTTTTGGTGTCCTTACGAAAAATCGCTTGTGCACTCCTGGCTCTTGACGAAGTACCACGTCGGATCTAAGTTTTTTGCAAGAAGTCTCTAATCTTCCAGCCTGCGGACAGAAAAATGCAGCGTCGGGCTCATGGCCCGTGTTCCGATGATTGTTCTGGCCGAGGGAGCGCACAAGCCGCACCTCGTCTGGGTCTCAGAGCTGACCGAGCCAGCTGAGATCAGGAGCATTGCGCCGAAGTCACCATAGTGACTCCGGGGTTATGCCGGGAGTGTGCTGGCGCGTGCATTCAGGTACGAAATGGAGAAAAGGAGGTCTGCTCCGCCACCGTCGAGTGCGGCAGGTCTTGCCCCGGCGCCACGGCAGCCATAAACGGAATAGCCGCTTCGTCAAATCAGATTTAAGGAGTCAGGGTCATGCGATGGTGGAGAACATTAGCGCTCGCGTTTGCGTTGATTACAGTTAGTTTTGCTGGTCAAGGACCACAAGATCCAGGACCGAGGTCTGACTTAGCGGCAGCCGGAGGATTTTATCCAACTCTGAATGCAGCTGAGCAAGCTGCGTTTGCCAACGGCATTGCTCAGTTCATTGAAGACGAACCGGTACCTGACGTTCCGCAAGGCAACGGAGGACTGGGGCCGGGATTCAATAGCACGAGTTGCGGCTCGTGCCATTCCCAACCCGCCACCCTGGGCTCGAGTCCGAGCCCGTCCAGTCCTCAGGCCCCCCAGCCAAATCCGCAACTAGCGGCTGCAATGGAGATGGGGGCTAGGAATACGATCCCATCATTTATCACGCCAGCAGGTCCGGTAAGAGAAGCCAGATTCATTCGTAAGGCCGATGGAGCACTTGACGGTGGAGTGCATAATCTGTTTTCCATCGCGGGGAGGACCGATGCTCCCGGTTGTAATCTACCGCAGCCTGACTTCGCCTCCGAGTTGGCTGCGAACAACGTGATCTTTCGAATTCCGACGCCGCTGTTTGGGCTGGGGTTGGTAGAGAACACCCCCGATTTTGCGTTGAAACAAAACCTGGCCAGCACAGCCGACCAACGGCGAGCTTTGGGAATCGGAGGAAGGTTTAACCTTAGCGGCAACGACGGAACAATCATGAAGTTTGGCTGGAAGGCACAGAACAAATCTCTGACAATCTTTGCCGGGGAAGCCTATAACGTGGAAATGGGTATTAGCAACGATCACTGCTGTCCGGTTAAAAG
>PLHP01000005.1 GCA_003138955.1 Acidobacteriaceae bacterium | reverse complement strand
TGGGGCAGGTCAGGAAATCGGCGATGAAACGCCTCGGTCAACAGAATCTCCTCCGGCATATGGTCAGGATCGAATGGACTGAGGCGCTTCAATTCCGTAACCATTTCCGCAGTGATTCGCTCGGGCTTGTAATACTTCGGGCCGCCATGCACCACGCGATGCCCAACCGCGGTCAATGTGTTACGCCCGTTGCGTTCCTCGATCCAATCCGTCAGAACGCCCACCGCCGCCGTGTGATCCGGTGCCGTCACCAGTCGCGAAAAGTTGTCCGCCTGATCCGAGCCTTTCACCCGGAAGGTGGCCTCCGGCAGTCCAATCCGCTCAATCCCGCCCTCCAGAATCCGTCGGAGCGAGTCACCAGCATCGAAGATCGCGAACTTGATACTCGACGAGCCGCCATTGATCGTCAGAATGCGTGGATTAGCTGGTTGCATGGATGACACCTTCGTCATTCTGCAATCCGAATGAAGCCAGTTTTGCGCACGTGGACATGTAATCCGTGTGAAGAATGCTTCGAATCCCCAAACCTTCCGCGATCTGGACGAACATCGGGGTGTTCTCGATATAGACGACCTGCGGCGCTGGCGCCTGGGCGATGTCCAGCGCAAGCCGAAAGATGTCCGCGTCGGGCTTGCGGACGTGGACGAAGCAGGAGGAAATAAAAGCATCCACAAACCCGTCGAGCTTGAACTTTTGAATCCGGTAAGCATTTAATTCCCGTGCTTCGTTGCTGACCACGGCGATCTTGAGTCCGTACCGGGCCTTGAGCTGAGCGACCAGCGCGATCATCTTGGGGTAAGGTTTCGATTGCGCGAACATGAAGCGCCGAAACTGAGCCCGGGTGAACGGTCGCTTTTGGTAGAAGACCACCCGACCTAAATATTCTTCCAGCGTGAGTTTTCCCTCCTCGTAGGTGTCGAAGGTCAGGTGATGCCGATCCTCCATCTCCGCCAAATCCAGCTTGAAGTTCGTTGCCGCCCGCTGGCGGGCATGATGATCCCACCCATCGGTAAGCAGGACGCCGCCGATATCCAGAAACAAGCAGGTGATTGCAGTCACTTTCTTCATCGTCTTTTCTTCCGTTGATCGGATCAGTGTTGCCATAGGATTCGAGTGGATTCCAACGGAACCGCCACCCCGAAGCGCTGAGGTATCACTCGCGCCGTGTAGTCTCCCGCTGGAAGTGCGGCGGGGACCGTAGCGCGGTAGGCGCAACGGCGCAATGCGTCAGGTAGCGATCGCGCGTATTTCATTTCCTGCCGCACGGGATCGCCGCCGTTGATTCCGTCCGCATAAAGCTCAACTCGCACCGCATTCGGGTCGAGATCGTTCAGAAAGACTTCGACTTCAAACACGTGGTGGTCGGCGTTGGTTTCGGCACGCAAGTCTCCGAAACGCAACGAGCCCCACTCCCGATCCACCGCATGCTGCCAATCGACCATTTGCCTGCCGATTGCACCTTTGTTCGCTGCGCGGTCACGGTAGGCGGCTGCAGCCGGAAGGTAATGTTGCTCGGTGTATTCGCGCACCGCGCGGTCGGCGGAAAAGCGCGGCGTCAATTGCGCCATGCTTTCCCGCATTCGCTTGACCCATGCAGTGGGGATGCCGCTCTGGTCTCGGGCATAAAACTCCGGGATCACCTCCCGCTCGATCAGGTCGTAGAGCGCGTCGGCTTCGACAGCGTCCCAAGCGGGATCGTCGCCATGTTCCTGGCCGTCTCCCAACGCCCACCCCACTTCAGGTGTGTAGGCTTCCGCCCACCAGCCATCCAACTCCGAGAGATTGATGCCTCCATTGACGAGCACTTTCATCCCGCTCGTGCCGCAAGCCTCCCAGGGCCGGCGTGGTGTGTTGATCCAGACATCCACCCCCTGCACCAGGTTCTCGGTCAGAAGCATGTCGTAATCGCTGAGGAAGATCACATGGGGGCGGGTCTCGGGCTGGCGGATGAAATTTATCCATTCATGGATCAAGGCTTGCCCCGCCCGATCCTCCGGGTGGGCCTTGCCAGCGATGATGAGTTGCACCGGTCGCTCGGAATTCGTCAGCAAACGAAGCAGCCGCTGCGGGTCGTGCAGCAACAGGTTCGGCCTTTTGTAGGTCGCGAAGCGTCGCGCAAAGCCCAGTGTCAACGCGTTGGGATCAAATAAATGTTTCGCCCCGTCGATTGCCTCGGGCGACGCGCCGGAGACAGCTAGTTCCCGGGATAGGCGTCCGCGAGCGTATTCCACAAGAGACTTGCTGGCGGCGGTGCGAAATGTCCAGAGCACGGAGTCGGAGACTCGCCGAACGTCCTTTTCCAGGTTTTCCGTCGTCCCCAGCCAACGCCCCTTGCCACAGGCTCCCGTCCACAAATCGTCGGCCGGAGCCGAGTCCCAGGTCGGCATATGGACTCCGTTGGTCACGTGTCCGATGGGGACTTCTTCCTCCGGCCAGTGCGGAAACAGGGGCAGAAAGATGTGCCGGCTCACCTTCCCGTGCAAGCGACTCACGCCGTTCACCGCACCGCTCCCGCGGACCGCCAGATAGGCCATGTTGAAACTCTCCGATGAGTCGTTCGAGTTCTGGCGGCCAAGAGCCAGCAATTCGTGGAGTGCTATGCCGAGCTTCTGCTCGGCATAACCACCGAGGTATTGTTCGATGAGGGTGGGGGCGAAACGGTCGAAACCCGCGGCCACTGCCGTGTGCGTGGTGAAGAGATTCCCCGATCGAGTGGCGGCCAGCGCGATTTCGAAGGGCTGCCCGGTTTCTTCCATGAAACTTCGTGCACGCTCCAGCACAGCGAAGGCCGCATGCCCTTCATTCAAGTGACAGACTTCCGGCTTGATGCCGAGTGCGCGGAGCAACCGCCATCCGCCGATCCCGAGGAGCAGTTCCTGCTTGAGGCGAAGCTCCGGCCCGCCGCCATACAGCTCGCTCGTAATCCCTCGATGAACGGGAAAGTTCGCCGCGTCATTGCTATCTAGCAGGTAAAGCTTCACTCTGCCGACCTGGACCTGCCAGGCACGCAGCCAGACCGAGTATCCAGGCAACGCGATTTCCAACCGCAACCACTCGCCATTCGGTTGGCGCAAAGGTGTGATCGGCAACTGGCCGGGATCGTTGTACGGGTAAAGAGCTTGCTGCTCTCCATTCTTGTCGATCACCTGGCGAAAATAGCCTTGCTGGTACAGCAGTCCGACGCCGACCACTGGCACACCCAGATCGCTGGCGGCTTTGAGCTGATCACCGGCCACATTACCAAGTCCACCCGAGTAGATAGGCAAAGCTTCGCTCAACATAAATTCCATGCTGAAATACGCGACGCAGGTCAAGGAGGCTTGCGGGTGCTTTTGCTGAAACCATGCAGGCGTCTCCAGGGCCTGCCGCCTAGCCTGCACCAGGCCATCGACGTTCTTGCGAAAACCAGAATCGGCCAACACGCGCTCGATCTGGTCACGCGAGATCGTCTGCAACACGACCCAGGGGTTATGCGTGATCTCCCACAGTATGGGATCAAGCTGCCGCCACACTTCGTCGGTGGCATGATTCCACGACCAACGCACATTCAAGGCGAGTTCCGCCAGCGAATCGAATCCCTCGATTTCGGTCGGTAGAAGGTTGTAGATCGGGTGGCTGACGCGCGTTTGGTCGCTCATGATTTCTCTCTGCCGGTGGCACTTGCCCTAAGTCGATCCGAATGAAACGACTAGTGCCATGCGGTACTTTGGCCGTGACCGAGCCAAGAAGTAGGCGACGAAGCGGACCGGTAGCTATGCGTCACTTATGCCAATTCGCGTAAGTTCCTCGACAGAATGAACAACGAAGAAAATCCGTCATACCAGGGAGACAGAATAAGAAGCGAGACGGTGCATGTCTGGCCCTGACTTCCCAGCACGCTTGTCTTTCGTGAAAGATCTACCACACGAACAAACGGGCGCCGGCGCCGGGGGAGCGGACCCTCCCAGCTTGGACAGAACCATCGCGACCGGGAGCCACGTCCTCGCCGACCGTGCTGGGGAGGTGCGGTACCGAGGCGCAGAGTTCTTCGATTTCCACCGCACAATGGCGGTTCATGATCTCAGCCGCCGCGTCCGCCTGCTCGCCCGAACCGGTTGCGAAAACCATGACTCCTCCACGCCGCACTCCTCGGACGTAAGCTTCCGCGTCCGCTTCGGCGGCCCCGATCGTTTTCAATTCCCGAGTCAGTTCCACTTCAAAATCAGTGTGTGGGGTACTCATGACCCCGCTACCCGCCATGTCCCGTGGCTCGCCTAAAACACGGACGTCCTTCTGCGGGATACCGCTGGCCTTGAGATCGCGAACGACCTCGTCGACCGAGCTCGGATTCTCAAACAAACCAACCGCCGTTTTTGCCATATTGACCTCCATCAATTTAATCTGCAGCACTGAAGACCTCACAGGTTTGAAGTCGCCAGGCTTCATCTCATCCACCAGCCCTATCTCATTGGAGGCGCGGGTGCAGTGAGATGCGCTTTGAGACCTGCAATCATGCCGTGCAGGTCTCCCTTTGCTATGCTGCGACTGCTTCGGCTTCATGCAATGTGTAGTAGGCAGGATGCGTGGTTTCGATAATGTCCTTCGCCTTGGCCACTTCTGCCGCCGTCCCGTGGGCGATCAGCAGGAATTGATCTGTCTTGAGTGCCGTTTCGTACTTCACAATGCTGTCTTTAGGAATTCCTATGCTGTAGAGGCCAGCCCCCAGAGCACCCAATACTCCTACCTCCACCGCACCTTCCAGCGCTGCCACGATCCATGCAACTACTGGTCCCGCCGCTAAGATTGGGCCGAGACCCGGAATCATGAAAAAAGCAGAGCCGAACAAGAGTCCCCAGAAACCTCCCCAGAACGCGCCAACTTTGCCCCAATACTTCATGCGATCGCCGGTATTGTAGTAGCCCACCACCTGCTCATCTGTGTGGTAGCCCTTCCCAACGATCGACAATTTGTGCATGTCGACTCCGCCACGCTGAAGCTCCTTCACCGCTTGATCCGCTTCCGTATGCGTCTGATATATCGCGACAACTGAATTTACTTTGGACATTTCTTCGTCTCCTCGGAGATTTGCCGTCGTTCTCACACCATCAAGCGAAGTCCCGATCCAAACTATGACAGCGCGCTGATACGGAAACTGTTCCCTATTGCTCAGTGTCGGTGGGAAATGCACCTGGCCTCATGACATACCACACAATTAACCTCGTCGACCCAGGCATTCGTGAGAGCCACCTTGAGGGCGTCATCGCTTTTCTCGAGTGTTTACGATGCTGTTTTGCCCCCTCATGGTGAGCAAAACTGCACAGATTCCGCATCTCCGCGGGAAGATACTGTCTGCGAGACTCCGCTGCGGCGGCGGTGGCCGCCGCGACGCGAATTGCCCTATGCTTGCTCAAGCTTGGCGAGGTCTAAAAGTTGTTGGCCGGAGGAATCATCGCGGCCCGAGAACTTGAGCGGATAAATCATTTGACTCTCTGAGCCGTGGTTGCTCGAAAATGCCCAATGACGATGCAGTCCAGCTGCACGGTTGGTCCTATCCGGAACAACCGCTGATTTTCTGGGGCGTCATTCGTCTGGGATGAGGCCAGTGTGGGCGATCAAATGAGGAGCGAAGCACCTTCTTCCAATCACGGCGCGGTCGTTGCGGTGCGCGGCAGTGTCGTCGATGTGCGCTTTGACCGCTGCTTGCCGTCGATTTTTTCCGTGCTGCGTGCCGGAGCGGACCGGGAGATTGTCGTCGAAGTGATGACGCAGCTTGATGCATCTCGCGTGCGGGGCATTGCTCTAACGCCCACGCAAGGGTTGGCC
>PLHP01000329.1 GCA_003138955.1 Acidobacteriaceae bacterium | reverse complement strand
ATGGAATAGATATCGTGGTGAGGTGGTGGCGAAATTAAACCCACGCCGGGGATGGAATGTCTTATCCGCGCAATGACTTCATCGACTTTGTGCCCGGGAAGTTGTCCGCCTTCACCGGGTTTCGCGCCCTGCGCCATCTTTATCTGCAACTCGTCCGCATTGACGAGGTAGTTCGCGGTGACCCCAAAGCGCGCCGACGCGACCTGCTTCACGGCGCTGCGCCGCAGGTCTCCGTTCGCATCCGGTTTGAAGCGTTCTTCGTCTTCGCCGCCTTCGCCGGTATTGGACTTCCCCCCGATGCGGTTCATGGCGATGGCCAGAGTCTCGTGCGCTTCTTTGCTGATCGAGCCGAATGACATGGCTCCTGTCGTGAAGCGCTTCACGATCTCCTTGGCGGACTCGACTTCTTCGATCGGAACTGGCTTGGCGCTCTTTTTTAACTTCATCAAACTGCGCAGCGTAGCCATGTTGCTGCTTTGGTTGTCGATGAGGTCGGTGTATTCCTGAAAGGTCTCGAAGCTATCCTGCCGCACTGCCTGTTGCAGTTTACTGATGGTCAGAGGGTTCAGCAGATGATACTCGCCGTTGACTCGCTGGTGGTAAGTTCCTCCGACCGCGAGTTCCGTCTCGGACTCAGTCAGGGGACGGAATGCGTGCTCGTGCTTCAATTGCGCTTCGCGGGCGAGCACTTCGAGGCCGATGCCTTCTAAACGCGACGCCGTACCTGCGAAATACGAATCCACCAGTTCCTTGTTCAGCCCGATGGCTTCGAACACCTGCGCTCCCTGGTAGCTCTGTAACGTCGAGATACCCATCTTGGCAAAGGTCTTCAGTAAACCCTTATTTACCGATTTGATGAAGTGCTTCATCGCAAGTTCGGGAGTCACGCCGTCCGACAACTCTCCCCGCCGCGCCAGGCTTTCAACGCTCTCCAATGCCAGATACGGATTGATGGCGCTCGCCCCATAGCCACTGAGCAGCGCAAAGTGCATCACCTCGCGAGGTTCGCCCGATTCCGTAATCAGCGCGACCTGGGTTCGCGTTTCCTCCTGGACCAGCAGGTTATGCACGGCCGCCAGCGCCAGCAGGCTGGGGATGGGAGCGTAATCCTTGTTCACACCACGATCGGAAAGAATCAGAAGCGTGTACCCGGCTTTTCCCGCGAGCGACGCGCGCTGGCATAACTCGTCGAGCGCCCGCTTCAGTCCCGCTTCTCCTTCGCTGGCGCGGAACAGCGCGGGCAGCGTGATCGCCAGCAGATCCCCAGTCGAGACGCGGCGCAGTTTCTCCAGTTCGAGGTTCGTCAGAAGCGGGTGGGCCAGCTTCAGCATGTGGCAGTTCTCGGGCTCTTCCGAGAGAATGTTGCGCTCGGCCCCGATGTAGCTGATGAGCGACATCACGATCTCTTCGCGAATCGGGTCGATGGGAGGATTGGTGACCTGTGCGAAGAGCTGCTTAAAGTAGCTGAACAGCGATTGAGGCCGATCGGAGAGACAAGCGAGGGGCGTATCCGTCCCCATGGAGCCAACCGGCTCTTCGCCCTTCGCGGCCATGGGGCTGAGGATCATGCGCAAGTCTTCATCGCTGTAACCAAACGCGCGCTGCCGGCGAAGCAGGGTTTCCGCATCCGGGTGGTGCATGCGCGAGGGTTTGGGCAACTGATCGATCGTGACCTGATTATCTTTGAGCCACTCCGCATACGGCTGTCGCGAAGCCAACCGGTGTTTGATTTCCTTGTCAGGGACGATGCGGCCCTCGACCGTGTCCACCAGGAACATTTTCCCCGGTTGCAGGCGGCCTTTGATCTTTACGTTTTCCGGTTCGATGTCGAGCACACCGGCTTCGGAGGCCATGACAACGTGCTCGTCGTTCGTGACCACGTAACGCCCGGGTCGCAAGCCGTTGCGGTCGAGGATGGCGCCAATGACTCTGCCGTCGGTGAACGCGATGGCCGCCGGCCCATCCCAGGGTTCCATCAGGCACGCGTGATATTCGTAAAACGCTAGCTTCTCCGGCTTCATGTGGGAATTTCCAGCCCATGATTCCGGAATCAGCATGGCCATCGCGTGCGGCAGGCTGCGCCCCGCCTGAAACAGGAGTTCGACGGCATTGTCGAAGTTCGCGGAATCGCTGCCATTCGGCGCAATGATGGGATAGAGCTTCTTCAGATCGTCGCCGAACAAGGGAGACTGCAGCAGCGACTGGCGCGCGTGCATCCAGTTGACATTGCCCTTGAGCGTGTTGATCTCCCCATTGTGCGCGATGTAGCGATACGGATGCGCTCGTTGCCAACTCGGGAAGGTGTTGGTGGAGAAGCGCTGGTGCACCAGACACAACGCGCTCGTCACGTCGGGATCGGAAAGCTCCTTGTAGAAATTGGCGATCTGCGGGGCGAGCAACAGACCTTTGTAAACAATGGTGCGGCAAGAGAGCGAAGGGATATGGAACGTTTCCGCATCCTCGATGCCAGAGGCTGCGATTTCACTCTCGGCGCGTTTGCGCATCACATACAGTTTTCGCTCAAAGACGTCTTCATCGGTAAACGCCCCGCAGCCTACAAAAATCTGCTGGATGTAGGGCTGCGAACCTCGCGCCACGCGGCCAATCGCGGCTGCTTTGACAGGCGTATCGCGCCAGCCCAGTACCGTCAATCCCTCTTCACGCGCAATGCGTTCCAGAACTCCCTCGCATTGCAAGCGCTGATGTTTCTCGACCGGCAAAAATGTCATGCCCACGCCATAAGCGCCGGGCACAGGCAGTTCGAAACCCAACTGGACGCACTTCCGCACAAAGAACTGGTGTGGGATCTGGAGGAGAATGCCGGCGCCGTCGCCGGTCTCAGGATCGCATCCGCAGGCCCCGCGGTGAGCCAGGTTGAGCAGCACCTGGATTCCCTTGTTTACGATGTCGTGACTTTTGTGGCCGCGAACGTGAGCTACGAATCCGATCCCGCAGGCGTCATGCTCTTGCGCAGGATGATACAGACCCTGGGCGGGGGGAGCACCATCCGTTTTTTCCCGACGCGTCGTCATCGGCATCTTCTGCGGCATACACCGCCGCTCGCGGATCAGTTGTTCTTGAGTGGGAACTTTGCCCGCAAAGGCTACGGGGGCGTGCACTTCGCCTCAGGAACACACTTCTGCAACCTATTAGTTACTGCCATTTAAGCCGGAAAGTAAAACTCACAATTTCGATACAAAGAATGCAAATTTCAGAATTTCGAAGTTTCCGCGCGAATTAAGCCTATTTTCCCGCGAAACCTGCCGAATCCATTATAATCCGGCATAAACTCAATGGATTTCGATCAGCTCATCACGTTTCTGGAAGTGGCCAAACAGGGCAGCTTTTCGCGCGCCGGAGAGAAAGTTTTCCGCTCCCAATCGGCGGTCAGCGCCCAAATCCGCCAGTTGGAGCAGGAGTATGGCGATCGTCTCCTCGACCGCTCAGGCAAGACCGTAACCCTGACCCCGGCCGGACAAGTGTTCTATGACTATGCCGAGCGGCTGAAACTGCTGCGCGAGGAGTCGCTAATGGCGGTGGCGGACCATAGCCGCACGCCCCGTGGCACGCTTCGCGTCGGTGCCAACGAGGCGACCTGCCTCTACGTTCTGCCCGAGGTATTTGCGGAATACTGCCGGCTCTACCCGCCCGTTCAGATCAACATCTACCGGAATTTCAGCTACAAAATCACGGAAAAGCTAGAGAACGGCTCCATCGAAGTGGGCTTTCTGACTTTACCCATCCAGTCCGCGAGCCTGGAAATCCAACCGATGTTCCGCGACAAGCTGATGCTGATGGTGAGCCCCAAGAATTCCCTGGCCAAGCACAAAACGGCATCCGTCCGCGATATCGTAAAACATCCCCTGCTGCTCCCTAAGACAGGCCATACTCGAAGGCTCATGGATAAGCTGTTCCGCCCTTACCGCGATGAACTGCAAGTTCGCATGGAACTGCCCAGCATCGGCATGATCAAAAGTTTTGTGGCCGCCGACCTCGGAGTGTCTATCATCAGCGCGTCATTCGCCCGCGATGAAGTGGCGTCCGGCCGAGTCAAACTGATTGACCTTGAGGATGCGGAACTTTTCCGCGAACTGGGGCTGGCATACCGCCGCGACCGGACACTTTCCTGCGCCACAACTGCATTTATCGATGTTTTGCGCCAATTGACCACGGCCACGAAGAAAAAGCACGCTCCACTTCAGGCGTGATCAGCCAATCTCGTACAACGCCTTTGCACAAACGCACAGTCCGCGCAGATACTTGCGCTCTGCGCCCGAAGTCACTCCCTGCTTCGCTATAATGTTTGTTTGCTCCACCCGCCATTTGCGCAGGGCTTCATGGAAAGGGAACTATGCCGACTGACGTAGTCATGCCCCAAATGGGCGAATCGATTTTCGAAGGAACCATCACCAAGTGGCTGAAAAAGCCCGGTGACAAGATCCAGCGCGATGAACCTCTGTTC